>JBBRYD010000020.1:0-40512 GCA_038238065.1 Propionibacteriales bacterium | reverse complement strand
TGCTCGACGACGACTGGGAGATCGAGCTGGATGAAGAGCGCCCCCGCGTCGCACCCGACAGTGGCGCGGGCTCACACCATGCCGCGGACCTCGTGCTGCGTGCGCGCCGGCTGCGCTGAGCGTCCTCAGGCGGCCTACCTGATCGACGGTCCGAGGCGTCAGGGATGATCGGCACCATGACGACGGACGACACCACCCCCAGCACTGGCGATGGGGCGGCAGCACGCGATCTCTTCAACGGCACGGATCTGACGGGCTGGAGCGGCGCTGCTGGGCACTGGTCGGTCAACGACGGAGCCATCATGGGTCGCAACGACAAGGTGGTGCCGACGAGCACTTACCTGGTCAACGACGAGACGTTCACCGACTTCCGGCTGACGCTGAGAGTGCGGCAGACCGTGGGCCCCGGTTACTCCACCATGCACTCCGCGGTGGCCGCCTGCGGTGAGCAGTTCAACGATGCAGGCGACCCGTACGGGTTTCGCGGCCCCCTGCTGATGTTCTGCCAGGATTGGGGGATCTTCGACGCGTACGGCCGGGGTCGGGTCGTGCCAGCCGGCTATCCGACCTTCTGGGACCACCCGGCCGAGCACATCGGTGAGTGGAACGCTATCGAGATCCTCGTTCTCGGCGACCGGATCCGGATGGCCGCCAACGGCACCGAGATCTTCGACTTCACCGACGAGCCCGCACGGCTGCGCCCAGGCCCGATCGCCTTGCAGCTGCACGCCAACGAGGAGCCGCAGGAGTTTCGCTTCACCGACCTCCGCGTCACCACGGGCCGCCTGGCCGACCTCTTGCTGACTGTCGAGCCTTAGCTGAGCCGCTCGTTGAGATGCACGGTGACGGCGTCCCCGTCGGTCTTACCGATGGCGCGTCGGATGCCTGCGGCGACGGGTCTCTTGTGCGTGCCGTCGCCCAGGGCCATGAAGGCGCCACGGAACGGCTCCCCGTCGATGTCGCCGGCGACCTTGACGAGACCTCGGGTCCCGAAGATCGCCGCTGAGTCGGGCAGCACCACGCACGTCCAGGTATCGCCTTCGCGGACCCTGCCGAGGACCGCGGTAAACGTGAGGTCGAGCGCACCCGTCTTGGTCATGGTGAAGTGGACCGGGTACGGCCATCAAACTCATCGGCTCTGGCGCCGCCGGACGCCGGCAACCCGGTCCTAGCCGAGGTATCCCGTGGCGGGATCGATACCGGCGAGAAAGTCACGGATCGTGGTCAGGTGATCGTCGTCGGTCTGCTCGAGCGGACCGGACATGCCAAACCCGTAGCCTGGATTGGGCCCGGACAGCCAGTCGTAGTCGTACTCGTAACTGGACCCGTGCTGGGCACGGCGCCGTACGCGGAACAGCTCACCTCCCACAGTGAGAAGTTGCTCAGGTCCGCTGTGGACCGGCTCGGCCGGGGCCAGACCCGGACACACCGCGTCGGATGCCTGGCCGAACGCATCTGCCTCTTCGCCCATCCTGACATTCCACCATGAAGGGCAGAGCTCCCCTGTCCCTCACGGTGGTTGCGGTGCCTGGCTCACGTATGTGTGTCCGGGCCTGTTCGAGCGACCAGTGCTACAGCCTCGGGCTTCACGCATTCACCGGAACGCGGGCTCCGCCCCCCAGCCGCCGGCTCGGGGTGGTGCGAGAGGATGCCGTCGAGGCACTTCTCGAGACCGACCGTGAGGTTCACCCGAAAATGACCAGCACTGACACGTCGCCGCCAGATGCCGTACCGGCGCCGGACGCGCGGATCCGGGTCTCCCGCCAGATCCCTCGGGTTGCCGAGGTCCGGGAGCTGCTGCAGTTCCGGGCCCCGATACTGGGGCCCGTGAGACGGCGGCTGGCGGCCGCTCTGACCATTGACGACCTACGGTGCGCCGCTCGACGCCACACCCCGCGAGCGGTGTTTGACTACGTCGACGGGGCGGCGGAGGCGGAGGTGACGGCCGGGCGGAACCGTCAGGCGTTCCTGGACACCGTGTTCGTGCCCGAGGGACTGCACTCCGTCGAGCATCCCGACCTCAGCGCTACGGTTCTCGGCAAGCAGCTCTCGATGCCGCTGATCCTGGCTCCGACCGGCTACACCCGGATGATGCACCATGAGGGTGAGGCGGCTGTGGCCCGAGTCGCGCAACGCAATGGCCTGCCTTTTGTGCTCTCGACCGTGGGCACCTCGACCGTGGAGGACGTGCGGGCGGCCGCGCCGGAAGGGGAGAACTGGTTCCAGCTCTACCTCACCAATCAGGAGGCGCTCAACAACGAGCTGATCGACCGCGCCCTGGCTGCCGGGTGCACCACCGTCGTTCTGACGATCGACACCGCAGTGGGCGGCAACCGACTCAAGGACGTGCGCAACGGGCTGACGATCCCGCCCTCCTTGACCGTCAAGACGTTCTTCGACATGTCCAGGTTCCCCTCCTGGTGGTTCAACAAGCTCACCACACCGCCGATCGACTTCGCCTCTGTCCGGGACTTCCCGGGGTCGTCGGCCGACGTCGCCGCGCTGCTGTTCGACCCCGGGTTGAGCTATCGCGACCTGGCCTGGCTGCGCGCGAAGTGGCCGCACACGCTCCTGGTCAAGGGCGTCCTGAATGCGACCGACGCGCAGCGGCTGGTCGAGTCAGGCGCCGACGGGGTCGTCGTCTCCAACCACGGCGGGCGTCAGCTCGACCGCACCCCGGCCACCCTGGACGTCCTGCCCGCGGTGCGCGAAGCGCTGGGTCCGGACGCGACGGTGATTCTGGACAGCGGGGTGCGAAGTGGTCAGGACATCGTGGCCGCGGTGGCCCTGGGCGCCGATGCGGTGATGGTGGGGCGGGCCTACCTGTACGGTCTGATGGCCGGCGGGGAGCGCGGAGTGCAGCGAGCGGTGGACATACTGCGCACTGAGTACCGACGCACCCTGCAGCTGCTCGGGCTGAACGCCACCAGCAAGATCGGCAGCCGGCACGTCCATCGTCTTTCTGCTGTGCAGCGCGGGCCCGGTCAGCAAGCATCGCTGGATCCGCCCCGCGGGCCTGAGGGGTAGGTCACTCTTCGTACCTCGAGGCTCCTCGACACAGGGGCCCGGCCGTCGTGTTGGGGGTAACAGGCCGCACTACTGACCGTTCACGGTGTCAGCTTGAGCGAGAATCAGACATGACGTTTCCCGCAAACAGTCACGTGCACAGCGAGTGGTCATGGGACACCGCACGTTGACCGTGGCCGACACCGCGCCGACGTTGACCTTGTTCTGTGGGCTGCCGGGGTCCGGCAAGACCACGCTGGCCAAACGCCTGGAGGTAGCCGGGCGTGGCGTGCGGATCTGTACCGACGAGTGGCAAGCAGAACTCGGGATGCAGCACAGCGACACCACCTTTCACGAACAGCTGCAGCTGGCGTTGTATCGGCACGCCCTCAACCTGCTGCGCCGCGGCACCGACGTCATCCTGGAGGACGGCCTGTGGCGGGCCGAGGAACGGGCTCAGAAGTTCAGCGATGCTCGCGCCAGCGGCGCGCGGATCGAGCTACACGTCTTCGACGTCACGTTGGAGACGCTGTGGTCACGACTGCACAGGCGCAACGAAGACGCCACCCGCGGTGCCTATCCGATGACGCACGACGAACTGCAGTGGGCCTGGTCACTGTTCGAACCCCCCACGCCGGAAGAGCTGTCTGTCGTCGACAGCTACGAGGTGCATCGTGGTGGACGCGCTCGGCTACCGGCAGGTGACATCGGCTCGTAACCACGGCTTCCACTGACAGCGTCTAGCCGTCCGGGACCGGTGGCAACCCCTCGATGTGATGACGCATCCGCTGATTGTCATCCTGGAGGTCCAGGACCATGGCGATACCGGCCAGGTTGAGACCCTGCGCAAGGAGCCCGGTGATCCGGCGGAGCTTGCGAAGGTCATTCAGACTGTAGAGCCGTGTCCCCCCCGCCGAACGGTCAGGACGCAACAGGCCCCGTTGTTCATACAGACGCAGCGTCTGCACGCCGGCACCGGCGAGCTCGGCCGCCACCGAGATGCCGTACACACCTCGGTCGTCGGATGCTTCCGGTTCGGGGATCTTTCTCGTCGGCACTGTTGCATCGTACCGCTGTCGGGTATATAAAACCTATATCAGTCACTACAGATATGTGGCTGGCGCATCCGATCATCGACAACAGGAGGTAGAAGCAATGCTGATGCGCACCGATCCGTTCCGTGACCTCGATCGGCTCACCCAACAGGTGTTCGGCACGGCCGCCCGCCCCGCCACCATGGCGATGGATGCCTGGCGCGAGAACAGTTCCTTCATCGTCGAGCTCGACCTTCCGGGAGTCGACCCGGACTCGATCGACCTCGACGTCGAACGAAACGTCCTCACCGTACGCGCCGACCGCCCTGCGCGGGAAGGGATCGAAGAGCTCGTCGCCGCCGAGCGTCCGCGTGGCGTGTTCAGCCGACAACTCATCCTCGGCGACAACCTCGACACCGAGAAGATCGCCGCTTCGTACGAGAGTGGCGTCCTGCGCCTGGAGATCCCGATAGCCGAGCGGGCCAAGCCTCGCAAGATCACCATTCACGCCAGTAAGGACCACAAAGTCCTCAACGCCTGAGGGTCCAGAGGATATGTGTCCCTCGACCGACTCACGCTGCGAAAGGAGGTGAGATCTCATTCGAGATTCAGCTCTACCGAGCCGAGAGCTCGAGATGACCGAGGACACCGACGGCGCCATCGAGAAGGCCTGGGACGATATCGAGGCAGCGTGGTTCGACGCAGAGTTTGCCGCTCTGACCGCCGCGGAGTGGCCCGATGAGCCACCGAAGCCGCCCGTTCGGTCCCGACCCCTGCGCTCCCGGTGGTGGCCCGAAAGACCCGTGGACGGCTTGGCCCTGCAGCACCAGGACCGACCAGGTGAACCCCTCAGCTCGAGCCTCTACAGCTACCAACGTTCCCCACCGTCACGCTGACCGTGCCGGGCCCCGGGCGCTGCCTCGCTGACTGCGAGCAGCGCCCGGTCCGGTTGGGGAACAGCTGTCATCACCGTCTACTGAGCGGAGTCTCGACCTCGACTCGGGACAGCTTCTCCGGGTTGCGCACGTAGTAGACGCCGATGACGCGGGTGTTCTTCACCTGAACGGCCACCACGCCGTCGATCTGGCCGTCCAGCCGCACGACCAGTGCCGGGTTGCCGTTGACCATCGTCGAGGCGACGCTGACCGGGAGCTCGTTCTTGTTGAGCGTCCCGACCAGGTAGCGAACCACCTTGTCGGCCCCGACGATGGGGCGCAGCGCGGCCTGCTTCTTGCCCCCGCCGTCGGCGACCAGGACAACCTCGGGAGCCAGCAGATCGAGAAGTCCCTGCAGGTCCCCGGTCTCGAGCGCGCGCCGGAACGAGGTCAGCGCGACGCTGGTCTCGCTCAAGGAGACCACCTGTCGCGGGCGGCGGGCATCGACGTGCTGGCGGGCGCGGTGAGCGATCTGGCGGACGGCCGCGGGGCTCTTGTCGACGGCCACGGCAATCTCGTCGTAGCCGAAATCGAAGGCCTCGCGGAGCACGAAGACGGCACGCTCGGTCGGCGACAGCGTCTCGAGGACGAGCATCAGCGCCATCGACATGCTGGCCGCGAGCTCGGCGTCGTCGGCCACGTCCGGAGCGGTGAGCAGAGGCTCCGGCAGCCAAGCGCCGACGTAGGCCTCCTTGCGGCGCTTCATGCTGCGCAGTCGGTTGAGCGCCTGGCGCGTCGTGACCCGGACCAGGTAGGCGCGCTGGTCGCGCACCTGTTCCTGGTCGACCTTGACCCAGCGCAGCCACGTTTCCTGGAGTACGTCTTCGGTGTCGGCCGCCGATCCGAGCATCTCGTACGCGACGGTGAAGAGCAGGTTGCGGTGGGCGACGAAGGCCTCGGTCGCCGGGTTGGTCACGCGGTCGCTCACCGGACACCCCTTGTTCTCGCGGCCGGCCCCGTCAGGTGACGGCGGTTCGAGTGTGCACCCACCACGTGGCCGCCGATCAGCGGGCCAGCACGTGGGCGCGCTGGGCAGCTACCCTCTGGGGGCGTTTGCGGTCCGTCGCCCACGCGGGCACGAAGAACGAACCAGGCGTCTTTGCTTCCGCCGCCAGCTGATAGACGGTGCCCCAGCACACCAGTTGCTTGAGGGTGGCGCCAGGGCGGCCACCGAGGTGGAGCCGCCGTGCGGTGTCATCGCTATGGGAGAACTGGAAGAACCCTCCCCGGCGACCCAGACTGAGGCACTGACCGAGGAACCCCATGGCGACGGGTCTCGGTTGCTCACCCCTGATACGACTGAGCACCGTGTCCGCGGCTTGCGCGCCCAGCGGACCCGCAGCCTGGCAGCTCATCCGGAACGGTACGTCCGAGGGTGCCGCCGAGTCGCCGGCCGCGACGACACGCGGGTCATCCACGCTCGTCAACGTCTCGTCAGTGAGGAGGCGTCCTAGGGCGTCGGTGCTCAGGCCGCTGCGGTGGGCCAGCTCCGGAACACCGAAACCGGCCGTCCAGATCGTCACCGCGCTTGCGAGAACGCGGCCATCACGGAGCTCGACGGCGTCGCGGGTCACCGCCATCACCATGGCGTTGGGGCCCTCCAGCACGGTTACCCCGAGCTCGGCCAGCCGTTCGGCCACCGAGCGTCGCCCGCGAGGATGGAGGTACGGACCGAGCACCTCACCGCAGACCAGGGTGACGTGGCGGCCCCCCTCTGCCAGCTCTGCGGCAGTCTCGATGCCGGTCGGACCCGCCCCGACGACCGTCAGCGTGGCGGAGCTCGGTGCGCCGTCGAGGACCGCACGTAACCGTTGTGCCGCCTCCAGGCTGGCCAGCGGGTACGCGAACTCGGCCGCTCCGGGCACATCGGGGTCGGCGCTGCGGCTACCCACGGCGTAGATGAGGTAGTCGTAGCCGATGACGCCGCCTGTCGACAGCGTCACGCTGCGCTGGGAAGCATCGATCCGGGACACGGTGTCGACCACCAACCGAACGTCTTGGGCCAGGACATGGCGGTAGTCAACGACCGCGTCGTCGGACCCGCCCACCAGCTGGTGCAGCCGGATCCGCTCCACGAAGCTCGGTCGAGGGTTGACCAGGGTCACCGTCAGGTCGGCGCGCCCGGTGAGGCGGTTGGCCGCCATGACTCCGGCGTATCCGCCGCCGATCACGACCACGGCGATGTTGTCAGTCACGATGTCTCTCTTCCTGTGAAGGGTTCCACTGATGAGACACCGCCAGATCGCGAGTTGTGACAACCCGCCGCAGGTCATGGCGAAACGGCCCCGACCGACCAGCAACCTATGCTGCTGAGTCATGGTTTTGATGCCAGCCAGTTATTAGACATATAGGTCTCGATCAGAGAGCCTTGAAGGCATGAACAGCTAGCGACGGGCATCGCTGAGGTAGATCTCGTGGTGCTTACCCGTCACGCGCAGCGCGTGGTCGGGGATGAACCGGTGATGCATCGCGTCCGGCACCGGCGCCTCGTCGTCGTAGGGCCCGATATGAAGGGTTTGCACGCTCAGGTCCTCCTCGTACCGTTCGAGCCGCACGTCATCCAGGCCAGGGACCCTGCCCTTGCGCGCAGCTGCCTGTCGAGCGACCGCGAGGTGCTCCTGGGTGGTCCAGTCCGGAACCATGATCATGAGTGACCATTCCCACCGTGACTTGTCTCGGGCAATGGTGAATGCCGCCATGTCCTCGGACCACCACAGCGCCTCGAGAGGCATCACCACGTAGTCCCGGCCAGTATCGGTCCTGCTGAGAAACTTCACCGTGTTGGCGATGGGATAGATGGCCGCGATGGCCTCCTGGTACGCCGGAGAACAGTTGGGATCGCCGTGGCCGTCGATCATGAGGTAGTCCAACGGCGGGACGGTCACGACCGAAAACACTCCGTGGCGGGCGGTGTAGCTGTCGATCTCCCGCTTGAAGTCCGTCTTCATCCTCGGCTCCTCGATCTTGATGCCGCGTCGGTCACGACCTGTGTTGTGGTCGGATGGCGTGCTCGTCGAACAGCGTTGCCAGCTGCTCCCCCAGCAGTTCGTGATCGGCGGCGGCATCCCCGGGCCGTCTCGGTCAGCCGAGCGGTGAGGCTGTCTCTACGGTAGTCAGAGTCGCGTGGCGGTGTGTACCAGGGCGGCGAGGGTCAAGGACGTGCTCTGCGGCGGCCACGCGATGACCGTCGTCACCCGGGCCGCATCCGCGAGCGCGACCACGGCATGCTCGCCGCGGAGCTGACCTCGCACCGACTCGGGAAGCACGGCCATCGTCCGTCCGAGACCGATGAGCTGGAGGAGCTGCTCGTGGCTGCGCACCTCGGGTCCGGGGCCGTCCGGGTACGTTCCGTCGACCCTGGGCCACCGCGCCGGTGGCGGCTCCCGGAGCGCCCGCAGATCGGCGAGGGTCAGCTGGGTCCGACCGCTGAACGGGTGACCGGACGGCAGCACCACCACCTGCCCCTCGGTGGTCAGCTCTTCGGTATCGAGCCCGGCGGTGGAGTCGAAGGGCCAGTGCAGCAGCCCCACGTCGGCCCGTCCGTCCCGCAGCACGCGCTCCTGCTCCCCCGGTCCGCACAGCAGCACATCGACCTCGACCGCCTCGGGCTCGCCGGCGAAGGCGTCCAGGAGTTTGGCCAGCAGCTCCTGCGACGCGCCGGCCTTGGTGACGAGGACCAGCCTCGGGCCGCCGTCGGTGGTCCCGGCCCGCCGCGTTCGTCGTTCAGCCGCGGCCACTGCGTCGAGGGCAGCGTGACCCTCGCGGAGCAGTACCGTTCCAGCCGCCGTCAAGGTGACGCCGCGGCCTGAGCGTTCGAGCAGGGTCACCCCGAGCCGTCGCTCGAGCTGCTGGATCGCCCGTGAGAGTGGCGGCTGGGCCATCCCCAGTCGTGCGGCCGCCCGACCGAAGTGAAGTTCCTC
The DNA here is from genome assembly GCA_038238065.1 of Propionibacteriales bacterium. Classification (GTDB taxonomy): domain Bacteria; phylum Actinomycetota; class Actinomycetes; order Propionibacteriales; family Propionibacteriaceae; genus Microlunatus. Next base: position 31,617 of record JBBRYD010000020.1, on the reverse strand, counting down.
AGCCACCGCGACAAAGTACGACAGCTCTCGGGTCTCCACGGTGTCCAGGATAGTCGGAACGGTCACTGACCTGGCCCGATACCGGGCCGGTATCGCCGACCATCGGATCGGTACTGGATGTTTGTCAAGCGTCGGCGGACGATCGACGCATGAGCGAAAACCACACGAACGACCAGACCATTGCCCTGGTGACCGGCGCCAACAAGGGGATCGGGTATGAGATTGCGGCCGGTCTGGGCGCTCTCGGCTGGAGCGTCGGAGTCGGCGCCCGTGACGAGGGGAGGCGTCATGATGCCGTGGAGAAGCTGCGCGCGACCGGCGTCGACGCGTTCGGCGTGCCGCTCGACGTCACCGACGACGCAAGCGTCACGGCTGCCGCACGGCTGATCGAGGAGCGAGCGGGGCGGCTCGACGTCCTGGTCAACAACGCGGGTGTGACGGGTGGTATGCCCCAGGACCCCACCCAGATGTCACCGGAGCAGGTACGGACCGTGGTCGAGACCAACGTCATCGGCGTCATGCGCCTCACCAATGCCGTGCTGCCGCTGCTGCGTCGTTCGACATCGCCACGGATCGTGAACATGTCCAGCAGTGTCGGATCGCTGGCTCGCCAGACCGCGACCACCGACGAGCTCTCCACGGGTCCGATCTCTGGCGCGTACGCGCCGTCGAAGACGTTCCTCAACGCCGTGACCGTGCAGTACGCCAAACAGCTGCGCGACACCAACATCCTGATCAACCTCGCCTGCCCCGGATTTGTGGCAACCGATCTCAACGGCTTCCGCGGGGTACGGACCCCTCAAGAGGGCGCCGCCATCGCGATCCGACTGGCGACGCTGCCCGACGGGGGACCCACCGGCGGTTACTTCGAAGACGCCGGCGTCATCCCCTGGTGAGACCGGAACGCTGCTGGCCGGGTGCCGCTACCCTCGGCGGACCCGGGGGTCAGTCGGTGAGCCGAGACTGATTCCAAGAATCGGCCACCCGTTGCATCCATCCTGACGATCGGCCGCGTGTCGCAGACTCCTACGGCGAGGAGGGGCGAGTTCTTGGACTGCCATAGGTTTTGCTTGCGTACGCCTGGTCAACTGCGGGGCAGGGTCCGGCCGTCGGGCAGCGCTCGGCCGCCCAGGAGCGCCACCAGCGAACCGCTGTCGGCGCGAACGACCTCTCCGTTTCCCCAACTCCAGTCGTTGTCGGCGGCCTCGAGCCGGATACCTGTCAGGTCGAGTGAGAACCAGGCGCCACGGGCAGCGGTGAGCTGATCGAGGACGGCGGTCACAGCCTCCACCGGTGCGACGGCTGGCCGTTCGAGCGCGATCGTCACGTCCAGAGAGTGCATGACCGCATGGCTCAGTGCGCCATCGGCACCGCCGCCCGGCGGCTGCCACGAGTGCAGTCCCGGCGATCGGAGCTGGGCCAAGAGCTCGGCAACGGGCAGTGCAGCGTCCCGGGTGGCCACGGTGTCGGACAGCACGGTGAAGTCGCCGCCGGCCGCCGCCATCTCGGCCCAGTACTGCTCCGGGGTCAGCCGCGCCGGCATCGTCACGTGGGCGACCACATGGCGCACCAACCAGTTCTCGCACAGCGACGGGGCGTCCCACAGAAGGCCGGTCCGTGTGTCGAGAAGGTCGGCTAGCCCCAGGTACGTCGGTGCTACCCAGGATTGGGGGTCGGTCATGATCGATCTCCTGGTGTGAGGTGGGCGAGGTGCTCCTCGAGCTTGTCGAGAGAGGTGAGGAATCCGGCGCGGGCCGGAGGCACGCGCATCGCCTCGGGCACGTTCTGCTGATGGATGACGACTTCGGTTGTGCCGTCGCCGAGGTCGATGAGCGTGCTCGTGGTGTGCATCCCGGTTGCCGACTCCATCCAGCCGAGTCGTTCGGGTGGGACGACTTCGGTGAAGACGGCGACCATGTGATGGCTGCCGTGCTCGCCGAGCATCACCGTCTCAAACCTGCCACCGGGGTGGAGCTCGACGACGATGCCGTCGATCGGCGTGGCCGTGCCGCTCGGGCCCCAGAAGTGCGTGAGCTCGGCCGGCTCGGTGAGGCACCGCCACACCAGCTCGCGCGGCGCACGGAAGACGCGCCGGTAGACGAGTTCGTCGTCGTTCACTGGTTCTCACGCTCCTGCACCTGGTCGAGGTGCGCCTCCAGCCGGTCCATCCGTTCAGTCCACGTGCGTCGGCTCTCCTCGATCCACGACAGCGCCGCCTCGAGGGCCGCGGGTTCGAGCCGGCACGGCCGGGTCTGGCGGTATCGCCCCTGACTGATCAGGCCCGACCGTTCGAGCACCCGGATGTGCTGCGACACGGCTTGCATGCTCATCCGGTACGGCTCCGCCAGCTCCTTGACCGTCGCCTCGCCCGTGCTCAGCCGAGCCACGATGTCGCGCCGGGTGCGGTCACCGAGGGCCGTGAACAGGGCATCGAGCCGATGTTCCTCGACTGTCGTCTCCATGCCTTTACTAAAGCATCTGCTTTATCAAGTGTCAACTAGAGGATCTAGTCAGTCCGGCAAGGTCAGCTCGGTCCAGCGCTCGTGCCAGTCCGCGGCCGGCGACTGCTCCGACCAGCCGCCGACGTGCACGGGGCCGTCGCTCGCCAACGAACGTGCCAGGTCCTCCAGATGGACCTGCCAGCCGGCTCCGTAGAAGTGCAGCGAGGCCATGGGCAGACCAGGTTCCTCGATCACCAACCGGGTCTGCGACCCCTCCGCGGTCAGCCACGCCTCGATCTGAGACTCCTCGGCTGCGCCCGGCTCCGCGGTGAGCAGCAGATGGCGCGGGGCGTCGCAGACCTCGATCTTCACCGGACCGGTCCAGGTGCTCGTCATAACCGCGTGCGCCGTCCCACCCTGGTGCAGATCCCCGGACACCTCGGCGATCCAGCGCGCAAGTCGCTCCGGTGCCGTGCATGCTTCCCACAGGTCTTCGATGTCGGTGTTGTAAACGTCCTCGACCCGCACCGCTCCACGGGTTTCGTCGAGTGCCCGCATCGTCGCCAGGATCCTCATCGGTTCGCCTTCTTTCCTCGTGTGATCTCCGTGTGCAGCGCGTCGAGGCGGTTCTGCCACAGCGCGCGGTATTCCGCCAACCACGCGTCCACCTCGACGAGCGCCTCCGGCCGCAGGGTGTAGATCCTCCGCTGCGCCTCGTGGCGTACGTCGACGAGCCCCGCTTCCCGGAGGACTCGCAGGTGCCGAGACACGCCGGGCCGAGCGATCGGCAGTGCGTCAGCCAGCTCGCCCGCCGTCGCCGGGTGGCCCCGCAGAATCTCGAGGACCGTACGACGGCTCTGGTCGGCCAATGCCTGCAGAACTGCATCCATGAGCTGAATGTACCCCGAAGGGTACGTAACTGTAAAGGTACATACCGCCACTGCTCGGATCCATCGCCCTACTGCGGCGGCCGTACGCAGAACTCATGGCCGTCTGGATCGGCCAGCACCACCCAGCGGGCCTCGCCCTGGCCGATGTCGATCGGTGTGGCCCCCATGGAGATGAGCCGATCGACCTCCTCACGCTGGTTCCCGTCTCGGGGAGGGGCAATGTCGAAGTGCAGCCGGTACTTCCCGGTCTTCGGTGCCAGTGGCGGACCGCCCCAGCTGATCTTCGGGCCACCGAACGGGGAGCGGATCGCGGTTTCCTGATCCTGGTTCCAGACCAACGGCCAGCCCAAGGCCTCGCTCCAGAAGTACCCGACCCGCTGCGAACCGTCACACGACAGCGCTCCGACGAATCCGCAGCCGGCGAGGAAGCTGTTGCCCGGCTCGATGACGCAGAACTCGTTGCCTTCGGGGTCGGCGAGCACGACGTGGCCCTCTTCGGGACGCTGGCCGACGTCGACGGGCCGCCCACCGAGCCCGAGGGCATTCGCCACCGTCTGCTGCTGGTCCTCCAGGGACGTGCTCGTCAGGTCGAAGTGCAGCTGGTTCTGGCCGACCTTCTGCTCCTCAGTGGGCAGGAAGCGGATGCGGAACCCGGGGTCATCGCTCGGTAGGAGGGCGATGCCGCCGTGGGGGTCGTCGACCAGCTCTCCGTCCAGGACGCCGGCCCAGAAGCGCGCAAGGCGGAGCGGGTCGTTCGCATCGATGCAGAGCGCGACGAGCCGGCACGTCATGGTGCTTCGAACCTCCGTTCCCTAGCCCCGCGGGCGTGGACCGTACAGGTGTGACTCGACCAGGTCGTCCCGGCCGACCCCACGCAACGCCTCGCCGACCAGGATGACCGCGGCCTGACGCAACCCGGCGCCCTCGACCTGGTCGGCGATGTCGGCGAGGGTGCCCCGGAGGACCACCTGCTCGACACCGGTCGCGTTGGCCACCACCGCCACCGGACAGCCGGCGCCGTACTCAGCCGCCAACTCGGCGGCGAGCTCGCGAGTCCGGCGGATCGCCAGGTGCAGCACGAGCGTGGCGTGGCTCCGCGCCAACCGCGACAGCGACTCGCTCTCCGGCATGGCGGTGGACGACACCTGGGTCCGGGTCAGGATCACCGTCTGCGCCACTTCGGGCACCGTCAGCTCGAGGCCGAGCAGGGCCGCCGCCGCCGCATACGCCGGGACGCCCGGCGTGACGTCCCAGGGCACTCCGGCCACATCCAGCCGACGAGTCTGCTCGGTCAACGCCGAGTAGAGCGAGGGGTCACCGGAGCACAGCCGGGCCACGTCATGTCCGGCGGCGTGCGCCTCCACGAGATGGGCCGTGATCTGGTCGAGGTCGAGTCGCCGACTGTCGATCAGGGTGGCTCCGGGCGGGCAGTGGCCCAACACCTCCGCGCCCAGGTAGGTGCCGGCGTACACGCAGACCCTCGACGAGCCGATCAGCGACACGGCCCGAAGGGTCAGCAGGTCGCCGGCTCCGGGCCCGGCGCCGATGAAGTGGACGGTCACACGCTCACCAACGGCTTCTGAACGCTCCACTGCACCACGGCACGAGCCGGTTTCCATCCCGAATAGCCACCCAACGGCTCCATCTGCTCGATGGAGATCCGGGTCAGCTCGCCCCCCAGCCTGCGCCACTGCTCGACCAGGACGGTTTCGGTCTCCACCGTCACCGCGTGTGCCACCAGCCGGCCGCCGCCGGCCAGTGCGCTCCAGGCCACCGCGAGCGTCTCGGCCGAGACGCCACCCCCCACGAACACGGCGTCGGGCACCGGGAGGTCGGCCAGCGCCCGCGGAGCCTCGCCCCTGACGACGCGCAGCCCCGGCACCCCGAGTCGGGCGGCGTTGGCGTCCACCTGCTGGGCCCGGACCGGGTCGCGCTCCACCGCTACGGCCCGACACCGGGCGTGGGTCCGCATCCACTCGATCCCGACCGAGCCGGCGCCCGCGCCGACGTCCCACAGCAGCTGCCCGGGGACCGGCCGCAGGTGCGCGAGCGCTGTCGCTCGCACGTCACGCTTGGTGAGCTGCCCGTCGTGACCGTACGCCTCGTCGGGCAGGCCCGGTCCGGGCGACCAGAGGGCCGAGGCCCGTACCGGAACGCAGCGCACACAGACCAGGCTGAGCGCGGACACCTCCCGCTCGAGCCAGAAGTCCGCGACCGCATCGAGCCGTGACTCCGACGTGCTGCCCAGGTCGCCGAAGACGGAGATCCGGCTGGCCCCGAAACCCTCCGCGACCAGCAGCTCCGCCACGGTGGACGGCGTGCTCTGGTCCCGGCAGAGCACGATCAGCCGCGCGTCGGGGGCCAGACTCCGGCGGACCACGTCGGCTCGTGGGTCGACCACCCGGATCACCTCGACGGTCTCGTCGGCCCAGCCCATCCGGGCCCGAGCCAACGCGGCCGAGGAGACACCCGGGTGGACGCGGATCGACGACGGGCCGAGCTCCTCCACCAGCGTCGTGCCGATACCGGCCAGCAATGGGTCCCCACTGGCCAGGACGACCGTCCGGATGTGGGTGTGGCCCGCCAACAGGCTCGTCAGCGCCGGCCGGAGCGGTGTCGGCCACGCGGTCCTCTCCTGCCGCGCCACCTCAGGTACGAGCGCCAGCTGACGTGGAGCGCCGAAGACCCGCTCCGCCGAGGTGACCAGCAGCCGCTCCGGACCTCCCAGCGTCTCCCACCCACCGGCCCCGATGCCCACGACGTCGATCACGCATCCGAGCCTAACGGGGGGATGCCCGCTCGCCGTTCGGCGATCAGGCCCGGGTGGACCGAACCGACCAGGGCAGTGGTCCACGCCATCACAGCTCGGTGATCATGCCGAGGAAGAACTGGGTGAACCCTGCTGCGTCCACGGCGACCGCCACCTGCGCGTTCACCGGGTGCTGCCGGCTGGAGCCGTCGGGGCCCCGGTCACCCTCCAGGTAGTCGGCCACCATCGCTCCCCGGAGTCGGTCGCCGAGCTCGACCTGGACGTACGCGTCCCGCCAGGTCAGGAACTGCGGGTGGGTGACGGCCGCGACCGCGAGCGGGTCGTGCATCGCGCACGAGTCGTCAACACCGCCCACGCCTTTGGACGTCGCGTCGTTGATGTGGTCGATCCACGCGGCGGTGTACTTGCCGGCGAAGGACACGAACGGCCGCTCGCTCGCCTCCATCGCCAGCGCCTCGCCGCGGGTCACCCGCACCTGGAGTGTCACGTCGAGACCGACCCATCGGGCGGTGAGGCCGGAGGTCAGCACCACGTGCGCCGCCTCCGGATCGCTCCAGACGTTGAACTCCCCCGGCATCCGCGCGTTGTTGGTGTTCTGGTTGAACACGCCGCCCATGATGACCAGCGCCTTGAGGCTGGCCGCGAAGTCCGGGTGCAGCCGCATCGCCAACGCCACGTTGGTCAGCGGGCCGACGGCGACCAGGGTGATCTCGCCGGGGTTGGCCAGCACGTGCTCGACCATGGCCGTGGCGGCGGCTCCAGGACGCGGCTCGCGGACCTCGACGTCGTCGGGCACGCTGCCGTGACGGGCCTGCGGTCGAACCAGCGGCACCTGGACGCCGCGGTGCACGGGCACGTCCTGCTCCAGCCGGCGGAGCAGCTCCAGCGTCAGGGCGGTGGCGGTCGCCACGTCGGTGTTGCCGTTCACCGTGGTGACCAGCTCCAGCGAGATGTCCGGGTCGGCCACCGCCAGGGCCAGGGCGAAACCGTCGTCGATGTCACTGCCGGGCGCACCCATCGCCAGGTCGACGTCCAGGATCACGCGTTCCACAGCGAACTCCTTCAGCACCGGGGCAGGGACCGATGGTGCATGTCTACTGCCGCACGTCGTCGGGTGCAAGCTCCGCGCTCTGGGTGGGTCATGGCCGACCGCTTGGGACGGCGGTGGTCCGCGGCAGCATCAGCATCGGCCCGGCGGCGACCAGATAGAGCGCGATCTCGACGAGGAGGACGGCGCCGAAGGCGTCACCGAACGCGCGCAGTGACGACGCCCGGGCGGCCGGCCCGTCAAGTGCCGCGAAGAAGACTGTTCCCAGTGCCGCAACGCCGGCCGCGCCGCCACCTTCGACGCCGACCTCAGCGCCGTCGAGCCGCCCGAGCTGAAGGACGCCTGTCGCCTGCTGGCCGAACGCTACCGGCGGGCCGGTGACTAGGCACCTGATCGATCCCACAGAACCGGCCCTACGACGAGGACGCCGACGACGACTATGATCGGCTGCGGCGCAGGGAGAGGAATCCGGTGGAAATCCGGAACGGTCCCGCCACTGTGACTCACGCGAGTGAGGAGTCAGGACGTCTGCCGCGCTGGCCGTCGGTGTGACCACACCCGAGGACCTCCTATCCGGCAAAAGCGGGCGTGGACACCCGCAGAAGAGGTCACCTCGTGCGGACATACCCGTTTTCTGCCGTCGTCGGTTCCGACGACATGGCGCTGGCCCTGATCCTGACCACGGTGTCGCCCGAGGTCGGCGGCGTGCTGGTGCGGGGCGAGAAAGGTACGGCGAAGTCCACCATGGTCCGCGCGCTCGCCACGGTGCTGCCGGAGCAGCAGGTGGTGCAGGGCTGTCGGTTCAGCTGCGACCCCACCGATCCCGACCCGAGCTGCCCGGACGGTCCGCACCTGGACCCGGTCGGCGCCAGCCGTCCGGCCCGGCTGGTCGAGCTGCCGGTCGGTGCCACCGAGGACCGGGTGATCGGCTCCTTGGATCTGCAGCGGGCGCTGGGGACGGGCCAGACCGTCTACGAGCCGGGACTGCTGGCGGCGGCGCACCGCGGCATCCTCTACGTCGATGAGGTCAATCTGCTGCACGACCACCTGGTCGACCTGCTGCTGGACGCCGCGGCGATGGGGCGATCCACTGTCGAGCGCGAGGGTGTCTCCATCGCGCACGCCTCCCGGATCGTGCTGGTCGGGACCATGAATCCCGAAGAGGGAGAGCTCCGGCCCCAGCTGCTGGACCGGTTCGGACTGACCGTGGAGATCGCCGCCCCGCGCGACCCGGCCCTGCGGGCGGAGGTGGTCCGCCGCCGGATCGCCTTCGATGCGGACCCGGTGGCGTTCGGGACGCGGTTCGCCGAGGAGGAGTCGGCTCTGCAGCGGCGGATCGTCTCGGCCCAGCACCGGCTCGCCTCGGTGGTCCTCTCCGACCCTCAGCTGATGAAGATCGCCGAGGTCTGCGCTGCGTTCGGGGTGGACGGGATGCGCGCCGACATCGTCACCGCGCGGGCCGCGATCGCCTCTGCCGCCTGGCACGGGCGGGACGCCGTGACCACCGCCGACATTCGGGACGCGGCCCGGCTGGCGCTGCCGCACCGTCGGCGGCGTAACCCGTTCGACGCCCCCGGCCTGGACGAGGAGCTGCTCGACCGGCTGCTCGGCGACGACGAGCCGGAGCCAGATCCCGAATCGGAGCCCGAGTCAGAGCCGGAGTCGGAGCCCGAACCGGGGAACGACGAGGGTCATCAGCCGGGCGAGGGGGAGGCCCCTCAGGAGTCCGCCGCCGACGGCTCGGAGCCCAGCCCAGCGTCGGCACCCGCCGGGGCCGAATCGTCCTCCCGAGGTGACACGGGCCCCCCTCGACCAGCCCGAGGCACCGACCCTCAACCCGCGGGCTCGCAAACGCAGGCGGAGGTTCCCGAGAAGGTCCTCCTCGCCTCGACCGGCGACCCGTACCGCACCCGGCTGTTCACAGCGACCGGGGTCGGCACCGGGGAGGCCGGTCGGCGGAGTCGCGCGCTGACCTCGACCGGACGGCGCGTCGGGGCGGCCCCCGCCGCTCCCGGTGAGCGAGGAGCTGTACACCTGAACGCCACCCTTCGCGCTGCCGCGCCGCACCAGGGCCGCCGGGGCCGTACCCACGGTCTGCTCCGGCTCACACCCAGCGACCTGCGGCTGGCCGTCACCGAGGGACGTGAGTCCAACCTGGTGCTGCTGGTGGTGGACGCGTCCGGTTCGATGGCGGCGCGGAAGCGGATGGAGGCGGTCAAGACAGCCGTCCTCTCGTTGCTGCTGGACGCCTACCAGCGACGCGACAAGGTGGGGTTGGTGACCTTTCGCGGCGCGACTGCGACCCTGGCGCTGCCGCCGACGTCATCCATCGACATCGCCGCCCGCCGGCTCGAGGAGCTGCCCAGCGGGGGTCGGACGCCGCTGGCCGAAGGTCTGCTGTGCGCTGCCGAGACGCTGCGGCTGGAGCGCATCCGCGATCCGCGCCGAAGGCCGTTGCTGGTGCTGGTCACCGACGGCCGGGCCACCTCCGGTCCGGACGCCGTGCACCGAGCCCGGCTGAGCGCGGACCAGCTGCGCACGACCGGCGTCTCGTCGATCGTGATCGACTGCGAGACCGGCCGGTTCAAGCTCGGCCTGGCGCTGGAGCTGAGTGCCCGGCTGGGCGCGCAGTACGTTCCGGTGGGCGAGGTCAACGCCGCCGCCATCGTGGACGCCGCTGGTCAGCGGGGGATGGGTGCCCTTCGACCAGCTCAGAATGCGCTTGCTCCGGCCCAGGACGCGGCCTGATGCCCGAGGGGCAGCCGGAGGTCACGCCGGACGACGGTCTGACGACGCGGCAGCGGCGTAACCGTCAGCTGCTGATCGTCAACACCGGCGACGGCAAAGGGAAGACCACCGCGGCGTTCGGCCTGGCGCTCCGCGGCTGGACGCAGGGCTGGTCGATCGGGGTGTTCCAGTTCGTGAAGTCGGCGAAGTGGCGGATCGGCGAGCAGACGGCCCTGGAGGCGCTGGCCGGGCTGCACCAGAGCACCGGCCAGGGCGGACCCATCGAGTGGCACAAGATGGGCTCCGGCTGGTCCTGGTCGCGCAAGACCGGCACCGAGGACGACCACGCTGCCGACGCTGCGGAGGGCTGGCAGGAGATCAAACGCCGCCTCGCCGCCGAGACGCACGACCTGTACGTGTTGGACGAGTTCACCTACCCGATCAACTGGGGCTGGGTGGACATCGACGACGTGGTGGAGACGCTGAGCGCCCGTCCGGGCAAGCAGCATGTGGTCATCACGGGACGGCGCGCCGACCCGAAGCTCATCGCGGCGGCCAACCTGGTGACCGAGATGACCCACGTGAAGCACCCCTTCGACGAGGGTCAGAAGGGTCAGAAGGGGATCGAATGGTGACGTCCGCGGCGGCCGAGGTCGAGACCCTGGTATTGCCCCGGGTGGTGATCGCCGCGCCCGCGTCCGGCCACGGCAAGACCACGGTGGCCAGCGGGCTGATGGGCGCGCTGCGCCACGAGGGGCTGGACGTGGCCGCGTTCAAGGTCGGGCCGGACTACATCGACCCGGGCTACCACACGATGGCCACCGGTCGGGTCGGCCGCAACCTCGACCCCCACCTCTGCGCCGAGGACCAGATCGTTCCCCTGCTGATGCACGGCGCGGCGACGCCCGCGCCGGTCGACGTGGCGGTGGTCGAGGGCGTGATGGGGCTGTTCGACGGCCAGCTCGGCGGCCGGGGCTACGCCTCCACCGCGCACGTGGCGGGCCTGATCGAAGCCCCCGTGATCCTGGTGATCGACATCTCGCAGGTCTCCCGGACGGCGGCCGCCCTGGTGCATGGGCTCAACACGTTCGACCCGGCCGTCCGTCTCGGCGGGGTCATCCTCAACAAGGCCGGTTCCGAGCGGCACGCCAGCGAGATCTGTTCGGCGATGGAGTCCACCGGCATCGAGGTGCTGGGGGTGCTGCCCCGCGACGCGGGCATCGAGGCCCCGTCGCGGCATCTCGGCCTGGTGCCCGCCGCAGAACGAGGCGACGCCGCGACCAGCCTGTCGCTGCTCGCCGACAACGTCGGTCGCTATATCTCGCTGACCCAGGTGATGGCGATCGCCCATGCCGCTCCGGTCCTGACCGGGGTTGCCTGGTCACCGGAGCGTGCGGTCCAGCCGGCCTCGGACGGGCGGCCGGTGATCGCCGTTGCGGGCGGACGCGCCTTCACCTTCCGCTACGCCGAGACCGAGGAGCTGCTCCGTGCGGCCGGCTGCGAACCTGTGGTCTTCGACCCGCTGACCGACAGCGCGCTGCCGAAGGGCACGGCCGGGATCTACCTGGGTGGCGGCTTTCCCGAGGTACACGCCGTCGAGCTGTCGGCCAACACGGGACTGCGCCGCTCGCTGCTGAGGGCCATCCGAGCCGGTGTGCCGACCGTGGCCGAGTGCGCCGGACTCCTCTACCTCTGCGACACGGTGGACGGTCACCCCATGGTCGGTGCGGTCAGCGCGGACGCGGTGATGACGCCCCGGCTGACCCTGCGCTACCGTACGGCGATCGCCGCCGACCACTCGCTGCTGGCCGTGCCCGGCAGCCGGGTGACCGGGCACGAGTTCCACCGGACCACCGTCACCCCTGCAGCGGGCGGGGGCGCGACCTCGGGTTCCGGCTGGCTGCTCGACGGCCAGCCGGCCGGCTTCTCGGCCGACCCGGCCGAGCTCGGCCATCCGACCCTGCACGCCTCCTACGTGCATACGCACTGGGCGGGCCATCCCCAGCTGGCCCAACGCTTCGCCGACGAGGCTCACGCCGCGCTGGCCCGCGGAGCCGACTGGGCCGAAGCCGCGGCCGACGCCACCCCGGCGCGGCGGCCGAGCACGGCTCACGACCTGCGGCACCACGGCGATGCCGATCTCGCCGACGGACTGACCGACCTCGCCGTGAACGTCCGTCTGGCCGCGCCGCCGCCCTGGCTGGTCGACCGGATCCAGGCGACCACGGCGACGCTGGCGGCCTACCCCAGGCCCGACGCCGCCGTCGAGGCGATCGCCCGGGCCCACGGGGTGCCGGCGGACCATGTGCTGCCCACGTCCGGCGGCGCCGAGGCCTTCACTCTGCTGGCGCGAGCCCTGCACCCCAGGCATCCACTGGTCGTCCATCCGCAGTTCACCGAGCCGGAGGCCGCTCTGCTCGCCGCGGGCCACACACCAGCTCGGCTCCTGCTCGAGGAGGCGTCAGGTTTCCAGCTCGATCCCGTCCGGGTGCCGGCTGCCGCTGACCTGGTGATGGTGGGCAACCCCACCAACCCGACCAGCGTGTTGCACCCCAGCGAGGTGCTGCGCCAGCTGCTACGCCCCGGCCGGGTGCTGTGCGTCGACGAGGCGTTCATGGACGCCGTGCCGGGCGAGCCGGAGTCGCTCATCCGGGCCCCGGACGCCGGTCTGGTGGTCTTCCGGTCGCTGACCAAGACGTGGGGACTGGCCGGGCTGCGCGCGGGCTACGCCGTCGGCGATCCAGCGGTGATCGCGGCCATGCGGGCCCAGCAGCCGCCGTGGTCGGTGTCCACCCCGGCCCTCGAGGCCATCGAGGCGTGCCTGAGCCCGGAGGCATTGGCGCAGGCCGCCGACGGTGCCCAGGAGATCAGTCGGCGCCGTGACTACCTGGTCGAGCAGCTGGCCGAGGTGGGTCTGGCCGCCGTCGGCCGCCCCGCAGCCCCGTTCGTGCTGGTGGACACCTCGGCCTGGGCCCAGCCCGACCGCGGTCCGGACTGGGTCCGGCTGGCCCTCCGCGAGGCCGGTTTCGTGGTCCGCCGCGGAGAGACGTTCCCGGGGCTCGACGCGAGCTGGATCAGAGTTGCCGTCCGGGACGAGGAGACGAGCCGAGCCCTGGCCAAGGCGTTGCTGGTGATCCACTCCGCCTCGGGTCGCCGATGAGCACCACCAACGCTGAGGTGGCGCGGTGACGTTCGCCGCCGAGCTGGACGTGTCGGGCCGACGCGTGACGGTGGTCGGAGGTGCGCCCGACGCGCTGGGCAGGATCGCGTCCCTGCTGCAGCGTGGCGCTCAGATCACGGTCATCTCCCCCGACGTCGCCACCTCCATCCGGGACCTGGCCGAGCGGGACCTGCTCACCTGGCTCCCCCGGCCCTTCGTCGTCGGCGACCTCGACGACGCAGCACTGGTGGTCGCCGCCACCGGCGACGCTCGAGCTGACGCCGACGTCCGGATTGCCGCGACGCAGCAGAACCGACTCGCGATCTCGGTCCCGTCCACGCAGGGCCCTCTCCCCGATGACCCCCTACCGTCTGCTGAGCCTGGCGCCGCCGGGTCAGGGGACGGCGGCCGGGTGATCCTGGTCGGCGGCGGCCCCGGAGACCCTGGGCTGCTGACCGTCGCCGGACTGGCGGCGATCCGGATCGCCGACGTGATCATCAGTGACCGGCTGGCCCCGCTGGCCGCACTCGGACAGGCCCGACCCGACGCCGAGATCATCGACGTGGGCAAGATCCCGCGCGGCGCGTTCACGTCCCAGGAACGCATCAACGAGCTGCTCATCCTGCATGCCCGTCGCGGCTCGCGGGTCGTGCGGCTGAAGGGCGGCGACAGCTTCATCTTCGGCCGTGGCGGCGAGGAGTGGCAGGCGTGTGCGGCGGCGCAGATCCCGGTCGAGGTGATCCCGGGCGTCTCGTCGGCGGTGGCCGGCCCCGCCCTGGCCGGCATCCCGCTGACTCACCGCCAGCTCACCCAGGGCTTCACGGTGGTCTCCGGCCACCTGCCGCCCGGCGATCCGGGATCGACCCTCGACTGGGCTGCTCTGGCGCGGACCAACACGACCCTGGTCATTCTGATGGGTCTGGCCACCCTGGGTGCCATCACCGACGAGCTGCTCCGCCAGGACCTCACCCCCGACACGCCCGCCGCCACGGTGGCCGACGCCGGCCTGGTCAGCCAGCGGACCGTCCGGGGCACGGTCGCCGACATCGCCGCCCTGACTGATCGAGCCGGACTCAAGCCCCCCGCCATCACCGTCATCGGCGCAGTGGCGGGCTTCGACCCGCAGTCCTGAACCGGCAGTGACACCGTCGGTCGCGCCGCTGCAGCCCGGATGGCCGCCGCCCGGTGAGTTCTCACCTCAGCTGGGGTCTATCCGGAAAAGCGCGCCCGACGACCCGAGGACAGTCACCATGAACAGGACCTTTCTCCAGCTGCTGGTCAACACCTTGCTCGTTTCGGTGATCAACTTCACCGTCTGGTTCGCCATCACCTTCTTCGTCTATCTCGAGACCCGGTCGGTGTTCGCCACCGGCATGGTGGCCGGCATCTTCCTGGTCGCCACCGCGTCCACGGGCATCTGGTTCGGCAGCCTGGTCGACCATCACGGCAAGAAGCTGGTCATGCAGTCCTCCGCGGTCGTCTCCCTGGCCATCTACGCGGTCAGCCTGGCGCTCTACGAGCTATCGCCACGGTCGGCGTTCACCGACGTGACCAGCCCCGTCCTGTGGCTGTTCATGGTGCTGTTGATGGTGGGCGTGATCGCCGGCAACATCCGGACCATCGCGCTGATGACCATGGTCAGCACCCTGATCGCGGAAGACCGCCGGGACCGCGCCAACGGTCTGGTGGGCACCACGTCCGGGGTCTCCTTCCTGGTCACCTCGGTGATCAGCGGACTGCTGGTCGGCGCGGGCGGGATGCGTTACGTGCTCGTCCTGGCCCTCGTCGTTCTCGCTCTCGCCGTCGTCCATCTCGGGCTGCTCGAGGTCCGCGAGGGTCCGGTGGCCGTCGACGAAGAAGGGGTCAGCCAGATCGACGTCCGCGGCACCTTCCGGATGGTTCGCACCGTTCCCGGCCTGTTGGCCCTGATCGCCTTCTCCTGCTTCAACAACTTCCTGGGCGGCGTGTTCATGGCCCTGCTGGACGCGTACGGCTTGTCTCTGGTGACGGTGCAGACCTGGGGTCTGCTCTGGGGCGCCCTCAGCACCGGGCTGATCATCGGTGGGTTGCTGGTGGCCCGAACCGGACTGACCCGCAACCCCGTGCGGCTCCTGCTGCTCGTCAACCTCGTGCTGTGGACAGTCACCGTGCTGTTTCCGCTGCGGTCCTCGATCGTGTTCCTGGCGGTGGGCATGTACGTCTACATGCTCCTGATGCCCTACGCCGAAGCCGCGGAGCAGACCATCCTGCAGAAGGTGGTGCCCTACGAGCGCCAGGGTCGGGTCTTCGGCTTCGCCCAGAGCATCGAGCAGGCGGCCTCGCCTCTGACGGCGTTCCTGATCGCCCCGCTGACCCAGTTCTACTTCATCCCTTCGATGACCGACGGTTTCTGGGCCGGACTGATCGGCAGCTGGTTCGGCACCGGACCCGACCGCGGCATCGCCTTGGTCTTCGTGCTCGCCGGTCTGGTCGGTCTGCTCGCGACGGCCCTCGCCCTGAACAGCCGCTACTACCGGCAGCTGAGTGTCCGCTACGCCCAGACGCCGGACGCCGACCTCGCCCAGCGGGTCCCGGCACTGGACCTGCCGATGGCCTGATGCCCGCGCGAACGGTCAGCCGAGCCGCTGCAGCTGCCAGCGGTGACCGTATCGGGACAGCTCCACCCGCCCGAGTGGGGCGAGGTCGATGCGAAAGAGGACCCCGGGTCCGACCTCGAGCGCATGGACGACCAGCGCCCGGGCCACCAGTGGCGTCACCACGGCGACGTTGCGTCCGGGCGTCCAGGGGTGGCGGTCGCAGAACGCCCCGGCTCGCTTGACCAGGTCAGCCAGGCTTTCACCGCCGTGCGGAGCCGCGTGAGGATCGGACAGCCACGCTTGCAGAGCCTCGGGATCGTCGGCGGCCACCTCGTCGAGCCGACGACCGGTCCAGCCGCCGACGTCCAGCCCGGCCAGCTCGGCCAGCACCTCGGGCTCGCCGCCCAGGGCCCGAGCGGTCTCCACGCACGCCGGTTCGGGTGCACAGCTCCAGCTGGCCACCCGGCCGCTCAGGGGGTCGACGCCCGCCGGGTCGCGGAGCTCGGTCCGGTCCCCGAACAACAGCTCCCGGGTGCCGCGCGTGGCGCCGTGCGCCAAAAGGACCAGTCGCCCGGCCACCTCAGGGCGCCCGGCCACCTCAGGGCCCACCCCGTCGTGCCGACACGCAGCCGAGCCTAACCTGACCGGGCGACGGTGGTTGCTGCACTGCGGCGCTGCGGGCTACAGTGCAACCGTTCGGAAGAGTTTTGGAAGTCGGTGAGAGCCCGACACGGTCGCGCCACTGTATGAGTCTCCAGCGGTTGGGAAACCCCTGAGGTTCGAGTCAGACCCAGCCCTTCTCCGCACTCCGACAACCAGGGTCGCAGAACCCCAGGAGGAAACATGTCCGACGTCACCACTCCGATCGCGGCTCCCGTCGCCATCCCCCAGATCTCCGTCCGCGGCGTGCTGCCCTGGCTGATCTTCGCCGCCCTGCTCTTCCTGGTGGCCATGTACTTCGTCGGCACCGAAGAGGGCGCCACCACCCTGATCGCGGGCACCGCGGTGCACGAGTGGGTGCACGACGGTCGACACCTCCTCGGCTTCCCCTGCCACTGATGCTGTCGGCCCGGAACTTCCTGGTCCGCGGCCTGCTCGCCGGCCTGATCGCCGGCTTCGTCGCCTTCGGCGTCGCTTACGTCGTCGGTGAGCCGTCGCTCGACGCGGCTATCGCCGTCGAGGAGTCAGGCACCGGAGCGCACCCCCACGCCGGCGAGGCCACCGGGCCCGCGTCGACGTCCGAGACCGTCGTCCCGCGTTCGCTGCAGTCCACGCTCGGCCTGCTGACCGGTACGGCAGTGGCCGGCGTCACCCTCGGTGGACTGGTCGGGGTGCTGAGCGCCCTGGCGCTCGGCCGCTTCGGCAGCTGGGGTCCGCGAGCCACCACGCTGGCGGTCTCCGTCGCCGGCTTCGTGTCCTTGTACGTCATCCCGACGCTGGCGTACCCGCCCAACCCGCCGGCGGTGGGCAGCGGTGACACCATCGGCTTCCGGACGACCCTGTTCTTCACCATGGTCGCCATCTCCGTGATCGCGATGGTGGTCGCTGTGGTCGGGGGGCGCCGCCTGACGGCCCGTTGGGGCGGTTGGTACGCGACGCTCGCCGCCGGAGCCGGCTACCTGGTCGTCACCCTGGGCGCCATGGCTCTGCTGCCCAGCTCCGACGAGGTGCCCGCCGACTTCCCGGCCACCGTCTTGTTCGAGTTCCGCCGCGCCAGCTTCATCACGCAGCTCGCCCTGTGGACGGTGCTCGGTCTGGTCCTCGCAGACCTGAGCCACCGGTTGACGGTCGGCGCGACGTCCCGAGCGGTGACTGCGCGGCCCTCCACCCGTGTCCGACGCGGATGATCACCCCTCCGTCGGCCACCGCCCGCGACCGCGCCCGCGTACGGTTGGCCGCTCTGGCCAAGCCCACCGGGGCCCTGGGCCGCCTCGAAGACCTGGCGGCCTGGCTCGCGTCGGTCGACGGCGAGAGCCCGCCGCGCCCGATCGACCACGTCCGCGTGGTGGTGCTGGCCGGCGACCACGGCGTCTCCCACGACAAAGTCTCGGCCTACCCCCGAGAGGTGACGGCGGCCATGGTGCGCGCGTTCGTCGGCGGTGTGGCCGGCGCCAGCGTGCTGGCCCGTCAGCACGGCGCATCGCTACGGGTGCTGGACATCGGGGTCGACGACGAGCTCGACGGCCTGCCGGACTCGGTCAGCGCCCACAAGGTCCGGCGGTCGTCCGGAGCCATCGACCGGGAGGACGCACTGACTCTCGCCGAGACCCGGCAGGCGCTGGCCTGTGGAGCGGCGATCGCCGCCGAGGAGATCGCCGCCGGTGCAGACCTGCTGATCCTGGGCGACATGGGCATCGGCAACACCACGCCGGCCGCCGCGCTGGTCGCCGCATCGCTGGGCGTCGGTGCCGACGAGGTGACCGGACGGGGAACCGGGGTGGACGACGCGGCCCTGCACCACAAGACCGCCGTCATCACCGCCGCCCTGAGGCGTGTCGGCGACCGGGCCGACGACCCGCTGCAGCGACTCACTGCGCTCGGTTCGGCCGACCTGGCCGCCGGGGTCGGGTTCCTGCTCGCCGCCGCGCGGTCCGGTGTCCCGGTCATGCTGGACGGGGTGGTCTCGGTGGCCGAAGCGGTGGTCGCCGAGGACCTCGACCCGGGGGTGGTGGCCTGGTGCGTCGCCGGCCACCGCTCCACCGAACCGTCCCAGCGGCTGGCCTTGGACAAGCTGGGGCTGGACCCGATCCTCGATCTCGGTCTTCGGCTGGGCGAGGGGTCGGGCGCCTTGACGGCACTGCCGGTGCTGAGGTCGGCGCAGCTCCTGCTCAGCGAGATGGCGCTGCTGGCCGACCTCGCGCCCCCCACCTGAGATGGCCTTCTCGGACTCGGTCCGGCTGGCGGTGGGTACGTTGACCGTCATCCCGGTCGGCCCGGTACGGAGGGTCGACCGCCCCGTCGCTGGGCCCGCCATGGTCCTCGCCCCGCTGGCGGTGGCGCCGCTGGCCGCCGCTGCGGCCGGCCTCGGGTGGGGGGCAGTTCGGCTCGGTTGGCCGGTACTGATCGGCGCGCTGATCGTGGTCGCGGCGCTGGCCCTGGGCACTCGGGCGATGCATCTGGACGGCCTCACCGACACCGTTGACGGGCTGGGCACCGGGTGGAACCGGGACAAGGCGCTGGCGGTGATGCGGCGTGGCGACGTCGGGCCGATGGGTGTGGCGGCGCTGATCCTGGTGCTCGGCGCCCAGGTCGCCGCCGTCGCCGTGCTGATACCCAGCTGGCCGGGCGCTGTGCAGCTCTTCGTGCTCGTCTGCTCCTCCAGGGTGGCGCTCAGTCTGGTCTGCCGGGCGGGCGTCCCGGCCGCTCGCGCCGACGGCCTGGGCGCTGCCGTCGCCGGGTCGGTGTCGACACTGGCCGCGGCGCTCGGTTGGGTCGTGGTCGCGGCGCTGGTGACGCTGCTGGCGCTCTGGCGCGGCCAGCCCTGGGAGGGGGCCGTCACGTCCGTCCTGGTGACGGTGACCGTGGTGATGCTCCTGGTTCGACGTTGCGTACGCCGGTTCAGCGGGGTGACCGGGGACGTGATGGGTGCTGCGGTCGAGATCGCCTTCACCACCCTGGTCGTGCTGGCCGCCCGATGAACGAGAG
This sequence comes from Propionibacteriales bacterium, assembly GCA_038238065.1. Lineage (GTDB taxonomy): Bacteria > Actinomycetota > Actinomycetes > Propionibacteriales > Propionibacteriaceae > Microlunatus. Next base: position 12,360 of record JBBRYD010000020.1, on the reverse strand, counting down.
AGGGGCTGCTGTCGTGGCCGGCGCCTCAGAGGTAGAGCGGGCGGCCCGCCACCACCAGGATGACGTGGTCGCTCGCCTCGGCGATCGCCTGGTTGGTACGGCCGAGCAGGTCGGCGAAGACCCGTCCCGAGCGGTACGGCGACACCAGTCCCCACCCGACCTCGTTGCTGACCGCGACGGCCAGTCCGTCAACCGCCTGCCACGCGCGCACCAGCTCGGAGAGCTCGGCGTCGAACGACGCCTGCCACTCGACCAGCGGCTGGTCCCAGGTCTGCAACCGATCGACCACGGCGGTCACCCAGGTGCCCAGGCAGTCGACCAGGAACGGCGGCTGGTGCTCGGTCAGGGCCTCGGCCAGGCGGTCGGTCTCAACCGTGGTCCAGCCGGCAGGACGTCGGTCCCGGTGGGCGCCGATCCGCGCCGCCCACTCCTGATCGCTCGCCGGGTCAGGCACCGGGCCGGGCGCGAGATAGGTGACCTCCGGCTGCCCGGCCAGCAGGTTCTCGGCGTAGCGGGACTTGCCCGACCGCACGCCGCCGGTGACCAGTGTCTTCTCGGGCTCCACGAGTGACGACCCTATCCCGCTCCGCACGCCTGGCCTCGGCCGCCGGGCTGGGGCTCGGCTACCTCGCCGACCGCTTGGTCGGGGACCCGCGACGGTTCCATCCGGTGGCCGGGTTCGGGCGGTTGGCCGCCGGTCTCGAGCGGCGTACCTACGCCGACACGCGGAGATCCGGGGCGGCCCACACCGCACTCCTGGTCGGCGGCACGGTCGTCCTGGGCCTGGCGCTGGGGCGCGTCAGCCGCGGCCGCGCCGGACTCGAGATCGCCCTGACCGCTGCCTCGACCTGGGCCGTGCTCGGTGGACGGTCACTGGATCGCGAAGCCGGCACCATCGCCGGGCAGCTCGGTCACGACGACCTGCCGGCCGCTCGCCGGCAGATCCGTAACCTGGTCGGTCGGGACCCGACCGAGCTCAGCGGGGCCGAGATCGCCCGCGCCTGTGTCGAGTCCGTCGCCGAGAACACCTCGGACGCGGTGATCGCCCCCCTGTTCTGGGGGGCCGTGGCCGGGATACCGGGACTGCTGGGCTATCGGGCGGTCAACACACTGGACGCCATGGTCGGTCACCGATCGCCGCGTTACCGCCACTTCGGCTGGGCTTCGGCTCGGCTCGACGACGTCGCGAACTGGGTGCCGGCACGGCTGTCGGGGGCGCTCACCATGGCGGCCGCGTGGGTGGTTCACGGCTCGTGGCGCGACGCTGGGAGCGCCATCCGACGAGATGCTGCGCAGCACCCCAGCCCCAACGCCGGGGTGGTCGAGGCGGCCTTCGCCGGCGCGCTGGGGGTCCGGCTCGGCGGTCGGAATGTCTACGCCGGGCGGGCAGAGGAGCGCGGCACGCTCGGCCGGGGACGGGCCGTGGAGATCGGTGACCTCGACCGGGCGGTGCGGCTCAGCGCGGTCATCTCTTCGGCGTCGGCGTTCTTGGCTGTCGCCGGTCGCGCCCTCCGGCGGGGGCGGCGGTGACCGTGCTGATCCTCGGGGGCACCGCGGAGGCGCGGGCGCTGGCCCAGGTGCTGGTGGGGGGCGGCCAGCGGGTCATCTCGTCCCTGGCCGGTCGGGTGGCCGACCCGGCGGTACCCGTCGGCGACGTGCGGGTCGGAGGCTTCGGCGGTGTCGACGGCCTGCGGCGCTACCTGGACGAACACCGCATCGCGGCGGTGGTCGACGCCACCCATCCCTTCGCGGCCCAGATGTCACGTCACGCCGTGGCCGCCACCTCCGACGTCGGCTGTGCTGTGCTCCGGCTGGCCCGGCCGGGCTGGGTCGGCCACCCTCGAGCCGAGACCTGGACCTGGGTCGCCGACCTCGGCTCCGTGGTGTCGTCAGTCGATCCCCAGCGACCGTTCCTCACCACCGGCCGGCAGTCCCTGAAGGCGTACCTGCCCTGGTCGGATCGTCAGGCGTTGGTCAGGGTCGTCGACCCGCCGACGTTCCCGCTGCCCGACCGGTGGACGCTGATCCGGTCTCGCGGCCCCTACGCCTACGCCGCCGAGCGGAAGATCATGCTCGACCACGCGGTCGACGCGCTGGTCACCAAGGACTCCGGCGGCTCCCACACCAGCGCCAAGCTGGACGCCGCCGGCGATCTGGGCATCCCGGTGGTCATCATCGCCCGCCCACCCGTGCCGACCGGCATCCCGATCGTGACCACGGTCGCCGAGGCCGAAGCCTGGTGCCGGTCGGCCGAGGTCGACTAGCCGGCTGAGTGCGTCCGGGCCGCTTCGCGCGCAGCGGGGTCGCGGTCAGGAGGCGACGATCCGCTGCCGGATCTCCCGCGCGTGCCGCAGCTCTCGTTCGAGCAGCACGCCGTAGGTGAATCCGCTCAGATCCCCCTCCGGACGCGACTCGGCTCCCAGGGTGCCCAAGAAGTGCGCGGCCAGGGCGCTGACCCGATGTTCGCGCAGCAGCTCGTACAGCTCCGCTCCCGCCTGCAGCCCGGCCAGACGGTGGACACTGACCGCTCCCACACTCGCCTCGACGGCGTCCCGCAGGCGTTCCGCATCCCGGAGAGCCGCCCCGAACCGTTCGGCGGGGGCGTCGGTGGACAAACCCTTCAGGCCACGCCGGAACTGGTCGTGGGCCTTCTCGACGTGACCCTTGACGCGGCCGGCCGGCCGCTTGGCCCGGTCACTGAACGGGGGTGTGGCGCGCCACCGTTCCACATCCTGGAGCAGCGCCTCGTACCGCTCACCCTGCACGACCTCCAGCAGGCGCTGTCGGGCGACGCTCTTCTGCTCCTCCAGCACCAGCTGGACATGGATGGGCGCCGGGGAGAACGTCAGCTCCTTCGGCAGCCGGACCAGCCCTTCGGCCATTCGGTCGGCCAGCACGCCGGCCTCCACGACCGGGCTCAGCAACGCGGCGAACCAGTCCAGCTCGGCCCTCAACGCCTGCACCCGCTGCGGCAGGAAGATCTTGGCGAAGACGCTCAGCGTGCTGTGCGCGCGCCGCACCGCCTTCGGCGCCGGCTGGATGACCGTGGTCGGCGACCGGAGGGCGGCATCGGCTCGAAGGATGGCGTCGAGCTGTACGTCGAGGTAGGCCGCGACCTGGCGGCCCATCGTCGGGTGGACGGCGGTCGGTGGGGGTAGCGTCGTCGTTTCCATCGGCAGTGATGATGCCAAGCAGAAACCAAGGCTCGGCGAACTACTGGTGACAACCGGCGGTCATGATGCCGAGGATTGTGTGCTCGGTCGCGCCCATGGTGGAGGGTGGTGGATATGACCCCAATCCCCGAAGCGGTCCCGAGCCGTCAACTTCCCCGTCCAAGCCGCCGCGCCGTGATCGCGGGGGCCGCAGTCGCCGGCGCCGCCCTGGTGCTGCCCCCGATGGATCTGGCGAGTGCCGCTCCTCGGACCGGCACCCGGAGCCAGACCATCACCGGTCACCTGGACCCGGGAGCGGCCGACTGGGTGTACCTGCCGGTCGCGGTCCCTGACGGCGTCCAGCAGATCGAGGTGTCCTACTCCTACGACAAGCCCGCCGTACCGAGCGGCACGGTGACCAACTCCTGCGACATCGGCATCTTCGACCAGCGAGGCACCGACCTGGAGGGTCGGGGTTTCCGTGGCTGGTCGGGTGGGTTCCGTACCTCCTTCACCATCGCCGCCGACGCGGCCACCCCCGGCTACCTGCCGGGTAGGGTCCGTGCGGGACGCTGGCACGTCGTCCTCGGGCCGTACCAGGTGAGCCCGCAGGGGCTGACGTACTCGGTCACGGTGGCCCTGACCTTCGGTCCGCAGCGACCGGTTCTCCAACCGTCGTATCCGCGGCGCGCCGTGCCCGGCACCGGCCCCGCTTGGTACCGCGGGGACTGCCACCTGCACACCGTCCACTCCGACGGCAAACGGCTGCCTGCAGAAGTTGCGGCGGGTGCCCGGGCCGCCGGTCTGGACTTCATGGTCTCGACCGACCACAACACCTCCTCCTCGCACGGGGTGTGGGGGCCGCTCGACGGGCCCGACCTGCTGATCATCACCGGTGAGGAGATCACGACCAGGAACGGTCACGTGCTGGCCCTCGGCACGAGGCCCGGGCACTGGGTGGACTGGCGCTACCGCGCCCGCGACGACGTCTTCACCCGGATCGCGCGGACCGTCCACCGTGACGGCGGCCTGGTCGTCCCCGCGCATCCGTACTGTCCGTACGTCGGCTGTCGCTGGAAATTCGGCTACGACGACGCCGACGCCCTGGAGGTGTGGAACGGTCCCTGGACTGTCGATGACGAATACGCCGTGGAGACCTGGGACGGATTGCTGGTGGCTGCGGGCCGCGGACGCAAGCGGTGGCTGCCGGCCCTCGGTAACAGCGATGCGCACAGCGAGCCGCAGCGGATAGGCCTGCCCCAGACCGTGGTGCACGCCGAGGCCCTGTCCACCCAGGCGGTGCTGGGCGCTCTGGCGGACGGCCGCTCCTACCTCGCGGAGTCCGCGGACGTCTACGTCGCGCTGACCGCCGCCGGCCAGGGGCGCCGGGCCGGGATCGGCCAGCGCCTTCGCGTCGGCGCAGCCACCCCCGTCACGGTGACCGCCGAGGTGACGGGGGTCCCCCACGGCGTGGTCCGCCTGATCACCGACGAGGGCCAGCTGGTGCAGTCGCAGCTGCCCGGCAGCGGGACCGGGACCGTCGCCTGGCTGACCACCCCCCGGCAGTCCAGCTACGTCCGCCTGGAGGTCCGTCGGCCGCTCCCCGACGGGACGCCCGGCAACGGCACGGCCATGGGGACCGTCCTCCCGCTCGGCCCGATGGCGGCGTTGACCAACCCGATCTGGCTGGACGCCGACGGCTCCGAGCGGTAGCAGATAATCAGCACGTGAAGACTCTGCGCCTGCGGTCGGTCGAGCTCGGCTCCGGCCGACCGAAGGTCTGCGTCCCGCTGGTGGCCGCCTCGGTCAGCGCTCTGGCCACGACGCTGACGCGGCTGGTCCCCGGCGACTTCGACCTGGTGGAGCTCCGAGCCGACTTCCTGCTCGGGTCGGGTGACGATCCGGCCGTGGTGCGTGAGGCGATCGCGACCGTTCGGAAAGCTCTGACCGACGCGGTGCCGGTCCTGTTCACGTACCGCACGGCGGGCGAAGGCGGCCAGCAGCAGATCGGCGCCGAGGCCTACCTGACGGTGCTGGAGGTGGCGCTGGCCACCGGAAACATCGACGCCATCGACGTGGAGGCGCGGTCCGCCACAGCTGACGTGAACCAGATCCTGGCCGAGGCGCGATCACTGCAGGTCCCCGTGGTCATGTCCAGCCACGAGTTCGGCGGTACGCCGCCCATGGACGAGCTGGTGGCTCGGTTGCGGACCCAACAGGAGCTCGGCGCCGACATGGTGAAGGTCGCCGTCATGGCGTCGTCGGCGCGCGACGTGCTCACTTTGCTGGAGGCGACCGACGAGTTCGTCACCCGCTACGCGGAGGTGCCGGTGATCACCATGGCCATGGGGCCCATGGGCGTCATCTCCCGGCTCGGCGGGGAGACGTTCGGGTCGTGCCTGAGCTTCGGCTCGGTCGGCCGGGCCAGCGCACCCGGCCAGCTGGAGGCCGGGGAGCTGCGGCACATCCTCGAGGTGCTGCACCGCAGCGCCGTACCTCACGGTTAGCGGTCCACATGTTCACGGTCGCCGGACCATCCACCCATTTTCGTCCCTCCAGTGCTCGGCCCGGGACCGACTTCCCGCTCAGCCGGCCAGCTGGCACAGTCACTGGACGGACGAAAATGGGTTGAGACCGAGGCAGCACCAGGCCTCAGGCGAGGGACTCCTCCCAGGCGTGGTGCAACGCCGCGTACCGGCCGCCGGGCCGGTTCATCAGCTCCGCGGGTGAGCCGTCCTCGACGATCTCGCCGTGCTCGAGCACCAGCACCCGGTCGGCCACCTCCACCGTGCTCAGCCGGTGGGCGATGATCACCGCGGTGCGCCTGGCCAGGATGGTGCCGAGCGCGCGCTGTACCAGCCGTTCACTGGGCACGTCCAGACTCGAGGTGGCCTCGTCCAGGATCAGCACCGCCGGGTCGGCCAGGAAGGCCCGGGCGAACGCGACCAGCTGCCGCTGCCCCGCCGACAGCCGGGCGCCCCGCTTGGCCACGTCGGTGTCGTAGCCGTGCGGCAGGGCGCAGATGAACTCGTGCGCACCCACCGCCGTAGCGGCGCGGATGATCTCATCCCGGCCGGCCGAGGGCCGACCGAAGGAGATGTTGTCGGCCACGCTCCCGTCGAACATGAAGTTCTCCTGCGTCACCATCACCACCGCCCGGCGCAAATCGGTGTCGCTGAGGTCGCGCAGGTCAGTGCCGTCCAGGGTGACCCGACCGACGTCAGGGTCGTAGAAACGGGCCATCATCTTGGCGATGGTCGTCTTGCCGGCGCCGGTCGTCCCAACCAACGCGACCGTCTGGCCCTCGGGGATGGACAGCTCCAGGCCAGGCAGGACGGTCCGTTGACGCTGGTGACGGGGGTCAGCGGCGTCGCTCTCCGTGCTCGAAGGGCGGGTGTAGGAGAACGTCACGTGATCGAAGTGCACGGCGCCGCGGGCCTGTGGCAGCGGGGTCGGCGTCCTCGGCTCGACCACCGTTGGCTGCTCCTCGAGCACCCCGGACAGCTTCTCCAGGGCTGCGGACGCCGACTGGAACGTGTTGTAGAACTGGCTGATGTCCTGCATCGGCTCGAAGAACATCCGCAGGTAGAGCAGGAACGCAGCCAGCACGCCGACGGTCATGTCGCCCTCGACCACCAGCAGCCCGCCGTAGAGCAGGACGACCCCGATGGTCACGTTGCCGATCAGCTTGATCACCGGCATGAACACTGCGACGAGCCGGAAGGAGTCCACGTTGGCGTCGGAGTAACGGTCGGCGAGGCCTTCGAAGATCTCCTGGTTGCGACGCTGGCGACGGTAGGCCTCGACCGCCCGGATGCCGGTCATGGTCTCCACGAACTGGACGATGACCAGGGCGGAGTTCTCGCGCACCCGGCGGTACGTCCGCGACGACGCCTTGGAGAACCAGCGGACCAACAGCATCAGCAGCGGGAACGACAACAGGCAGATGGCGCCGAGCTTGACGTCAAGGGTGAGCAGCAGGATGCCGACGCCGAGCATGGTCAGCACGGCTTTGATCAGCCCGTCGAACCCACCGATCAACAGCTCCTGGATCGCGTCCACGTCGTTGGTCATCCGGGACACGACCCGGCCCGAGGTGTATTTGTCGTGGAACGCCACGTCGAGCTTCTGGAAGTGCCGGAAGGTGCGGCGCCGGATCTCCAGCAGCACCTGCTGGCCGATCCGGCCCGACGACCGCAGGAAGGTCACCCGGCTGATGGCCTGGACGACCACCGCGGCCAGCATCAGGGCGACCGTCTCGTACAGGAACGTCCCGCTGCCACCGGCCAGCAGCGGCGGCACCCCGAGGTCGATGCCGCGCCGGACCAGCGACGGGATCGCCAGCCGGGCCGCGTTCTCGATCACCACCACGAGGATCAGGAGGGCGACGGCCTTCTTGTACGGGCGCAGCAGATCGGCCAGCAGGGCCCGGCTGCGGTGCTTGAGGAAGACGCTGCCCTTGCGGCTGATGTCCTCGGTCGACTCGACGGTGCCGACACCGCGCCACTCGTCCAGCGGATCGACCTCGACCTCGGCCGGCGTGCCCGACGGTTCCGGGGTCACGGGTGCGTTCGTGGTCGTCGTGGCCGTCATCGGACCACCTCCTCACGTAGGGCCTCGTTCTGCATCTGCAGCTCCTCCTCGAACAGCTCGTCCTCGGGGTCGAACTCCCCGGACAGCAGCTCGCGATACTCGGGAACCGTCGCGAGCAGCTCGGCGTGCGTACCCACGTGGGCGATGGTGCCGTCGCTGATCATCGCCACCCGGTCGGCCAGCAGGACCGTCGAGGCCCGGTTGGCGACCACGATGCCGGTGACCTGCCGGAGCACCCGTTTGAGGGCCTCCTCGACCAGCGCCTCGGTGTGGATGTCCAGCGCCGACAGCGTGTCGTCGAGCACCAGCACCGCCGGCCGGGCCAGCACCGCGCGGGCCAGCGCCAGGCGTTGTCGCTGCCCGCCGGACAGGCTCATGCCCTGCTCCCCGATTCGAGTGGCGAGGCCCCAGGGGAGGTCGTAGACGAAGTGCGCCTGGGCCACCTCGATCGCCTCGGTGATCTCCTCGTCGCTGGCCTCGGGCCGACCGAGGGTCAGGTTCTCCCGGGCCGACATGGAGAACAGGGTCGGGTCCTCGAAGGCGGTGGCCACGATGCTCCGCAGCTGCGACAGGTGCAGCTCGCGGATGTCCACTCCGTCGATGGTGATCGCTCCCGACGTCACGTCGTAGAGCCGCGGCACCAGTGCGGTGAACGCCGTCTTGCCGGAACCCGTGGCGCCGACCACCGCGATGGTCTCACCGGGCGCGATGTCCAGGTTGATGTCGTGCAGCACGTCGCGGTCGCCGTCGGGGAACCGGAACCCGGCCCGCTCGAAGCGGACGTGGCCACGGACCCGTTCGATCCGCCTGTCCCCGTCGGGGATCTCGTTCTCGGCGTCGAAGATCTCCACGATCCGGTCGGCGGCGGTCATCGCGTCCTGCGACATGGACAGCAGGAAGCCGAGCGTGGAGACCGGCCACACCAGGGACAGCATCAAGGTGATGAAGGCCACCAGCGAGCCGAGGGTCAGCCGGCCCTGACCGGCGGCCACCGCGCCCAGTCCCAGCACGATGATCAACGTCAGGCTGGGGATCACCTCGAGGAAGGTCCAGAACTTCGATGACAGCTTGACCCGGGCGATCGAGGTGTTGAACAGCTGCACGCTGCGGGCGTCGAACTTGTCGTACGCGAGGTCGCCGCGGCCGAACGCCTTGATGACGCGGAAGCCGTGCGCACCTTCCTCCACCGAGGACGCCACGTCGCCGGTCTCGTCCTGCACCTGGCGAGACAGCTTCACGTACTCGCGTTCGTTGCGCAGGCAGAGCCAGGCGACCGGGAAGATCGAGGCGACCACGACCAGGCCGAGGGGCCAGTACATGCTCAGCAGGATCCCCGTGACGACCAGGATCTGGACGATGTTCATACCGATGAAGAGGGCACCGAAGCCTAGGAACCGGCGGGTGGTCGACAGGTCGTTCATCATCCGCGACAGCAGCTGACCCGACTCCCAGCGGCCGTGGAAGCTCATCGGCAGCCGCTGCAGCTTGGCGTACATGTCGGTCCGGATGCCCATCTCGACGCCCAACGTCCCTTTCGAGACGATCCACCGACGGCCGAAGATGAGTGCCGCCTCCACGATGCCCAACCCGATGGCGAGGGCTCCCAGGGTGTAGATCCCGCGACGGTTCGAGGTCGCGATCGGCCCGTCGATGACCGCCTTGGTGACCAGGGGGACGACGATGGTGGCGGCGACACCCAGACCGGCGAACACGATCATCAGGATGAACCGCGCCCGGTAGGGCAGCGTGTAGCGACGCAGCCGCCACAGCGAAGTGCCCGCGCGCCGTCTCGGCTGCCCGTCCCTGCCCGACCGGGGCGTGACCGGAGGCGCGATTGCGGCGGGGCGGTCGAGCGCGGTCGCCTGGCTGCGCCCTGGGGCCGAGAGATCGGCAGGCATACGAAGATCCTCAAAGAAGAAGCGGCGCCGAGGCGGCGATGACCGAGTTCCAACTATGCAACTTCGAGCCAGCCTGAGGTCAAACGATATTCCTGCGACCTCTCGCAACCATTGCCGAACGCAATGGAGCAGGCGTGACCCTTGGGTGACCTATATGAAAACGCATAGTCAGTCTCTGTTATTCCGACCGGTCCCACCCCCTGGATGCAGCGGCGGCCCCAGAGCCCCATCGGCCATCCCCCGGCTCGTCTACTATGCAGAGTCATCATCACCGCCACCACTGACGCAACGACAGCACGGAGGAGTCAGCATGCCCCAGCAGGTCCAGGGAGTCATCGCCCGAGCCAAGGGCGCACCGGTCGAGCTCGTGACGGTCAACGTGCCCGACCCTGGTCCGGGTGAGGCGGTCGTGACGGTCCAGGCCTGCGGCGTCTGCCACACCGACCTGCACTACGTCCAGGGCGGTATCGGCGACGACTTCCCGTACCTGCTCGGCCACGAAGCGGCCGGACTGGTCGAGTCGGTGGGCGAAGGCGTGGAGGACCTGAAACCGGGGGACTACGTCATCCTCAACTGGCGAGCGGTCTGCGGCGTCTGCCGGGCCTGCAAGCGCGGCCGCCCCTGGTACTGCTTCGCGACCAGGAACGCCACCCAGAAGATGACCCTGGAGGACGGTACCGAGCTGTCCCCCGCGCTCGGCATCGGCGCCTTCATCGACAAGACCCTGGTGGCGGCGGGGCAGTGCACCAAGGTCGACCCGGCGGCCCGCCCGGCCGCCGCCGGCCTGCTCGGCTGCGGGGTGATGGCCGGCCTCGGGGCCGCGATCAACACCGGCAACGTGACCCGCGGCGACTCGGTGGCCGTGATCGGCTGCGGTGGCGTCGGTGCGGCAGCGATCGTCGGCGCCCGGCTGGCCGGCGCCGCCACGATCATCGCCATCGACGTGGACGACCACAAGCTGGAGACCGCCAGGACCCTGGGTGCGACCCACGTGATCAACTCCCGCAGCGACGAGCCGGTGGCCGCCATGCAGGCGTTGACCGGTGGCTTCGGCCCTGACGTGGTGATCGAGGCCGTCGGCCGCCCGGAGACCTGGCTGCAGGCCTTCTACGGCCGCGATCTGGCCGGCACCGTGGTGCTGGTCGGCGTGCCGACCCCGGAGATGACCCTCGAGGTGCCGCTGCTGGACGTGTTCGGACGCGGCGGGTCGCTGAAGTCCAGCTGGTACGGCGACTGCCTGCCCGAGCGCGACTTCCCGATGCTGATCGACCTCTATCTGCAGGGGCGACTGCCGTTGGACGCGTTCGTGACCGAGGAGGTCGGCATCAACGACGTCGACGCCTCCTTCGAGAAGATGAAGTCCGGCGGCATCCTGCGTTCGGTGGTCATCATGGAAGACGCAGACGCATGACCGCCCGGATCGACCACACGGTCATCTCGGGCACGTTCTCGCTGGACGGCCAGACCTTCGACGTGGACAACAACGTGTGGGTGGTGGGCGACGACACCGAGTGCGTCGTCATCGACGCACCGCACGACATCGCGCCCATCGTCTCGCTCGTGGGTGACCGCACGGTGCTCGCCATCCTGGCCACCCACGGCCACGACGACCACGTCCGGGTGGCTCCCGAGCTGGCCGCAGCGGTTTCGGCGCCGATCCTGCTGCACCCCGCCGACGCCCCGGTCTGGGCGCTCACCCACGACACCGCGCCCGACCACGAGCTGGTCGATGGTCAGCAGATCCCGGTGGCCGGGACCGTGCTCCGGGTTCTCCACACGCCCGGCCACACCCCCGGGGCGGTGTCGTTCTACGCTCCAGACCTCGGGGTCGTCTTCACCGGCGACACCCTGTTCAACGGAGGACCCGGCGCCACCGGGCGCAGCTTCAGCGACGCGGACCTCATCAAGGCAAGCATCCGGTCGCAGCTGCTGGTGCTACCCGACGACACCGTGGTTGAGACGGGTCACGGCGACGACACGACCATCGGCGCCGAGCGCGACAACCTCGGGTGAGCGCCGACCTGAACGCCTCGGCGGTCGTCACCGGAGCGGCGAACGGCATCGGCCGCGCGATCGTGAGCGAGCTGCTCGGTCGGGGTTACGCGGTGGTGGGTCTGGACCGTGACGCGGACGTGGTGAACCGGATCGGGGCGTCCCCGGCTGAACGCTTCGTCGGCGTGGTCGGCGACGTGACCGCTCGGGAGGCGCACAGTCGAGCCAGGGACGCCGCCGCCGCACTGGCCACATTGAGGGTCTGGGTCAACAACGCCGGTATCGAGATCCCCACCCGAGCCGCAACCCTCGATGACGCTGTGATGCGGGCCGTGGTCGAGGTGAACCTGATCGGCACGATGCTGGGGTGCTCGACGGCCGCCGCGGCGCTGCGGGGCGTCGGTGGCTCGATCGTCAACATCTCGAGCATCCACAGCCTGGTCGGCTTCCCCACCTCGTTCGTCTACGCGGCCACCAAGGGCGGCATCGATGCGCTCACCCGACAGCTGGCCATCGAGGAGGCCGGCGCCGGCATCCGCTGCAACTCGGTCCGGCCCGGTGCCGTCAACACCCCGCTCACCCAGAGCTTCCTCGACGCGGCGGACGATCCGGCGGCGTTGGAACGTGAGTACGCCGAGCTGCATCCCATCCCCCGGCTGATCGAGGCCGACGAGATCGCCGGTGTCGTGGGGTTCCTGGTCTCACCCCAGGCGTCGTTCATCAAC
>JBBRYD010000019.1:0-40868 GCA_038238065.1 Propionibacteriales bacterium | reverse complement strand
CAGGGGATGGGCTCCCCGCGGGCGGCCCAGGCCGTGGCGTACGTGGAGTGGGTGTGCACCACGCCGTTCACCTCGGGCATGTGCTTGTAGACGTACGCGTGCGCAGCGGTGTCGGACGAGGGTGAGTGCTGACCCTCGACGAGGTTGGCGTCCAGATCGGTGACCACCATGTTCTCCGGCGTCAGCTCGTCGTAGCTGACTCCCGACGGCTTGATCACCAACAAGTCGTGGCCCGGGACCCGGGCCGAAACGTTGCCGGCGGTCCAGACCACCAGCCCGTTCCGGGGCAGCTCGGCGTGCAGATCACAGACCTCGCGCCTGACCGCCTCGACGACCTTGGCAACATCAGCTGAGATCGTCATGCGTCAACCTGCCCAGCGCTGTAGTCCACGTCGGCTGCCACGCCATGCTCACGATCGACCGTCATCGGTCCCCTTCTCGTCGGTTGGTTGCGTCTCCACCCGAACACTACGCTAATCCGATGTTAACGTTAACATCGGTGCGAACCTGGGATCAGAGGATCCTGCGGGACGGAATGCTGGCACTGGCCCGGACTACCAGCTCGGGGGCCAGCACGACCGCGGACGGAGCTTCCTCGCCGGCCAGCTGGCCCATCAGCAGCTCGACGCAGCGCTGACCGAGGGCGGCGAAGTCCTGTCGGACGGTGGTGAGTGGTGGCAGGTAATGGGATGCGCCGTCGATGTCGTCGAAGCCCACCACCGAGATGTCGCTGGGGACGTGCAGGCCCGCTTCGCTGAAGGCCCGCACGAGGCCCAGCGCCATCAGGTCGTTGGCTGCGAAGACCGCCGACGGTGGGTCGTCCACCATCAGCTGCTGGCCGGCCGCGAAGCCGCCGACGGCTGTCCACCCGCCGTGCAACGGTGGGCGGACGACGAGGGCGGCGTCCTGCAGCTCCCGTTCCCACCCGCGGAGCCGGGCGGTCGCATCAAGCCAGCCCGAAGGTCCCGCCACGTGGGCGATGTCGGTGTGGCCGAGCTCGATCAGATAGCGGGTGGCCAGCCGAGCGCCGAGCTCCTGGTCGACCGAGGCCGTCTGGAAGCCCGGTCCGCTCGGTGTATCGGCGGCGATCAGCACCATCGGCACCTGTGAGGCCAGCTCGGCGGCCAGCTGGACCGCCTCCGGCACGGGGGCGATCACGATGATCCCCTCGACCCCTTGGTCCATGAAATGGTCGAGGGCGGCCGTCAGCGAGATGGTGTCGTACTGCCCCAGGCTGGCCACGCTGACGTAGAGCCCGGCAGTCCGTGCTGCCTCCTCGACCGAGATCAGCGTCGACACCGGGCCGTACAGGACCGAGCGGGGAGCGAGCAGCCCGATGGTGCCGCTGCGACTGGTGACCAGTGCGCGCGCCGCAGAATTCCGGCGGTAGCCGAGGTCGGCGATGACCGTCAGCACCCGCTCGCGGGTCTCGGGACGGACCCGTGGGTTGCCGTTGAGCACCCGGGAGACGGTCTGGTGGGAGACGCCGGCCACCCGGGCCACATCCTGCATCCCCGGGGGACGCGTCGTGCCCGCGGTCCCGGCCACGACGTGTCGCTGGGTCAGTCCTGCGGGGCCGACGGGACGACAGTCGGCTCATCCGCGGGAGCCGGCTGGTCAACACCCACGTTGATCCGTCGGAACTGACGCCGCATGCTCAGGTAGAGCAGCACGATCGCGACGGCCAGGATGATCGTGATGATCAGCGGCGTCCATCCCGGCTTGACCACGTTAGGGTCAATATCCAGAAGCATCATGCCTGAACTGTACTCGCCAGACCCTCCCGCGCCGGGACGGCGATTCCGGCGAACAGGTCGTCTTCGGGGAGCGGCGCGTCGACGAAGCTCTTGACCAGCTGGAAGTCCTCGGTCGGCCAGGCCAGCTGGTGGGTGTCCAGCGGAACCGAGAACCAAGAGCCCTGCGGATCCACCTGGGTGGCGTGCGCGAGCAGCGCCCGATCCCGGACCGAGAAGTAGTCGGCGCACGGCACCCGCGTGGTCAGCCGGGCCTGGTGCTCCGGGTCGGCCTCCCAGCTGGCCAGTCGCTCTGCGTACGGAGACTCCAGGCCTCGGTCCTTCATCGCCTGGTCGAGCGCTGCGATCCGGTCCCGGTGGAACGTGAACTGGTAGTAGAGCTTGAGGACCTGCCACGGCTCCCCCAGCTCCGGGTATCGCTGGGGGTCGGCAGCGGCGTCGAACGCGGCCACGCTGATCTCGTGGCACTTGATGTGGTCAGGGTGCGGATATCCGCCGTTCTCGTCGTACGTGGTCATCACCTGCGGCCGGAAGGTGCGGATCAGCTGCACCAACGGGGCCATCGCCTCGTCCAACGGGACCGTGGCGAAGGAGGCCTCGGGCAGCGGGGGCAGCGGGTCGCCCTCGGGCAGTCCGGAGTCGACGAACCCCAGCCAGACCTGGTCGATGCCGAGGATCTCCCGGGCCCGGTCCATCTCCTGACGTCGGATCTCGGCCATGTTGGCCAGCACGTCGGGTCGATCCATCGCCGGGTTGAGGATGGAGCCACGCTCACCGCCGGTGCAGGTGGCCACCACCACCTCGGCCCCCTCGTGGACGTACTTGGCCGTGGTCGCGGCACCCTTGCTCGACTCGTCGTCGGGGTGCGCGTGGACGTGCAGCAGGCGGAGACGTTCGCCGGCAGCGTCGACCCGAAGCGCTGGGTGTGTCATGTCGCCATGGTGCCACGGAGCACCGACAGAAACCGGGGGCCGCCCGCCCCACGAGACATGTTCGGAGGCCGACGGGTCGTCGCCTCGGTGCCGCGGACTTGTCGGAACGAGGACACTGACTCTGTGCCCGCAACGCCAGTGACCAGCGAAGCCGCGGAACGACTCCGGCTCCGCTATCCCGGGTCCCGGCTCCCCCGCCCCGTCCTGATCGGAGGCGTCGTGGTGCTGGGGGCCGTCTTCCTGAGCTGGTTGGTCTGGTCCGCGACCCTGCACGCCAACCCGGTGGTCTCCCAGACCGTGTCCTCCTACACCGTGTTGTCCGACCGACAGATCTCCGTCACCGTGACCGTCGACCGGCCCGATCCATCCATCGCCGTGGTCTGCAACGTGGTGGCTCAGGCCGCCGACTTCCAGTCGGTCGGCGCCGACGATCGACTCGAAGTGCCGCCCCGCGCCGAGCGGATCGTCAACGTCACCGTCACGCTGCAGACCCTGCGGCGAGCCACGTCAGCATCGGTGAAAAGCTGCTCACTCCCCTAGATCGGTCGGAATTGATAGGGTGGCCCGATGTCCGAAAACGTTCAGCAGGCCGTCTGGTTGACCCAGGAAGCATTCGACAAGCTCCGCGACGAGCTCGAATACCTCTCGGGTCCTGGTCGCGCCGAAATCTCCGCCAAGATCGGCGACGCTCGCTCCGAGGGTGATCTCAAGGAGAACGGCGGCTATCACGCGGCGCGGGAGGAGCAGGGTCAGCAGGAGGCCCGGATCCGCCAGCTGAAGGACATGCTGCGTCGGGCCGAGGTGGGCGACGCGCCCAGCAACCCCGACGAGGTGGCGCCCGGGCTCAAGGTCACCATCGCCTTCGACGGGGACGAGTCGGACACCGACACCTTTGTGCTCGGCTCGCGTGAGCTGCTCGGGCTCGACGAGGCGGTCGACAGCACCAACGTCTACAGCCCCCAGTCACCGTTGGGCAGCGCGATCCTGGGCAAGAAGAAGGGCGACGCAGTGACCTACGCCGCCCCCAACGGACGTCCGATCAACGTCACCGTCGTGAAGGTTGAAGCCTTCAAGAACTGACCGGCCCGACTGAGGACCTAAGAGCTCAGCCCGGCCAGCAGGCTTTGCGCTTCGGCCGGGGTGAGCGCCCCTGCCGCCACCTCGGACAGGATCTGGTCCCGAGTCAACGGGGCCGGATCGGCCTCACCGGTCAGGCCCAGCTTGTCGAGCAGCTCGCCGAAGCGCAGCCGCGCCGTCGGGTAGGAGACGCCGAGATGCTTCTCCACCTCTCGTAGGTTGCCCCGCGACATCAGGAAGACCCGCAGCATCTCGTTCTCCCGGGCATCCAGCGCGCAGAACTCACAGGGCGCGAAGACGCCCGCGAGCTCACTGCCGCAGGAGGCGCAGCCCAGCCGGGTGACGGCGAGGTGCTCACCGCACACCGGGCAGTCACTCGGCGCGCGATGCTCGTGCCGGTCCCGTTCGAGCGGACGGCGAGGACGCTCGCTCATGCCTCCGCCCTATCCTCCGAGCCGACCCTCACGAGTGCGTGCCCCATCACGACCTCGACATCCAAGCGAGCGTTTCCGTAACCCATCACGACCTCGTCGCCGGCGCCGGTGTGCTGTCCGGCCCAGCTGACCCTGCCGAGCTGCGCGTCGCCCTTGATCGTCACGTTGGAGTCGTCGGCCAGCTTGATGGTCAGGGAACCCGACTCCGCCCGGACCCGGGAACGGCCCGTCTTGATCGACCCGGCGATGGTCGCCGTACCCGCCTGGATCAGCGCGTCGTTGATCTCCTCGACGTCGAGCAGCTTGGCGCCGCCGGCCGTGACGCGGACCTTGCCGAGATGCGGCACCCGCTCGGTGTTGAGGCTGCCTGCGGTGACCTCCACGTCGACGATGATGTTGGGGTTGACCCGGAGGAAGAGCTCCTTGCCGATGGCCAGCGACCGAACGTCCTCCAGGTTGCGCGGGGCCTTCAGGATGCTGAACCCGTCCAGCGACGAACCCATCTCACCGTCGCTCGACACCTCCAGCACGGAACCGTTGCGCCGCAGGACGTGCGGCCCGTCGGCCGACAGCGTGGCCACCGACGTCTCCCCCACGATCCGGACCCGTCGGCCCACCGCACGGACGGAGATCCGGTCGACCCCGCCGGTGTTGACCGACTTGGGTCGAGACGGGGTCGGTTCCGGGTCCGGCACCGGGTCGGGCTCCGGATCGGAGCGGACGAAGCTCTCGGTGGTGTAGGTCGCCTGCTGCGGACGATCGGTGGTGGCGGCCCAGGCGTCCTCCTCGGGGGAGGTTCCGAGCGAGGTGGTTGCGGATCCGTTCGCGGCCAGCTCCTCGTTGCTGGGCTCGACGACGGTTGGCTCAGGCTGCCCCGGGGGGGCCGCAGCCGGCTCGGGCGTCGGGGCGGCCTTGAGAGCATCGATCCGGCGCGCCGCCTCGGCGGCGCCGATGCGACCCGCGGAGAGTTCCTCGAGGATCGCGGTCATGCTTGGTGTAGGGCTCATGCTTCGACTCTAAAGCCTTTCTTTCCACTTTGGCAGATCTCCTTACAACTCTCAGGGTCAGCCAGGGGTCAATACGCACGGGACGGCACATTGACCTACGTCATCCATTTGGTTGCGCCATACAACTACTTGTATGCTTGGTCAATGCATCCACCACTGGCGCCCATCGACGCGAAGTGCGCGCCCGATCATTCGGTCGTCGATTCGGTGCTCTACGCGCTGATGACCATCGGTCGGCTACTGCGCCAGCGGATCCAGGGCGACGGCCTCGACCCAGGGACGTTCTGGCTGCTCAAGGGTCTGGCTGAGCACGGCGCGATGCGGGTCACCGAGCTCGCCGCCTTGGCCAACCTCGACGCCTCCACGGTGTCGCGTCATGTTCAGCAGATGAACCGGGCCGGCCTGATCGAGCGCACCCAGGACCCCGACGACGGTCGGGCACAGCGCGTCGCTCTCAGCGATGAGGGTCGCGAGCTGCTCCACCGGGGACTGACCCACCGCAGGGAGCTGCTGGCGCAGAGTCTCGAGAACTGGGACCAGCACGACATCGACACCTTCGACACCCTCCTCACCCGCTTCGTGGACAACATCGAGAACAACTCTGAACTGGAGCACGCATGAGCAACAAGGTCGCCCCGCGACGCGCGCTGATCGAGGACCCGACGCCGCAGGTCCCCGCGCCGGCTGTCGACACCTCAGCCAACGGTGGCTACCTCAGCCACCGCCAGATCCTCGTCGTGATGGCTGGTCTGATGGCGGGGATGTTCCTCGCCGCCCTCGACCAGAGCATCGTCGGTGTCGCCCTGCCCAAGATCACCTCCGAGCTCGGCGGGCTGGACAAGCTGTCGTGGGTGGTCACGGCCTACCTGCTGACCTCGACGGCCGCGACCCCCTTGTGGGGCAAGATCTCCGACCTGATAGGTCGTCGCCCGATCTTCCAGGCCGCGATCGTGGTCTTCCTGGTTGGATCGATCATCTGTGGTTTCGCCTCTCCCCTGGCCGGCTGGCTCAACGTGTCCGGCATCGACGTGATGATCGCCGGTCGCGCCGTCCAGGGTCTGGGTGGCGGCGGTCTGATGTCGCTGGCCCTGGCGGTCATCGGCGACATCATCCCGCCCCGTGAGCGCGGCAAGTACCAAGGTCTGTTCGGCGCCGTGTTCGGCGTCTCGTCGGTGGCCGGGCCGCTCCTCGGCGGCCTCTTCACCGACCATCTGGGTTGGGAATGGATCTTCTTCATCAACCTGCCGATCGGCATCGCCGCTCTGGTCATCACCTCGATCGCGCTCAAGCTGCCGCACGTCAAGCGGGAGGCCAGCGTCGACTACCTCGGGGCCGCGACCATCGTCGGCTCCGTCACCAGCCTGATCCTCTACCTCAGCTGGGCCGGACCCAAGCAGGGTTGGACCTCGGGCATCGGCATCACGCTGATCGTGGCCACGGTCATCCTTGCGCTGCTCTTCGTCTTCGTGGAGAGCAAGGCCAAGGAGCCGATCATCCCCAATGAGCTCTTCACGCACTGGACCTTCACCTCCAACATCGTCTTCGCCATGATCATGGGCATCGGAATGTTCGGGGGGCTCATCTACCTGCCGATCTATCTGCAGGCCGTCAAGGGCATGTCCGCCACCGAGTCGGGGCTGGCCATGCTTCCGCTGGTGGTCGGCATCTTCTCCACGTCGATCAGTGGTGGTCAGATCATGAGCCGGACAGGCCGCTACAAGTGGATGCCCATCTCGGGAGCCATCCTGGTCGGCGCCGCGCTGTTCGCCTTCTCCCGGCTGCAGATCGACACCGCGTACGGGGTGATCGCGCTGATCATGTTCTTCTTCGGTGCCGGCCTCGGCCTGACCATGCAGGTCGTGGTCACCGCCGTGCAGAACAGTGTCGACCGCAGGCACATCGGCGTGGCCACAGCCTCGGTGACGTTCTTCCGCTCCATGGGCGGCGCGATCGGCGTAGCGCTGTTCGGAGCCATCCTGAACACGCGGCTGGCGCTGCACCTCACCGCGGTCGTACCTGCTGCCGCACAAGGTCAGCTCGGAGCCGCGTCGGCCTCCATCAACGACGTGACGGCCATCCGGGCCCTGCCGGAACCGGTGAAGACGTGGGTCCTCACCGCGTTCACGCAGTCGATGGACGACGTGTTCCTGGTGGCGGTGCCCTTCATGGCCGTAGCCCTGATCATCGCGTTGACCATGCGGGAGAAGGAGCTCGCCGGCCGCACGTCGGCACCGCAGGCTCAGCACACCAGCGACCCGGAAGAGGTCGAGCTGGTGTCGGTGCACTGACCCGGCCGATTTCACCGCTTCGGCCGCACGACGGTGATCACGATTGAAGCCGTGTCGTGCGGCTGGATCGGTGTCGTTTGGCTATTTGGTCGGTCATCGTGAAAAATTGAGGGCAGCGGTTGACTGAGCGTCGGTCCGGAACGCACAAACTCATCGCCGCTCCCCGCGCAGATCATACCGACGAGGACCGGTCGCCCCGGTTGCATGCCGCACCAGGAAGAGACGGAAGTTGATGCAGACGAAGAGACCGACCCTGGCCTTCTCCGCGATCGCGGGTCTGGTTCTGCTCGCCACCACCCTGGCCGGTTGCGGAACCGTGCCCGTCAAGGGCGCCTCCGGTCAAGCGACGCAGCAACCTACCTCGTCGTCCTCGGGCCCGGCCTCGACCACCCAGCCGGACGACTCGACTCCCGCCGCCGGGTCCGTCGCCCTCACCCCGAGTGTCGATGACCACGCCACTGACGTCGAGGTCAGCACCGTGGTGTCGGTCAAGGCGAGCGCCGGGACCGTGTCCAAGGTCAAGCTCTGGACCAAGGGCAAGGACAAGGACGGCAAAGCCGAGACGGTCACCGTCGACGGGTCGATCAGCACGGACGGATCCAGCTGGACTGCCGACAGCGCGCTCGATCCGGGCTCGAAATATCGGCTGGAGATGGAGGGCAAGAACGCCTCCGACCAGCAGATCACTGAGGCGACGTCGAGCTTCACCACCCAGAAACTGAGTCTCCACGATCAGACCTTCTCCACCATCCTGCCTGCCAAGGGCAGCACCGTCGGCATCGGGATGCCCGTCATCGTCACGTTCGACATCCCGGTGACGGACAAGAAGGAGTTCGAGAAGCACCTGAGCATCACCTCAACCGGCAACCAGCAGGGCACCTGGAGCTGGTTCAACAGCAAGACGGTCCACTTCCGCCCGAAGGTGTACTGGAAGCCGGGGACCAAGGTGACCGTCAAGGCCAACCTCAACGGGGTCAGCGCCGGCGACGGGATCTACGGTCAGAACTCGGTCAACACCAAGTTCACCGTGGGCCGCTCACTGATCACCAAGGTGAACCTGAACACCGACCAGGCCAAGGTCTACGAGTCCGGCAAGCTGGTCCGCACGATCCCCGTGACCGGCGGCAAGGCGGGCTGGCGTACCCGCAGTGGGGTCAAGCTCATCATGGGCAAGGAATACAACAAGGTGATGACCAACGAGGCGATCGGGGCCAAGGAGAAGTACCGGCTCACGGCCAGGTACGCCATGCGGATCACCAACTCCGGTGAGTTCCTGCACTCCGCGCCGTGGAGCATGCGCAACCTCGGCGTGCGCAACGCCAGCCACGGGTGCACGGGCATGAGCATCGCGAACTCGGGCTGGTTGTACAAGCGGGTGTTGCCCGGTGACCCGGTCATCACCACAGGCACCAGCCAGGGTATCGAGAAGGGCAACGGCTGGAGCGACTGGAACGAGTCGTACTCGAAGTACCAGAAGGGCTCAGCTCTCTGAGCCGCTGATCCACGGCCTCGCCCGCCAGCGCCGGGGCACCTCAGGGTCGGTTCGTCGGATTCGATGGTCTCGGGCACACTAGGCCGGTGACATGGGCAACCAGACCGCGGGCGTGGCTGCGCGGCCGCACCACCCTGCCCCGCGACGTCGTGGTGCTCGGCCTGATCGCCTTCTGTGTTGCGGTGGGGTTCGGAGTGCTGATCCCGGTGCTGCCGGTGTTTGCCCGCAGCTTCGACGTCGGACACCTCGAGGTCGGAGCCGTCGTCTCGGTGTTCGCGCTGATGCGGCTGGCGACCAGTCCCTTCTGCGGTCGGATGATCGCGGCGGCCGGCGAGCGGACGATCCTGGCCACCGGGATCTTCATCGTCGCGGCTTCGAGCGGTCTGGCCGGGATCTCGCAGAACTATCCTCAGCTGCTGGTGCTGCGCGGGGTCGGTGGTATCGGGTCGGCGATGTTCACCGTCTCGGCGATGACTCTGCTGTTGGGCTCCGTATCGACCGAGGTCCGCGGCCGAGCGGCAGGTTTCTACCAGGGCGGGTTCCTGCTCGGGTCGATGGCCGGACCTGCGGTCGGCGGTCTGCTGTCCGCCATCTCGCTGACTGCGCCCTTCTTCTTTTACGCGATCACGCTGGCCGTGGCTGGAGCGGTGGGCCTGGCTCTCCTCCGGCCGGCCGGCCGGCGCGGCGCCACCACACAGGAGCTGGCTCCAGTCCCGTTCCGGATGGTGGTGCGGGACTCACGCTTCCAGGCTGCCTGTGCCACGAACCTGGCTCAAGGGTGGACCTCGTCCGGAGTTCGAGCCGCGCTGGTACCGGTGCTGATCGTCGAGGTCCTGCACCGGACCGCTACCTGGACCGGCATCGCGTTCGCATGCGCAGCGGTGACCCAGACCCTGGCCGTCGGTCCGGCCGGCAAGTTCGTGGACACCGTCGGGCGCCGACCGGCCATGGTCGGAGGCGGTCTGCTGGCCGGGCTGTCGATCGTCGTGGTGCCCTTTGCGGCCAATATCTGGGTGCTGGTCGCCGCCCTGTGCGTCTACGGCGTGGCGGCGGCCTTCCTGGGCACGGCACCGGCCGCGGCCGTGGGTGACGCAGCGGGTGGACGCGGCGGTACCGCGGTGGCGGTGTTCTCGATGTGCGGTGACGTGGGCTCCATCGTCGGGCCGCTGGTCGCCGGCGTGCTGGTCGACTCCGTGTCCTACCCGGTCGCGTTCGGGGTGGGGGCGGTGCTGATCCTGGCCGCTGCGGTGTACGCGCTGCGGATGCCCGCTGGTCTGATGGTCCCGGACGCCGCAGCCGCAGTCGAGACCGAGATCCCCAGCTCCGCTACGCCGCCCCGGACGAAAGGGACCCCACGATGAGTCCACGACCCCTCCCAGACCTCGTGAGCCCGGACTGGGCCGAGGCGCTGGCGCCGGTGGCCGACACCGTCTCCGAGATGGGCGACTTCCTGCGGGCCGAGCTCGCCGCGGGTCGACAGTATCTGCCGGCCGGACCGAACGTGCTGCGGGCCTTCAGCCGTCCGCTGACTGACGTCAAGGTCCTGATCGTCGGCCAGGACCCGTATCCGACGCTCGGGCATCCGGTGGGCCTCTCCTTCTCCGTCGAACCGACAGTGAGACCCATCCCGCGCAGTCTGGCCAACATCTATACCGAGCTGCACGATGATCTGGGCATCGTGCCGGCGCAGAACGGAGACCTGACGCCGTGGTTCGAGCAGGGTGTACTGCTGCTCAACCGGGTGCTGACCGTGCAGCCCGGTAAGTCCGGCTCCCACCGCGGCAAGGGTTGGGAGAAGGTCACCCAGCGCGCCATCGAGGCCTTGGTCGAGCGGGGAGGACCGCTGGTGGCGATCCTGTGGGGCCGTGACGCCCAGAGTCTGGTCCCGATGCTCGGCGACGTCCCCCAGATCGCCAGCGCCCATCCGTCGCCGCTGTCGGCCCGCAGCGGGTTCTTCGGCTCCCGACCGTTCAGCCGAGCCAACGCGCTGCTGGTCGAGGCCGGGGGCAGCCCGGTCGACTGGACCGTCGGCTGAGACGGTCGACGGCGCTCGTCAGCCCAGGGCCTGGTCCAGATCGTGCAGCAGGTCGGCCGCGTCCTCGATGCCGACGCTGAGCCGTACCAGGTCGCCAGGCACCTCCAGCTCAGTGCCGGCGACCGAGGAGTGGGTCATCCGGCCCGGGTGCTCGACCAGCGACTCCACCCCGCCCAGGGACTCGGCGAGGGTGAAGATCCTGGTTCGGGCGCAGAGGTCGAGAGAGGCCTGCACGCCCCCTGCGGCCCGAAAGCTCACCATCCCGCCGTAGCGGCGCATCTGCCGCTTGGCCAGGTCGTGGCCGGGATGGCTGTTCAGCCCGGGGTAGAGCACCTCCGCCGCGCGGTGGTCGTCGTCCAAGAAGGCAGCCACCTGCTCGGCGTTGTCGCAGTGCCGCTCCATCCGGACGGCCAGCGTCTTGAGCCCCCGCAGCACCAACCAGGAGTCGAAAGGACTGGCCACCCCACCGATGGCGTTCTGGTGGAACACCAGATTCTCGGCCAGCTCCGGATCATTGACCACGAGAGCACCCCCGACCGCGTCGGAGTGGCCGCCGCAGTATTTGGTGGTGGAGTGCACCACCACGTCGGCGCCGAGGGTGAGCGGCTGCTGCAGGTAGGGCGAGGCGAAGGTGTTGTCCACCACCACCAGCGCGCCGGCCGCGTGGGCGATATCGGCGATGGCCTGGATGTCCGCCACGCCCAGTAACGGGTTGGTCGGGGTCTCGATCCAGATGACCGCCGTCTCCGGCCGCACTGCTGCCTCGACCGCGGCGAGGTCGGTCAGGGCCACCGGGGTCGAGGAGAGCCCCCACGGCTCGTGCACCCGCGCGAACAGCCGCCAGGTGCCGCCGTATGCATCGTTGGGGATGATCACGTGCGCACCGGGCCTCCCCACGGCCCGGAGCAGGGTGTCCTCGGCCGCCAGGCCGCTGGCAAAGGCGAAGCCATGAGTCCCGCCCTCGAGGGCGGCCATGCATTCCTCCAACGCGGCGCGGGTCGGGTTCGCCGAGCGTGAGTACTCGTACCCGTTCCGCAGCCCACCGACGCCGTCCTGGGCGTACGTCGAGGTGGCGTAGATCGGGAGCACGACGGCACCGGTGGTTGCGTCCGGTTCCTGGCCGGCATGGATGGCCCGAGTGGAAAAACCTGGAGACTCAGTCATGTCTGCGAGCGTAGCCCGACCTGGGGACCGTGACCGCCGCCTGGAACATGCGGAGAAAGCGCAGTGTTGCACCAGGTGCGGTCATCTCCGCCTCTTCAGTCAGGAAGGCACACTAGACCCATGTTGTTCTCACGTCAGAAGGCCACCATGATCGAGCCGGAGCGCGCCCTCGTCGGCCGTGACCGCGCTGTGTTGGCTGACCCCACGTTTCACGAGATCTTCGGCATCCCGGTGCAGTCCGTACCCGCCGGCTCCGAGGTCGCCTACTTCGCCATCGGCTGCTTCTGGGGAGCCGAGAAGCTCTTCTGGAAGACCCCCGGCGTCACGAACACCGCCGTGGGCTACGCGGGCGGTTACACGCCCAACCCGACCTATGACGAGGTCTGCAGCGCCCGCACCGGGCACACCGAGATCGTCAAGGTCAGCTTCGACCCGGCCAAGACCAGCTACGCCGCGCTGTTGAAGATCTTCTTCGAGAACCATGACCCGACCCAGGGCATGCGGCAGGGCAACGACGTCGGAACCCAGTACCGGTCCGCCATCTACGCCACCTCACCGGAGCAGATCGAGGTCGCCGAGCAGGTCCGCGACCAGTTCCAGACCGAGCTCAACCGCTCGGGCTACGGACGGATCACCACCGAGATCAAGCCCGCCGAACAGTTCTTCTACGCCGAGGACTACCACCAGCAGTACCTCGACAAGAACCCGTACGGCTACTGCCCGGTGCACTCCACGGGCGTGGCCTGCAACGCGGGATAAGAGAGACTGACCGACACCGGCTCCCCGAGCTGATTGGTCAGTGCCGCGCGTTGGTGATCCGGTACACCAGCCGGAACGGGAGCAGACGCACCAGAACGGCGACGGCCTTCGCGTCTCGACCGACCGACTGTCGGGGTTTCGGGTTCGTGGCGCTCAGCGCCTCGGTGATGATCCGGGCCGGCACCTCGGGAGAAAGAGCCTTGACGCTCGATCGTCTGGCCAGATCGGTCGCCCCCCGGATCTGCTGGGCGTAGCGGGCGCTAGTCGAGTCCGGCGGGGTCAGCTCGGCCCCGATGGCCCGGCCACGGTCCCAGATCGGGGTGGCGATCGCTCCGGGCTCGATCAGCAGCACCTTGATCCCTGAGGGTGCCAGCTCGGCTCGCAACGAACCGGTCAGGCCCACCAATCCGTGCTTCGTCGTGCTGTACGCGCCGAGGAACGGTCCGGCGATCCGCCCACTGACCGAACCGATCATCACGATCCGAGCGTCCCCCGACTGCTCGGCCGAGGCGAACAGAGCCGGCAGCATCACCTGGGTCATCAGCAGCTGTCCGACCAGGTTGATGTCCAGCTGACGGCGGAACGCGTCGATGGGCAGCAGCTCGAGCGGGGCGGGGAAGGCGGCACCGGCGTTGTTGACCAGTCCGTACAACGACCCGGCGGCGCAGACCCGCTCTCCGGCGGCCCGCACCGAGGCGTGGTCCTCCAGGTCCACCAGGAGCGGGGTCACCCGCTCACCGAACTGGCGTCGAAGGCCATCCGCGTCGACCTCACGCCGGACGGTGGCCCAGACCCGGAAGCCGGCCTTGACCAGCTCGGTGACAGTGGCCCGGCCGATACCGGTCGACGCACCCGTCAGCACGACTGAGCGGTCGGTCATGACCGGGCCGCCCGGGCCGCGTCGGCAATCGCCCGGCCCTGTTGCTGGCTCGTGAGCGGGTTTGGTTCGGTCCACTGCTCTGCGGTCATCTGCTCCGTCCCGCGCCATCGCGGCGAATGTGTCACGGGCCCTCGAGGTTGCCCCCTGGGTTGCCCCCGGTCCTGCATCCTAGGCCTTGGCCGACGACATCTTGCGTGAGATGCTGCCGCCCGGGCCGACACTCAGTCGCCTCGGAATAGCGGACCGGCGCATCCCGTTGTGCGGGCAGACAGTTGAACGGTAAACTACCGCGTTGAAGGGTCGAGGAGAGCACCCATGCAGTTCGGAATTTTCAGTGTCGGAGATGTCACGACCGACCCGACCACCGGCCGGACGCCGAGCGAGGGCGACCGGATCACGTCCATGGTCGCCATCGCCAAGAAGGCCGAAGAAGTCGGGCTCGACGTGTTCGCCAGCGGCGAGCATCACAACCCGCCCTTCGTGGTGTCCTCTCCCACCACGATGCTCGGCTACATCGCCGCGCAGACGTCGGACATCATCCTCTCGACCGCGACCACCCTGATCACCACGAACGACCCGGTCAAGATCGCCGAGGACTTCGCGATGCTGCAGCACCTCGCCGGGGGGCGGGTGGACCTGATGATGGGTCGAGGCAACACGGCCCCGGTCTACCCGTGGTTCGGCAAGGACATCCGGCAGGGCATCGATCTCGCCATGGAGAACTACGATCTGCTGCACCGCCTCTGGACCGAGGACATCGTCGACTGGGAGGGCCGGTTCCGCACCCCGCTGCAGTCCTTCACCTCGACTCCGCGACCCCTCGACGGCGTCCCGCCGTTCGTCTGGCACGGATCGATCCGGAGCCCGGAGATCGCCGAGCAGGCAGCCTACTACGGCGATGGGTTCTTCGCCAACCACATCTTCTGGCCGACCAACCACTTCCAACGGCTGATCGACCTGTACCGCCGCCGGTTCGAGCACTACGGTCACGGCTCGGCCGACCAGGCCGTCGTCGGGTTGGGGGGACAGGTGTTCATCCGTAAGAACTCCCAGGACGCCGTCCGCGAGTTCCGGCCCTACTTCGACCACGCCCCCGTCTACGGTCACGGGCCGTCACTGGAGGATTTCACCTCTCAGACTCCGCTCACCGTGGGCAGCCCGCAAGAGGTGATCGACAAGACGCTGACCTTCCGCGAGCACTTCGGCGACTACCAGCGTCAGCTGTTCCTGGCCGACCACGCCGGTCTGCCCCTGAAGACCGTGCTGGAGCAGCTGGACATCCTCGGGGAGGAGGTCGTGCCGGTGCTGCGCGCCGAGTTCGACCGGTTGCGCCCGGCCCACGTGCCCGACGGCCCGACTCATCAGAGTCAGGTCCTGGGAGCACGGTCCACCACGCCGGTGGTGTTCGCCCGGACCGAGGTCGAGCCGGCGTACGAGCGCCGGCTGTGACCGACTACGGGCACGACCTGCTCTTCGGTAGTTTCCTGACCCCGAGCCAGCAGAGCCCGGAGAGCGTGGTCGGGCTGGCCCAGCTGTCCGAGGAGCTGGGCCTCGATCTGGTGACCTTCCAGGACCATCCCTACCAACCGGCACTGCTGGACACCTGGACCCTGATGTCCTACGTGGCCGCGGCCACCATCCAGATCAGGATCGCGCCGAACGTGCTGAACCTCCCGCTCAGGCCGCCCGCCGTGGTGGCCCGGGCGGCGGCCAGTCTCGACCTGCTGAGTGGCGGCCGGTTCGAGCTGGGACTGGGCGCCGGAGCGTTCTGGGACGCCATCGCGGCGATGGGCGGCACCCGGCTCAGCCCTGGTGAGTCGATCGTCGCGCTGGACGAGGCGATCCAGGTCATCCGGCAGATCTGGGACGTCGACGCGCGCGGCGGGGTCCGCGTGCACGGTGAGCACCACACGGTGTCCGGGGCCAAGCGCGGCCCGGCACCGGCGCACGCCATCGACATCTGGCTCGGTGCCTACAAGCCACGGATCCTGCGGCTGACCGGTCGCGTGGCTGACGGCTGGCTGCCTTCGAGCTCCTACCTGCCACCGGACGACCTGGGCGCCACCAATGCCGTCATCGACGACGCGGCGGTGGCGGCGGGACGGAGCCGCCGCGACATCAGGCGGCTCTACAACGTGGTCGGCAGCTTCGCCGCCCGGGGCAGCGGGTTCCTGCAGGGACCGGCCGAGCAGTGGGTCGAGGAGCTCAGCGAGCTGGCCGTCGACCAGGGCCTCAGTGCGTTCATCCTCGGCTCCGACGATCCGCGCGCGCTCGCGACGTTCGCCCAGGACGTCGTGCCGGCGGTCCGGGAGGTGGTGGCGGCCGAGCGTTCGGTGCCCACCACCCGGACGGAGCCCCGGGATGAGGTCGAGGTGTCCTGGCCGGCCGAGGCGTCACCGACTCCGACGGGGGCCGCTGCTGTGCAGGTCGGTCAGCCCGCCCCGGAAACGTTCCCCCTGGTGCCCACACCGGACGACGGAACCAGGTTGGCCGGCGACCTCTGGGACGAGTCGACCCGGCCCAGCGGGCCTGCGCGCGACCCCGACCGGCACTACACGTCGCGTGACCTCGCCTCCGGGCAGCAGCTCATCGACATCCATGACCATCTGAGAGCCGAGCTCACCCAGATCCGGGATCTGGTCGGCCAGGTCCTGGGCGGCACCCTGCCGCCTGGGCAGGCCAGGTCGGCCATCAACGACATGACCCTGCGGCAGAACAACTGGACGGTGGGCGCCTACTGTGCCCAGTACTGCCGGCTGGTGACCACGCACCACAGCATCGAGGACCTGGCGCTGTTCCCCAGGCTTCGCCGCAGTGACCCGGCGCTGGCCCCCGTCGTCGACCGGCTGCACTGGGAGCACGAGATCATCCACGAGGTGCTGGACGGGGTCGACGGTGCTCTGGTGGCCTTCGTGGGTCCGGCTGCCGATGGGACTCTGCTGCAGCTGGCCATCGACCGGCTCACCGATACCCTGCTGTCCCACCTGGCGTACGAGGAGCGCGAGCTGGTCGAACCCATTGCCCGGTTGGGCGTCATCGTCTGAGAGTTGGAGGCCTCCGTGCTGAACACCCTGGCGGTGCACAACTACAGGTCGTTGCGGGAGCTACGTGTCCCGCTGACCCGGCTCACCGTGGTGACCGGAGCCAACGGCACCGGCAAGTCAAGCCTCTACCGGGCGCTCCGGCTGCTCTCGGACTGTGCCGACGGACGTGTGGTCGCCTCGCTGGCCAGGGAGGGCGGTCTGCAGTCGACCCTCTGGGCCGGACCGGCGGTGATCGGCCGGGGGGTCCGCCAGGGCGAGCACCCCGTGGAGGGCACCGCCCGGCCCGGACCGATCAGCCTGCAGATGGGTTTCGCCTCCGACGACTTCTCCTACCTGGTCGATCTGGGGATCCCACCGCGTGACGAGGCGTCAGCGTTCAACCTCGACCCCGAGATCAAACGGGAGCTGATCTGGAGCGGGGAGGTCATGCGCCCCGCGTCGATGCTGCTGCAGCGCAAGCGGCAGGCGGTCCTCCTCCGCAACGGATCGCGTCGGTCGGCCGACTGGGAGGAGATCAGCAGCTCGCTGCGTCCGTACGAGAGCGTGTTGACCGAGGTGGTCAACCCGCGCCAGGCGCCCGAGGTGATCGCCCTCCGCGAGCAGGTCAGGTCCTGGCGCTTCTACGACCACTTCCGGACCGACGAGGCCGCACCCGCACGCCAGACGCAGATCGGGACCCGCACGCCAGTGCTGGCCGCGGACGGGCGTGACCTGGCGGCAGCGATCCAGACCATCATCGAGATCGGCGACGACGAGGCGCTGGCCAGAACAGTGGGCGACGCGTTTCCCCGGTCCCGGCTGCAGGTGGTCGAGGCCGGCGGGCGGTTCGACCTCCACCTCAGCGCGTACGGCTTGTTGCGGCCACTCAACAGTGCCGAGCTGTCCGACGGCACCTTGCGCTATCTGCTCCTGGTCGCCGCGCTGCTCAGCCCTCGTCCGCCGACGTTGATGGTGCTGAACGAGCCGGAGACCAGCCTGCATCCCGACCTGCTGGCCCCGCTGGCCCGCCTCATCATCGAGGCCAGTGAGCAGTCCCAGATCATCGTGGTCTCCCACGCCGACCGGTTGATCCGTGAGCTGTGCCGCTCCGAGGCCGCCGCCGTGGTCGAGCTGGTCAAGGACTTCGGCGAGACGGTGGTCAAGGACCAGCTGCCGTTCGAGGGGCCGATCTGGAACTGGGGGCGTCGGTGAGGGCACTCAACGGGCGAGATCGGCAACCGGCCCGCCGCCCGAGGGGGCGACCGGACGGGTGCGCCACAGCCAGAGCAGCCCGAGCACCGGCAGGACCAGGGGGACGAACCCGTAGCCGATGCCGTACACCGACCAGACCGTCGCCCGCGGGAACGCCGCGGCGTCGAAGACGCTCAACGTGCCCACGGTCAGCACGCCGACCAGCTCGACCATGATCGCCACCGCGGCCAGCCGACGGGATCGTAGCGTGCCCCGGGCCAACGTGACGGTGGCGACGATGTAGACGACCGCCGCCACGGCCGAGAGCAGGTAGGCCAGCGGCGCCTCGTCGAACTGGGTGGCCAGCTGGACGCCTGCCCGCGCGGACGCCGACAGCGCGAAGACGGCGTAGACGGCCACCAGAACGCGCCCGGGTCCTGAGTTGGTCCGGCGGGGCCGGGTCGGACTGGTGCTCATGTCGCGGCCGTGGTCCAGAGGGTCAGCAGCCGGAGCGTCATGCCCAGCACCGATAGCGCAGCGACGGCCATCACTACTCCTGAGAACCGAGTTCGTTCGGAGTTGGCCCAGAACCAGGCCAACGGGATCCAGATGATGATCACGATCAGGTAGCCGATCGTGGTCACGGGCTCCACCGGTCGGAAACCGAGGATCAGCTGCGCGGCGCCGATCAGCGACTGCACCACGGTGACCAGCTCGACGAGGGCGGCGAAGATCAGCTGTTTGGCCCCCGGGGGTCGGTCGGCGATGGCTGTGATGAGTCCCCAGGCCACACCGACGCCGGCCAGTCCGATCACGATGTCAGCCAGCAGCGGGATCATCGACGCTTCCCCGCTGGTGGCACGGCCCCACGCTACCTGCTCGCCCCAGGCCCGAGCAGGGCAGATCGTCCGTGGCTACGATGAGGACACTCCTGAACTGCGTCGTCACCCAAGAGCCGGAGGCTGATCGTGACCGAATTCTCCAGCATGCAGGCCGGTCCGACGTGGGACGACGCGGCGTCGGAGCGCTGGCTCGCCCAGCTGGACGCCCGGGAGACGCCGCTGGCCCCGGTCCTCGATGCGTTGTTCGTCCGCGCCGACCTGCAGCCCGGAGAGACAGTGCTCGACGTGGGCTGTGGCGCCGGGCCCTCCACCCTCGAAGCGGCCCGGCGCGTCAACCCGGGCCGGGTCACCGGGGTGGACATCTCTCCAGGCTTGATCGAGGTCGGTGTCGGGCGCACCGGCGACCTGCCGATCGACTGGATGGTCGCCGACGTGGAAACCGCGCGGCTCGCCCCGGCTGCCTACGACGTGGTGATCTCCCGCTTCGGGGTCATGTTCTTCGCCGACCCCACCCGTGCGTTCGGCAACCTCGCCGCCGCGTGCCGCCCCGATGGTCGGCTGGTCGTCGCGATCTGGCCGCGCCGAGGACAGTCGGAGTTCTTCGCCCGACCGTTGCAGGTGCTGACCGCCACGTTCGATCGGCTGGGTATCGACGCGGAGGCGCTACCCGACGATCGTGGCCCGTTCGCTTTGGGTGACCGAGACCGGACCACCCAGATGTTGACCACGGCAGGCTGGGACGACATCGAGATCACCCAGGACGACCGGCCGCTCTACCTGGGCGGTCCGGGCGCCACGGACGAGCAAGCGGCCGACTTCTGTGTGAGCTTCGGGCCGGTGAACGCCATGCTCGCGAACCGGTCGGCCGACGTGGTGGAAGCTGTCCGCTCGGATCTGCTCACGGCCGTGGCACAGTGGCGCGACGAGATCGGCGTCGGGTTGCCGGGTGGTGAGCTGATCGTGTCGGCGCGCCCCAAGCCGCTGATCCAGATGAGCACGGCACGTGACGTCAGTCGAGGATGACCCGGCATGAACGTGGTGGGACTGACCGAGCACGGTGCGGTGGCGTTCGCCCAGCCGCTCGGACAGGGTGCCGATCCCCGGGCTGTGGCCTTTGACCTGGGCTACGTCGCCGACCGGCCCCTCGACGCGACGCGCACCGCGACGGGCGACCTCGACCTGCTGATGTCGGTGCGGCCGGTGACGACCGAGCGGCGGCCTGTCGAGGCGGGCCGCGGCCAGGACCCCGGACTCAGGCTGACCGGTTCGGAGGCGATCGAGGTGCGGCAGCGCGTCGCGGCGTACGCCATCGTGACGTCCGAGCTCGGCCTGCTCGCCACCGAGTTCTCCCACCGGACGTCGGTCCCGGGTCGTTGGGGCCTGCCCGGAGGCGGTATCGACGACCACGAGCAGCCCAGGGAGGCGGTTCTGCGCGAGGTCACCGAAGAGACCCAGCAGCACATCACGCTCGGTGGCCTGATCGACGTGCAGACGTCGCACTGGGTGGGCCGGAGCCCGCGCGACACCATCGAGGACTACCACGCCGTCCGGCTCGTCTACGAAGGAGCCTGTGCCCACCCCACCACCCCCGTCGTGCTGGACGTGGGCGGGACGACCGAGTCGGCTCGCTGGGTTTCCCTGAGCCGGTGGCGGGCGCTGCCGTGGACCGTCGGCTGGCGTCAGATTCTCACCGAACGGCTGCCTCCGCCTAGTTGATGTCGGTCAGCAGGTCCTGCCGGGTCAGCACGCCGACCGGCTTGCCGTCGTCGAGGACCAGCAGCGCGTCACCGTCCACGAGCAGCTCGACCGCTTTGGTCACCGGTTCGCTGGCCCCGAGCACCGGGAGCGGCAGCTCCATCACCGAGTCGACGGCGTCGGCCGGTCGAGCCTTGTGCCCGAACAGAGCGCCCAACAGTCCGCGTTCGCTCACCGAACCCACCACCTCGGCCGCCATCACCGGCGGCTCGGCCCGTACGACCGGCATCTGCGATACGCCGTACTCCCGCAGAATGGCCACCGCCTCCGCGATCGTCTCGTTCGGATGGGTGTGAACCAAGGATGGTAGTGCGCCGGTCTTCTCCCGCAGGACGTCGCCGACGACACGGACCGACTGGTCGGTCCGCGGCGCGAAACCGTAGCGGGTCAGCCATTCGTCGCTGAACACCTTGGTGAGATAGCCCTTGCCGGAGTCGGGCAGCAGGACCACGATGACCGCGTCCGGATCGTCGATCTCCTGCGCCAGCCGGACAGCCGCTGCGGCGGCCATCCCGCAGGACCCGCCGACCAGGAGCGCGTCCTCGCGAGCCAGCCGTCGCGTCATGGCGAAGGAGTCGGCGTCGGAGATCTCGATCACCCGATCGCAGATCGTGCGGTCGAACGTGGTCGGCCAGAAGTCCTCGCCGACGCCTTCGACCAGGTACGGCCGACCGGAGCCGCCGGAGTAGACCGACCCACTGGGGTCGGCACCGATGATCTGGACCCGGCCCTCGGACACCTCCTTGAGGTAGCGTCCGGCTCCGCTGATCGTGCCGCCGGTCCCGATGCCGGCCACGAAGTGGGTGATCCTTCCCTCGGTCTGGGTCCAGATCTCGGGACCAGTGGTCTCGTAATGGCTGGCCGGGTTGTTGGGATTGCTGTACTGGTCCGGCTTCCAGGCGCCCTCGATCTCGCGGACCAGCCGGTCCGAGACCGAGTAGTAGGAGTTGGGGTCCTCGGGATCCACCGCCGTCGGGCAGACCACGACGCGCGCCCCGTACGCCGCCAGCACGTTGCGCTTGTCCTCGCTCACCTTGTCGGGACAGACGAACACACAGTGATAGCCGCGGGACTGCGCGACGATGGCCAGGCCCACGCCCGTATTTCCGCTGGTCGGCTCCACGATGGTGCCGCCCGGCTCGAGCAGGCCCTCCCGCTCCGCCGCGTCGATCATCTTGACCGCGATCCGATCCTTCACCGATCCGCCGGGGTTGAAGTACTCCACCTTGGCCAGGATGAGCGGCCTCGCGCCGTCGGTGACCCGCGACAGCTTGACCAGCGGAGTGTTGCCGACGAGGTCGATGAGTGAGTTCACGTAGTGCACAGGGCGAGCCTAATGCGTGTGGCGCCGCCGGCTGGACTGCGCTGCACGTCCTCGATCGAACCCTGCTCCCCCGACACCACATGGCAAGGGCCGCAGCTCCCGTCGGAGTGCGGCCCTCACGTCATCATGTCGTCGTGCTGTGGACTACCGGCGCAGGTAGGAGAGGATGCGCAGGATCTCGATGTACAGCCAGACCATGGTCACGGTCAGGCCGAAGGCGCCACGCCACGACTCGCTGGCCGGGGCGCCCATCTGCACGCCCTTCTCGATGTAGTCGAAGTCGAGCACCAGGTTGAGCACGGCCAGCACCACGCCGAGCAGTGAGATGCCGACGGCCAACAGGCTGACCGGACCGCTGACGCCGGAGCGGAAGCCGAGGTGCACGCCGAGCAGGCTCAGCACGAAGTTGAGCAGCATGGCCGCGGCGAAGGCGGCCGTGGCGATGAACACGACCTTCTGGAACTTGGGGGTGACGCGGATGTTGAAGAACTTGTAGGCGGCCAGGGTGACGCCGGCGGCGACGAAGGTGGCGAAGACGGCTTGGACCACGATGCCTGGGTAGGCGGACTCGAAGACCTTGCTGATCATGCCGATGAAGACGCCCTCGATGGCTGCGTAGAGCAACACCAGTGGCGGGCTGACCACTCGGCGGAACGAGACCAGCAGCACAACCCCGAAACCGACCAGAGCCGACAAGATCATGGCCGGGAAGTACAGGGTGTCGGGAACGAAGGCCCAGGCCAGCGCCGCAGTCGCAAACAGGACCGCCATGGTGACGGCGGTCTTGGTGACCACGTCATCCAGCGTCATCCGACCTTCGGGCTGCGCCGCCGGCCGCAGGGCCGGACCGGTCGGGTCCTGGGGATAGCCGGGCTGATGGGGGCCCTGAGCCGGGTAGGGCTGGAAACCGGTCTGCCCGTACTGGGCCTGACCGTACTGGGGAGCCGCGGGCGTGAACGCGTCCTTCTTGGAGAGGATCGGGTTCGAACTACGCAACATCTGTTGTTCCTCCTGATTCGTACACCGGTTGCGGTGTGCTGTCGTCCATCGTACTGAACGCACGAGACCGGCCCGTTGGTTCCGGCTAGGAATCGGCTAAGAAGGAACCCGCCGAACGAGGCCTCGGCAGCGTCGGAGAAGGGACTTCTCTCAACGCAGTGGGCCGCCGTTGGGTGTGACGCGCCCACGGGTGGGGTTGGGCACGGACCCGGGGTCGGCCATCAACGACAAGACCATGGCCACCTCCTGGTCGCCGAACTCCGGGTCGACGACGCGCGTGGTGCGGCGCTCCCCCGCCGGGCGGAAGCCGAAGTTGGCGGCGAAGGCGATGGCGCGAGCGTTCTCGGTTCCGACCCAGTAGTAGATCTGCCGCAGGCCCTGCTCGCGCGCTCGGTCCGTCGCGCTCTGGACCAGGCTCCAGGAGACCCCGGTGTTGCGGGCGTGCGGCGTGACGTACAGACCGAAGATCTCACCGACGCTCGGATCCTCCTCGCTCCGGCCCAGCGAGACGACGCCGACGGGGGTCTGGTCCTGCTCCGCCAGGAAACGGAGGGAGCGGACCATCCGGTCGCGCCAGTCTTGCTCGTCCAGGGCCGCCTCGTCCTCGAAGCTGGCGGTGAACGAGTGGGGCGACTCCTTCAGGGCGCTCAGCCGCACGTCGCGATACCTGCGCCAGTCCTCGGCGTTCAGCACGGCGATCGTCATCTCACTCATGCCAGATGTTCGCACGTTGCGCGCCGTGACCACAATGCGGGTGTGGTGGTGCCGGCCGGCGCGGTCCGCGCTCAGTCGGGTGGCGTCGCCCGGCCGGGATGGCTGTGTCTGGGTGCTCGCCACCAGGCGTTTCGCAGGATAGAGTCCAGCCAGCCGGGTGGCGGGGCCCTGGGGCATCGAGACCCCGTCCCCACAACGAGGAAGACACGCACATCGCCCATGAGAAGAACCGCCCTAGCCGTCCTGTGTGTGTTGGCCCTCGTGAGCACCGCCTCGACCACGGTCGCAGCCCCGGCGCCTCCCTACTCGCCGAGCAACAACGTGACGTTCAACCTCCCCACCGGGACCAAGGCGCAGCAGTACGCGATCGTGACCCAGATCGACCGGGCGATCGCAGGCTCCCCGAAAGGGGCAACGATCCGCATCGCCCACTACTCGTTCAACATCAAGAGCACGGCTGACCTGCTGATCGCCGCCCACCAGCGCGGAGTCAACGTCCAGATGATCATCGACCGGCACGAGCTCACCTCGGAGACCAAGCGGCTCGCCACCGAGCTCGGCCGCGACGAGCACAAGCCCAGCTTCGTCACCACCTGCAAGCGCAGCTGTATGTCGAGCCGGCCCTCGGTCATGCACGCCAAGTTCTACCTGTTCTCCAGCGTGGGCAGCGCCCGGCTGGTGTCGATGATCAGCTCGGCCAACCTCTCGAAGACCAACGCCGAGACGAGCTGGAACAACAACCACACCATCGTCGGCGACGCCAAGATCTATGCGTCCCTCAACCAGTACTTCGTGGACATGCTGGCCGACCACAACACCCCGAACTACTTCCGGACCACCTCGAGCGGGGTGTACAAGATCTACCTCTACCCACGGGCCGCCGGCGTCAACACCCTGGCCCTGTTGGACGTGCTCCGCCATGTGAGGTGCACGGGCACCGCCAAGGGCTACGGCAGCGGCGGACGGACGGTGGTTCGGGTGGCGATGTACAGCTGGAGCTATCCGCGTCGCGACATCGCCGTCAAGCTGTGGAGCCTGCACAACGCCGGCTGCAGGGTCGACGTGATCTACAACAGCGCCCGGACCAACCGCAACGTCACCAAGGCGCTGCTGAAGCGCAGCACGAAGTACGGGACCATGAAGGTGTACGACGCGTGGAAGGACAGGAACCACAACGGTCTGCCCGAGCGATACATGCACCACAAGGCGCTGATCATCAACGGCATCTGGTTCGCCAAGAACAACGTCAAGGTGACCTACACCGGCTCGCAGAACTTCACGGCCAACGCGACGCTGGACAACAACGACATCATCTTCCGCATCCTCGACACCGCCACGTACGACGCGTACTCCAAGAACTTCAGCTACATCCGCGACCACAGCACCCAACGGGTGGTCAGCGTACCGAAGGCCGCATCCGCCGCCGCCCGCAAGGCCGCGGTGATGTCCACCCTGGACCAGGAGTGAGGCACCTCACGGAGGTCGCGCGGTCCGGCCCGACCGCTGCCGGTCAGTACGGGAAGCTGAGGTCCACCACGAGCGGGTTGTGGTCGGACGGGATCACGCCCACGTAGGCACCCTTGCTCAGCTCCACGCTCAGCCGCCAGCTGCGCAGCGCGACTCCGGCCGAGGCGTAGACGTGGTCGATGCTCAGTCCGCTCGCGAAGGCGAGCCGGACGTTCTGGTTAGCGCTGTTGACGGGGAAGTTGAGGCGATACTGCGCCACTTCCAGCGCGTCCACTGCGTGCACGGCCCGAAAGGCGACGCCGGGACCGTCCAGCGGGTGGTTCGAGCCTCCATGAGAGTTGAAGTCGCCGGAGTAGACCACCGGTACGTGCTGGCCGGCGGCGAACGCCGAGGCCTGGCGGATCAGGCTGGTGGCCTCCGCCTGCCGCACCTTGTCGCCTGCAGATCCCCCCAGGTAGCTCAGGTGGGCCGACAGGAACAGGAACCGTGCTCCGGTCCTCCGGTTCGTCAGCACCTGGTAGGCCGCCCAGTGGGGCACCGACGTGGTGCCGAAGTTCCAGTGACCACCAGCGCCGGACCGGGCGTAGACCGACTCCTTGTAGAGGATGTACTGAGCGGTACGGAAGTACCCGTGCTGGCTGGGCGGCACCTCGGTGGCCGCCAGGGTGTAGCCGGGGCCGCTCGACGAGGTCTTGAGCAGACCGGCCAGGTCGTCGATCTGCCGAACGCCGCCATAGCCCTGAACGGATCCCATCCAGGCTGCGGCCTCTTGGACGCCGACCACGTCGGGGGACGCCGCCCTGATCAACCGGACGACCCCGCCACGACGCTTCGACCAGCTGGCCAACCGGCCATCGCCCTCCACCACGCCGGCGGTGTTGGCTTCGAGGATGTTGTACGTCATCACCCGGACTGACTGTTCGGTGCTGGTGATGACTGCCGACACGGTGGCCGAGAAGCCGGAGCTGCTGACCCCGTTGACGGCCGCGACCCGGAAGTAGTAACGAGTCCCCCGGCGTAGCCCATACGGCGTGTATTGCCGGGCCTGGCTGCTGATGGTGTGGGTGAACCGGCCTCGGGTCATGGTCGGGTCGGTCGCCACGGCAATCCGAAAGCCGAGTGCGGCCCCGCTGGTCCAGGTCACCGAGTTGCCGGTGGCAGTGCTGCGGACCCGAGGGGCGCTGGGGGTGCCGGGGCGCAGGTGCGCGGTGAAGATGTCGGAGTACCGCGACCCGGCACTGCTGACCGTGGCGTAGCGGAGGTACCAGGTGGCCGACGTGTAGACGAGGCCGCCAAGGGTCAGGGTGGGGCTCGTGGAAACCCCTGAACGGTGCGTCCGCGCGATGTTGGCCACGTAGACGGAGCTCCGTGTCGTCGATGCGTAGAGGCGGTAGCCCGAGGCGCCGGCCGCCCGGTTCGCGGAGACCGAGAGGGAGGTGGGCGTCGCGGCGGTCAGTCTCACCCCGCTCGGCGCGGCGGGAAAGGGTACCGCTGCGGCCGGCAGCAGGGTGAGGCTGGTGGCCAGCACAGCGGCGACCAGGACCACCACAGATTTGAGGTGCCGGCGGGATCGTGCGGTGGCCCGCGCGCCTGACGGGTCGGGCGCAGGGACGGACAGAAAGAACCTCGGGAGCACGGCAAACCCTTCGCGTATCCCGAGATCGATCGTTGCTTGTTTACCCGCGCGGCGACATCTCAAACTTCGAGACGGTGGCGCGCTGTGGGTGATGCACGAAGCGAAGGCCGATCCGCGGTGCCCCCGATGGGATTCGAACCCATACTGGAGCGGGTTTAAGCCGCCTGCCTCTGCCATTGGGCTACGAGGGCCGTCCGCGACGGACGTCAGCGATCTTAGTGGGGCCTAACGGACCGCGGTCGGTGACGGCGTCTCGCTCGTGCCGGTCAGCGCGAGCCGGGTTTCCGGCGGTAGGTTCGCGAGATCGCCGGTGGGGATCCGTTTGTCGATGACGACTGTGGCGTTGGGCATGAAGTGCACGGGCTGTACGCCGGTGACCAGGCCGGTCGCGTCGTCGCGGAAGTAGAAGTAGATGTCGGCACGCATCAGCGGCGGCGAGAACGGAGTGCTGAACGACACCAAGGTCGGCTGCCGGACCCCGCCCGCAGTGCCCTGCTGCATCCCGACGGTCCACGAACCGTCGCGGTGCTTGACCACGGTGGGTCCGGCTTGGGAGTGGAAGTGACCCCACAGGACGAGCCGGGCCGGAGGGTCGGGCGTCGTCATCACCACGACCGAGGCGGCGGGCTGGTGCACCAGCACGGCGTCGACCTGCTTGCCCCGGGCTGTGTCCACCAGCCGCTGGCCGAGCTGCTGCTCCGTCTCCGGCCGGTCCTTGGTCCGGGCCTGGCTGAACGGCACGTTGTACTCCGGGTCGTCGTCGCCCAGCACCTTGACACCCCCGACGTCGACGACCGCACCGTCGAGCACCGAGATCCCGGTCTTGCGCATCTGCGCCTCGGTGACGTCGGAGTCGTGGTTCCCGGGGGCCACCAGGAACGGGATGCCGTCGGCGATCTTGGCCTCACGGGTGATGCAGAAGCGCTCGGCCGCCGTACCGTTGACCGTGTCGTCGCCGGAGCCGAGGATGCGACTCGGTCTGGTCAGGAAGACCATCCGGGTGATCAGCTCGGTCATCGCCTCGTTGCAGTGCAGGTCGCTCAGACCCAGAGCCATGGTCTCGCCCGGTCGGGGCTCAGGCAGCTGAGCGAACTGAGCCCCCACGTTGCCGGAGGCCGTGTCGATGTAGGTGTTCACGGCAGCCTGCTGCCGGTCGGTGAGCAGCGTGATGCCCTTGACCCCCCGGTCCAGCACGTCCGCGAGCAGCAGGTTGTCGACGGTCAGGTCGGTCAGCGACGGCCCCAGGTCGACCGACACCGGCAGCCTGATGCCGGGAGTGTGGGTCGGCGGAGCCAGGATCGAGCCGAACACCAACGCCGTCGCGGTCAGGTACCAGGCCACCCGGCGACGGCGGGAGACGCTCCTGACCAGCCACGGGGCGAGGAGCCGGCGCCGGACCACCAGGAGCGCAAACAGTCCGAGCAATGCCAGCTCAGCCTTCAGTGACTCGACCACGATCGAGTCCGTCAGCCGCTCGACCACGCCGGCCACCGCCTCCTCCGGCTCCTCGAGCAGGCTGGCGTAGGCGTTCAGGGTCTGCTCGGAGAAGAACGAGAGCTCGCGACCCTCGACGGCACCGACACCGCCGACGGTGATCCGCACCCCGATCGGCGCTTCCGGGCTCGGCAGGTACGCATTGCCGATCGGGCCCAGGTCGATCTCGATCTCGCCGCTGTACGTGCTGGCGAAGTTGACCTGATGGGGTCCGAGGTAGTCATCGATCTGGGCGTGGCCGATCCCCCACGCGATCGCGAACGGAGCAGCCAGCACGGCCGTCAGGACGGTGAGACCGAGGCTGCGTCCCACCCGGCCGAGCAGGGCACGGCGCGAACGGATCGAGGCTGCGTGCCGGGCGAGGACGGCGATCAGCGACCGCCGAGAGGAAGAGGGGGCCAGCCGGCTCATGTGATCAGCACGTCACTCGGCGCCCTGGGGCTCGTTCGGCGGCCGGTCACCGAACGCCGGCATCAGATCCAGGGCGATGCCGTCGAGGATGTCGGACTCGCTGACCACCAGCTCGGCAGTCCCCACTCTGACCGCCACCCGGGCCGCGATCAGCGTGCCTGCGGTGATGACGTCGGCTCGCTGCGGATGCATGGTGGGGATGGCGCGAATCTCGGCCACGCTGCTCGCGCTGAACCGGGTCAGCAGGGCCAGGATCTCCTCGCGGGTCAGCACCGCTCGGTGTATGCGCTGCCGGTCGCACGTCTGGACCCCGAGAGCCACCGAAGCGATGGTGGTCACCGTACCGGCCACCCCGATCCAGCTGCCCACCGCGCCGAGGTCGATCCGGGACCCGGACAGCTGCTCGTCCACGTAGGCGGTCGCCCGGTCGAGGTCGGCGACCGTGGGTGGGCTGGTGGGAAGAAAACGCTCGGTGAGTCGTACGGAACCGATGTCCAGCGAGGTCGCGGCCCGGATCTCACCCGTGGCGCTGCCCACGATCAGCTCGGTCGAGCCGCCCCCGATGTCCATCACCAGCACGGACCCGGCTGTCGAGGGGGTCCGGTCCTGAGTGATCCGCGCCGGGGCGATTCGGCTGAGCACGCCGCCGAAGGAGAGTCTGGCTTCGGTCTCCCCACTGATCACGTCAGGTGTGACGCCGAGTCGGGCCCGGATACCGGCGAAGAAGACGTCGCGGTTGCGCACGTCCCGGGCCGCTGAGGTGGCGACGAAACGGGTCCGGTCGGACGTGATGCCGGCCGCCCGGATGACGTCGGCGTACTGCTCGACGGCGGCGAAGGTCCGGGCGAGCGCATCCGGGTGGAACTCTCCGGTGGCGTCGACGCCTTGACCCAGGCGGACGATCTCCAGTCGTCGGTCCAGGTCGACGAGATGTCCGGTCTCGTCCTGTTCGGCGATCAGCAGCCGGATGGAGTTGGTCCCGCAGTCGATGGCGGCCACCCGCCCTCGTGGTGCGACCACGTCGGCCGAGGTCACCGGGGAGCTTCGCGAGCCGGGTCGGGCTCGCCGTCGGTCCGGGGCAGGCACGGGCGCGACCAGAAGTCACCGATCCGGGCCAGGGTCTCGTCACCGAACGGGTTGACGCCCGGGCCGGCCGCCAGCGCGTGGCCGGCCAGCGCGTGCAGGCACTTCACCCGGTCGGGCATGCCACCGGCACTGACGCCCGCGATCTCCGGCACATCCCCCATAGCGTCCCGATCGGCCAGATAGGACTGGTGAGCGCGTCGGTAGGCATCCGCCAGGTCTTCGTCGTCGGTGAGCCGCTCGGCCATCTCGGCCATCAGGCCCTGCGACTCGAGCGTCGAGCACGCCGATGTAGCCCGGGGGCAGGTCAGGTAGTACGTCGTCGGGAACGGCGTACCGTCGGTGAGTCGGGGTTCGGTGGCCACCACGGCCGGGTTGCCGCAGGGGCAGCGGAAGGCCACACCTGCGACGTCGCGGGGCGCTCGTTGCAGCTGGGCGGTGACTGCGGCCTGGTCTGCTGCTGTCATCGGCTCACGCATCCGGACAGTCTCTCAGCCAGTCGGCACGGGCCAAAAACGGAGACCGGCCCGGCCGTGGCCGGCGGCGGGGGACGGTGGGGCGGGTCAGCGCGGGGTGGCCGAGGGTGTCGGCGACACGGTCGGCTTGGTGTTCTCGGTGATCGTGGGTTCCTTGGTCGGCTTGACCGACACCGGGGCCGGGGCCGGCTTGTCGGCTGCCTCGACCGATCCCCACAGCGTGTCCCACCAGGCGTCCGCCGGGGGCGTGGCTTCCTTGGCGGAGCTGACCTCACCGCCACCGAGGGGCTGCCCGTTCTCGCCGACGACCTTGAAGCCGGTCTCGCCGGGCAGCACCCAGCCCAGTCGGGCCCGGGCCTGGGTGCGGACGTAGTCCGGGTCGTTCCACCGGCCCAGGTCGGTCTGGAGGTCAGCGATCCGCGCCTGGCGCTGGGTGATCTCCACCCGGGTCGAGGCGATCTCCGCGGACTGGGCGAAGTAGATCCGCAGGCTCGACGCGTAGGAGATGGTCAGGATCAGGAAGACGACAGCCAGAGCGATCGCCCGGGTGGTCAGGCTGGAGCGTCGACCACCCGCCTCGTTCGACGACCCCGCCTCGGCCTGGGACTCCACCACCTGCCTGGCCTCGGTCGTCGATCTCGGCGCAGCGGCGGACGCCCGCGCCGTAGTCGCGCGGGCACGCGGCTTGCCTCGCCCAGGTCCTGCGCCGGGGCGGGCAGTGGGCCGTGGGCCGGACGGCATCAGCCCCGAGCTCCGCCCGTGACCTCAGGGTTGAACCTCGGGAAGGCCCCGCGACCCGCGTAACGGGCCGCGTCGTCGAGGTCTTCTTCGATCCGCAGCAGCTGGTTGTACTTGGCGACTCGCTCTGACCGGGCCGGCGCCCCGCTCTTGATCTGACCGCAGTTGGTCGCCACGGCCAGATCGGCGATGGTGGTGTCCTCGGTCTCGCCCGACCGGTGGCTCATCATGCAGCGGAAACCGGCGCGGTGCGCCAGGTCGACCGCATCCAGCGTCTCGGTCAACGAGCCGATCTGGTTGACCTTGACCAGGAGCGCGTTGGCGGCCTTCTCGTCGATGCCGCGCTGCAGCCGGGTCACGTTGGTGACGAAGAGGTCGTCGCCGACCACCTGGAGCGTGTCGCCCATGATGGTCATCAGCTTGGCCCAGCCGGCCCAGTCGTCCTCAGCCAGGGGATCCTCGATGGACACGATCGGGAAGTCGGCAATCCACTCCGAGTAGACAGCAGTCAGCTCGTCGGCCGACAGCTGCAACTTATCGAAGCCGTAGGTGCCCGTCTTCTCGTCGTAGAACTCACTGGCGGCCACGTCGAGGGCCAACGCGATATCGGTGCCCAGCTTGAGCCCGGTGGCCTCGATGGCGGTGGAGATCAGCTCCAGTGCGGCCCGGTTGGCCGGCAGGTTGGGGGCGAAGCCGCCCTCGTCACCCAGGCCCGTCGAGAGGCCCTGCTTCTTCAGCACTGACTTCAGCGAGTGGTAGACGCTCGCACCCTGCTCGAGGGCGTCCCGGAAGGTGGCCGCGCCGATCGGTGCGATCATGAACTCCTGGACGTCCACGTCGGAGTCGGCGTGCGACCCACCGTTGACGATGTTCATCATCGGGACTGGCAGCGTGTGCGCGTTCGGGCCGCCGACGTAACGGTAGAGCGGCAGGTCGGCCGCGTTGGCCGCGGCGTGGGCGACCGCGAGCGAGACGCCGAGGATCGCGTTGGCGCCGAGCTTGCTCTTGTTCTCCGTACCGTCCAGATCCAGCATGGCCTGGTCGACGAGGCGCTGCTCACTCGCGTCGTAACCCACCAGCTCGGGGCCGAGCTGGTCGATCACGCCCAGTACCGCCTTGCTGACGCCCTTGCCGCCGTAGCGCTTCTCGCCGTCACGCA
The DNA here is from genome assembly GCA_038238065.1 of Propionibacteriales bacterium. Classification (GTDB taxonomy): domain Bacteria; phylum Actinomycetota; class Actinomycetes; order Propionibacteriales; family Propionibacteriaceae; genus Microlunatus. The sequence continues at coordinate 8,734 of JBBRYD010000019.1, read as the reverse complement.
GCTCCATGGCCTCGAACGCGCCGGTCGAGGCACCGGACGGGACCGCCGCCCGCCCTTCGGAACCGTCGTCCAGGATCACCTCGACCTCAACTGTCGGGTTGCCACGGGAATCGAGGATCTCGCGCGCCCCGACGAACTCAATACTGGCCACTTGGCTGCTTCCCTTTCGCATCCACCGAGCTCGTCCGAGTCGATCCGGACGCGCCCGACGGCGTTGACGTTGTTGGTCCCCACACTAACCGGGGCAGGCGGTGAGGGACTCGCCCGCCACGGGATCGTCCCGTCTTTTCCAGACCAGCACCGCGGTGGTCCGCGTTCGGGCGACCAGCGCCGCGAGCGCGTGGACCTGGACGAACCCAGACCTACGGTCCAGGGTGGGAACACATCCCGTTGCCGTCGGAAAGGAGCCGCCGATGGACACCGCCCGCGCCGTCACCGAGGAGTTCGACGTCGTCGCCCGACCGACCCGGACCGCGACCTGGAACCTCGTCCGAGACGGCAGCACCGTGGCGTCGGCTTACGCCGTCTGTCGCCCCGACCGTCGCTGGTTCGTGTCGGTCGACGGCTGGCTCGAGCAGGATCACGAACCTCTGGTGAACGCGATGATCGATGACCTCGCCCACGACCTGTACACCCGTATCGACGGCTCGGACCCTGAGGGACTGCAGGTGTGGAGTCGGTTCGGCTTCGAGCCCCACCGACGGGAGGTGGAGTTCCTGTTCTCCCCCGATCCGGCTCGGACCGGGCTCGTCGCACCGCCCATCCCGGCGGGTCTGGTGCTGCTGTCGGTCGAGGACGTCGACGAAGGAGCGCTGCGAACCCTGGACGACGAGCTGCGCCGGGATCTGCCGGGCAGCGACGGTTGGATCAACGACCCGACGGAGTTCCACGATCTCACCTTCGACGAGGCGCTCTATGACCCGGCGACCTATCTGGTGGCCGTCGACGACGAGCACCGGAGGTTCGCCGGCCTGGTGCGGATCTGGGCCAACCAAGAACGGTCACGGCTCGGTCTGGTCGCCGTGACCCGGACGTACCGCCGCCTGGGCTTGGCCCGGGCGTTGCTCGGCGCGGCGCTGGGACCGCTGCACGCACGCGGTATCGAGCACGTGATGGCCGAGGCTGACGGGACCGACACCGCGAGCCTGGGCCTGCTCAGGAGCATCGGAGCTGAGCAGAGTGGCTCGTCGTTGGTGTTACGGCGCCGTCGTGGCTAACGCCGACGGCGAGCGCTCAGTGCCTGAGCCATGTTGATCCCGACGATGCCGGCCCAGCAGACTGTCGTCTCGACCAGACCGCCCCCGGACAACGCGATCGCCGTGATGGGGATGCCTGCCGTCAGGGACACCAGGGCGGTGACGAAGCGCTGGGTCTGGGCCGTCTTCTCGAGGGACCCACCCTGCCGTTCGATCTCCCCCGACTGTCTCAGCTCGGCTGTCCGGAACGCCACCAGCTGCTCCATCCGCTCGGCCAGACCCGCGGCCAGGTCCTCCTCGTACTCGGGTCCGAGCTCTCGGCGCGCCGCGATCGCCGCTTCGGCGTCTCGGCGCGTCTCCGACGACGCGTGCAGACCGGGCGAGTGCAGCGGAGCCGCGGGGTGATGCTGGGGATAGGGCGGCTCGGTCATAAGGGTCACATTAGCCCTGATGAGCCACTATTTTCCGGGTGGCAGCAGCCCGGAAGTCCTGAGATTCCCCCACCCGGCGCCCGACGGGTAGCTCCAGTGGGCGACCGACTCGGGCAGCATCTCGGCGTTGTTCCCGGGAACCGTGGGTGCCTGGTACCGGCCCTTCTCCACCTGCACCGGGGCGACGAAGTGCTCGTGCTGGTGGTCGACGAACTCCACGATCCGCCGCTCCTGGGACTTCGAGATCACGGCGTAGTCGAAGAAGGGGAAGTGCACGACCAGCTCGCAGAGTCCGACACCGCCGGCGTGCGGGCAGACCGGGATGCCGAAGGTGTGCGCCAGCAGCAGGTTGGCGATGTTCTCGCTGGGGCCGGCGACCCGGGTGGAGTCGATCTGCATGAAGTCGATGGCCTCGGCCTGCAGCAGCTGCTTGAAGATGATCCGGTTCTGCACGGCTTCGCCGGTGGCCACCTTGATCGGGGCGATCTCCCGGCGGATCCGGGCGTGGCCGAGCACGTCGTCCATGCTGGTCGGTTCTTCCACCCAGTAGACGTCGTAGGGGGCCAGCGCGTTGATCCAGGCGGCGGCCTCGTGCACCTCCCACTTCTGGTTGGCGTCGATGGCGATCGGGACGTCCGGGCCGACGGTCTCGCGGGCCAGCCGCATCCGGCGGACGTCGTCGGTCAACGAGGCACCCACCTTGAGCTTGATCAGCCCGAACCCTTCGTCGACCGCCTCCCGCGCCAGCCGCTGCATCTTCTCGTCGGTGTAGCCCAGCCACCCGGGGGAGGTGGTGTACGCCGGGTAGCCTCCTGCCTTGAGCTCGGCGATACGGTCCTCCAGGCCGTCCTGGCCGGAACGGAAGATGGCGAGGGCATCCTCCTCGGTGAGCACGTCCCGCAGGTGCGAGAAGTCGACCGCCTCCACCAGGTCCTCGGGCGACATCCGGGCCAGCAGCTCCCACAGCGGCAGCCCCGCCCGTTTGGCCTTGATGTCCCACAGCGCATTGAGCACCGCCCCCGCAGCCATGTGCGCCACGCCCTTCTCCGGCCCGATCCAGCGGAACTGGGAATCGTGCACGAGGCAGTCCGACACGCTGCCCAGGTGGGACAGCATCGTCTCCAGGTCCTCATCCGGCAGCAGGCCGAGGACCGACTCGATCGCCATCGCCACCACCTCGTTGCCGCGACCGCCCGTGAAGACGAGCCCGAACCCGTCCGGGCCCTCATCGGTCGCCAGCTGCAGGTAGGCCGCCGAGTAGTCAGGGTCGACGTTGACCGCGTCGGAGCCGGCCAGCTCCAGTGAGGTGGGAAAACGCACGTCGGTGACGTACGTGGCGACGATGCTGGACATAGTGCCTCCTAGGGCTAGGCCGGACCGACTGACCAAGCCCTGCTTGCGGGCTGGGTCGGCCTCAGCGGCTGCGGCCTCATGGTATCGACGGTGCGGATGGACCGGGTCAGCGAGCCAGCCAGCCACCGTCGACCGGCAGCACGATGCCGTGCACGTACGCCGCGGCGTCGGAGGACAGGAAGACCACGGCCCCGGCCAGATCGGCCCCGGTCCCCCAGCGACCAGCCGGGATCCGGATCGAGATCTGCGCATGACGTTCCTCGTCGGCCAGCAGCGCCTCGTTCATGTCGGTCTCGATGTAGCCCGGCGCGACGGCGTTGACACACACCCCACGGCCGGCCCACTCGTTGCTCAGCGCCTTGGTCAGCTGCATCACGGCGCCCTTCGAGGACGCGTAGGCGGGCACCCGAAAACCGCCCTGGAAGCTGGTCACCGAGGCCAGGTTGACGATTCGTCCCCAGCCGCGTTCCAGCATGGCCGGCGCGAAACCCTGGCAGAGCTGGAAGACCGCGCGCAGGTTGATGTTGAGGACAGCGTCGAAGTCGGCCAGCAGGAACTTCACCGAATCGTGCCGGATCTGGGTGCCCGCGTTGTTGACCAGGATGTCGACCACCCCCAGCGCGTGCGCCCGGTCGATCGCCACGCCGATGGAGTCCTCGTCGGAGAGATCCACCGGCACATGGGTGGCCGTGCTGCCCCGCTCCTCGGCCAGCGCCAGCAGCTCGACCGGGAGCGGGCTCCGTTGCAGGCCGATCACCGACGCACCGGCGTTGACCAGTCCGGTGGCGATGCCGAGGCCGATGCCCTTGGAGGCCCCCGTCACCACCGCCGTCCGTCCGCTGAGGTCGAACGGATCTCCCAGTACCGTCATCTCGGCGCCATCAGCTGGCCTGCCGCTGGTGCGCCTCGGCCGTCAGCACCGCTGCTTCGAGGTCCCGGACGGCGTCGCGGACCGCCTGCTCCGGGTCGATGCCGTGGGCCTGGGCTCGGGCCACCAGTTCCACCACCCGCTCACCCAGCTGGCTCGCCTCGATCGGTTCGCTGGCCAGTTCGACGGCGACGCCGCGCGAGCGGGCTCGGCCGATGATCTTGTTGGCCTTGGCCATGGCCGACAGCTGGTCGGGAATCCCTTCCAGGACCGACGTCCGACCCTTCTCGACCGCCTTGCGCTGTTCCCAGCTGACGTCGAGCTCGGCCAGCACGTCCGGCGCACTCGACGTCGCGGCGTCGAGAGTGGTCGTGGTGTCGAGAGTGGTCGTGGTGTCGAACACGTGCGGGTGCCGGGCCACGAGCTTGTCGGCGATGCCGCGGGCGACATCCTCGACGGCGAAACCGTCGGGGCTCTCGCTGGAGATCTCGGCGTGGAAGAAGACCTGCAGCAACAGATCGCCCAGCTCCTCACGGAGGTCAGCCTGGCTGCCGGTCTCGATGGCCTCGACCACTTCGAGAGTCTCCTCGACCAGGTACTGCACCAGGGACCGATGGGTCTGCCGGGCGTCCCAGGGACAGTTGCGCCGCAGGACCGCCATCACCTCACTCAGTCGGGCGAGCTCAGGCTGAGACACCGGTGCGGGCACGGCTACGGCGTGGCGGCGGCCGGGTCGGCCTGGGACAGCGAGCCCGACTGGTCGGTCACCACCGTCTTCTGCTGGGGATCGAGCACCCCGTAGCGCGGGTTGAGCTTGACCGTGCTCTTCCCGATCGCCGCCAGGTAGGCCTTCGCACCGAGCGCCTGGGACACGATCTGGGAGTCGGCGACGTCGTAGGCGACCGGCTTGGCCGCAGGAACGTCGAGTAGCGGAGCCAGGTTGGTGGTCTTCAGGAAGGTGTCGCGCTGCGCGTCGGTGATGCTGATGTGCCTCTGCGCGGCGAGCTGGGCGGCCAGTTCGCCCTGGATCAGGGCGTTGATGACGGCCGCGCTGGACACGGTCTGGCCGGCCTCCACCGTGGTGGACACGGCCGCCACCGCGGTGTCGAGCTGGCTCTGGCTGATCTCAGCGTCACCGACGTAGGCCACCACGCCCGGCGACGCTTGTGAACACCCGGTGGTGACCACCGCTGCCAACAGGGTCACGGCGAGCGCGGCCCGTCGCACCGCTGCGCGTGGGAGAAACTTCATCGACCAACCTGTCCTGATGTGCGAGTCCGGAGCAACTGACGTCCGCGGCGATCCTACGCCAGATGGTCTCCGCCACCGGCTCGGCTCTCCTGACCGCTCAGCCGAAGATGTCGGTGACCACCCGTTCGCACCACTGCAACAGCTCACGGTCACGGAGGGGCTGGCCGCCGATCGGCGCCGTGGTCGGTCGCGGTACCAGGATGATCTTGGCGGTCTCCTTGATCACGCTGGCCGGGTACAGCCGCTTGAGGCGCAGCGCCTTCGAGTCGAGCAGATCCGCCGGTCCGAACCGGATGAAGTTGCCGGCGTTGACCACCTCGGTCACCCCGGCGTCCCGGGCCACCTGACGGAACTTGGCCACCTCGAGCAGGTTGACCACCTCCTCCGGCGGGTCGCCGTACCGGTCGGTCATCTCGGCCAGGACCGCCGCGATGTCGGCGTCACTACGGATCTCGGCGATCCGCTTGTACATCTTCAGACGCAGCCGCTCCGACTCGATGTAGTCCGTGGGCAGGTGCGCGGCCACCGACAGCTCGATCCGCATCTCCGCTTCCGGCTCGGTCGCGTCGCCGCGGTACTCCGCCACCGCCTCTCCCACCAACCGGATGTAGAGGTCGAAGCCCACGTCGGCGATGTGACCGGACTGCTCACCGCCGAGCAGGTTGCCGGCGCCGCGGATCTCCAGGTCCTTCATGGCGATGGCCATGCCTGCACCCAGGTCGGTGTGCGCGGCGATGGTCGCGAGCCGGTCGTGCGCCAGCTCGGTCAGCGGCTTCTCCGGCGGGTAGAGGAAGTAGGCGTAGCCCCGCTCGCGGGAGCGTCCGACTCGGCCACGGAGCTGGTGCAGCTGGGACAGCCCGAGCAGGTCGGAGCGTTCGATCAGCAGGGTGTTCGCGGTGGAGATGTCCAGGCCGGCCTCGACGATGGTGGTGCACACCAGGACGTCGGCTCGGCGTTCCCAGAAGTCGACCATCACCTGCTCGAGTCGCTGCTCGCCCATCTGGCCGTGGGCGGTGACCACGCGGGCCTCGGGCACCAGCTCCTGCAGCTGCCGGGCCGTCTTGTCGATGCTCTGCACCCGGTTGTGGATGTAGAAGACCTGACCCTCCCGGCTCAGCTCACGGCCGATGGCCGCACTGACCTGGGCCTGGTCGTACGGCCCGGCGAAGGTTAGCACCGGGTGCCGCTCCTCCGGTGGCGTCACGATGGTGCTCATCTCCCGGATGCCGGTCACCGCCATCTCCAGGGTGCGCGGGATCGGGGTGGCGGACATGGCCAGCACGTCCACGCTGGTCCGCAGCCGTTTCAGCTGCTCCTTGTGCTCGACGCCGAAGCGTTGCTCCTCATCGATGATCACCAGTCCGAGGTCCTTGAACTCCACCTCGCCGGAGAGCAGCCGGTGGGTCCCGACGACTACGTCGACCCCGCCAGTCCTGATGGCCTCCTTGGTCGCCTTCGACTCGGCGTCGCTCTGGAACCGGCTGAGCGGCGCGACGTTGACCGGGAAGCCGGAGTAGCGGTCGGCGAAGGTGGCGTGGTGCTGTTGGACCAGCAGCGTCGTCGGCACCAGGATGGCGACCTGCTTGCCGTCCTGCACCGCCTTGAAAGCCGCCCGGACCGCGATCTCGGTCTTGCCGTAGCCCACGTCGCCGCAGATCAGCCGGTCCATCGGGATGACCTGCTCCATGTCGCGCTTGACCTCGTCGATGCAGGCCAGCTGGTCAGGCGTCTCGACGAAGTTGAACGCGTCCTCGAGCTCGCGCTGCCAGGCTGTATCGGGCGAGAACGCAAACCCGCGGCTCGCCTGCCGGGCGGCGTAGAGCTTGATCAGCTCGGCGGCGATCTCGCGGACGGCCTTCCGGGCGCGACCCTTGCGCTTGGACCAGTCGCCGCCGCCCATCTTGTCCAGGGTCGGGCTCTCGCCGCCGACGTAGCGGGTGACCTGGTCGAGCTGGTCCATCGGGACATAGAGCCGGTCGCCGGGTTGGCCACGCTTGGAGGCGGCGTACTCGATCACCAGGTACTCCCGGGTCGAACCGGCGACGACGCGCTGGACCATCTCCTGGTAGCGACCCACGCCGTGCTGTCCGTGCACCACGGCGTCACCGACGCTGAGCTCCAGCGGGTCGATCTGGTTCTTCCTGCGGGCCGGCATCTTGCGGCTGGCCTTGTCGGTGTTGTTCTGCCCCGACAGGTCTCGGGCGGTGAACACGGCGAGCTTGATCGCGTCGGCGACGAACCCGTGCTGCAGCTCGCCGGTGGTGATGGTGACGACAGGATCGACGGCTGAGAAGGCCGCAGCCTGCGAGGAGCCCAGGGACTCCACCGAGCGCGCGGCGATCTCATGCTCCGACAGCACCTCGGCCATCCGTTTGCTGGTGCCCTTGCCCTCGGCGACGAGCACGACGCGCCATCCCTGGCGGACCCGGTCGCCGATGTCGCGGACGGCGGCCTCGGTGTCCCCGCGGTACGTCTCCCCCGTCCGGCCGGACACGGTCCGGGAGGTGACCCCGACACCACTGACCCGAGTACGGAGGTCGACGATCTCACCGTCGTCGGTGCGGGTGGTGGTCTCCGGCAGGTCGTCCCCGGCGCTGAACGGGGACAGGCCCCACCAGGACAGGCCGCGGGCCAGGGCGACCCGGCGCACATCGGCCAACGGCTGGTAGGCCGAGGCGCCGAGGTCGATCGGGGCCTTGCCGCCACCGGCCGCGGCGGCCCAGGACGCGTGCAGGAACTCCTGGCTGGTCTGGACCAGGTCGATGGCCCGACCGCGGACGAGCTCGGGATCGTAGACCAGCACGTGCGTGTCGTCGGGGACCAGCTCGACCAGCAGCTCCATCCCGTCCACCAGAGCCGGCGACAGCGCCTCCATGCCGTCCACCGCGTGACCCTGGGCGATCTTGTCCAGCATCTCGATCAGCTCGGGGTGCTGCTCGGCCAGTGCGGCGGCTCGGGCCTTGACCGCGTCGGTCAGCAGCAGCTCCCGGCAGGGGGAGGCGATGACCTCCTTGAGGGTGAGGTCGCCGGAGCGTTGGTCGGCGACGGTGAAGAACCGGATCTCCTCGACGGTGTCGCCGAAGAAGTCGATCCTGACCGGGTGCTCCTCGGTGGGCGGGAACACGTCCACGATGCCGCCGCGAACGGCAAACTCCCCGCGCCGCTCCACCAGGTCCACGCGCACGTATGCCGCACCGACGAGGGCGGCGGAGAGGGCGTCGAGGTCGAAGTCCTCCCCCACCACGAGCCGGACCGGGGTGAGTTCGCCGAGGCCCTTGACCTGGGGCTGCAGGATGCTGCGGACGGGAGCCACGATGATCCGCGGTGCCGGTTCACCCGCGGCGTTGCCGCTGTGTCGGCGGAGCACCGCGAGCCGCCGGCCGACGGTGTCGGATCGGGGGCTGAGCCGTTCGTGCGGCAACGTCTCCCACGCGGGGTAGTAGGCCACCGTGTCCTCGCCGGCCAGCGACTCCAGCGCGGCGGTGACGTCCTCGGCCTCACGGTAGGTCGAGGTGACCACCAGCACGGGCCGACCGGCTCCGCCTCGTTCGGTCGACGTGGCCAGCGCGGCCGCGATCAGCGGTCGCATCGGCGGCGGGGCCGTGATGTCGAGGGCCGTATAGGTGCGTGTACGT
>JBBRYD010000018.1:0-41385 GCA_038238065.1 Propionibacteriales bacterium | reverse complement strand
GGCGGCCGACGAGCCGGCGCAGACCGTCACGCCCCCGCACCCTGGTGACCGGGGGGAGCGTCGCCGAACCCACCGGCACCACGGTCATCCGACGGTCGCCTTCTCGAAGAACGTCCGGTAGGTGCCGAGCGCATCCGGGTTCAACCCGTGGACCTGTTTCTGCTGCACCGTCGGGAGGTAGCGGTAGGCCACCATCGCGATGGCCAGGATCTCCTCGGTCCAGAACGTCTGCAGCTCCACGTAGAGGGCCTTGCGCTTGGCCTGGTCGGGCTCGCCGCGCGCCGCGGTGAGCAGCTGGTCGAGCTTCTTCTGCTGCTCGGGCAGCACACTGTCGACGTGCAGCCAGGCCTTGTTGTAACCGGAGTCCCCCGCCAGCAACGGGGTGAGCTTGTTGTCGGGGTCGGCGACGAAGGCCGACCGCTGCTCGATGAACAGCTCGTGCTCGTTCTTGGTCGCCCGGTCGCCGTAGGTCGCGCCGTCGAGGTACTCGATCTTCGGTTTGAGCCCGATCGCGGTCAGGTTGGCCTCGATCACCTGGCCTAGGGACGGCCAGAACAAGATGTTGACGGCCATCACCTTGATCGCCTTGCCGACGGCCCCGGCCTCCGACAGCAGCGCCTTCGCCTTCTCCACGTCCATGGTCGAGAGCGGCTTCAGGCTGTCGTCGTAGCCGAGCTCGGCCGGAGTCACCATCCCGCCGGGCACGGCGCCCGCACCGGCGAACACCGATGAGACCACGGCCTGGCGGTCGATCGCGAGGTTGATCGCCTGCCGGACCTTGAGGTCGGCCACGATCGGCTTGCTGAGGTTCATGCCCAGATAGATGTCGATGTACGGCTTGGCTTGCTCCACCACGAGTCCGGAGCTCTTGAGCCGTGCCACGTTCGAGACGGGCGCGAAACAGGTCGCGTTGACGGCGCTGCTGCTCAGGGCGCTGACCAGCGACGAGGGGTCGGGCAGGATCTGGAAGACGACCTTCGACAGGGTCGGTTTGCCCTCCCAGTAGTCGTCGAAGCGTTCGAGGATGACCGACTGGCCCTCGGAGAAGCTGACGAACTTGTACGGGCCGGAGCCGACCAGCGCCTGGCCGATCTTCGCGCCCTGCTTCTCGATCGCCGTCGAGGACAGGGCCACGGAGTTGGGGTTGGAGCAGCGGCCGAGGAAGGCGACGTCGGGCGCGGCCAGCTTGACCACGAAGGTGGCGTCGTCCACGGCCTTGTACGACGTGACGTTGGCCCCGCCCAGCTCCACTGACGCGTAGGTGGTGGGGTCGCGAGTCGGGTCCTTCTCGTCGAACAGCCGGCGCCACGACCGCTCGAAGTCCTTGGCGCTGACGGTGGTGCCGTCGTGGAACTTCACCCCCGAGCGGATCTTGAAGGTATAGGTGAGCTGGTCGGCGGAGACGGTCCAGCTCTCGGCCAGTGCGGGCTTGGGCTCGCTGGTCTCGTAGTCGACGTGGGTCAGGCCTCGGGCGATGCAGTCGATGACCATCCAGTTGCCGAAGCTGGCGAAGGTGCCCGGGTCGCTGCTCCCGGTGAGCTGGTCGACGGCGAAGATGAGCTGGCCGTCGGTGCTGTTGGTCGCGCCCGCAGGCGTACCGCCGTCCGAGGTCGACCCAGACGCATTCGGGCGGCTGCAGGCCGCGAGGGCGCCGGGCGCCAGCAGCAGGCCGCCGCCGAGAACGGCTGAACGAAGGAAGGCGCGTCGGTCGATCCCGGCGTCGTGAAGGGGGACAGCTGAAAGGCTCATGTCGGGTCCTGTCGGAGACTGAGGCGTGCGCAAGGTCGCTGGCGAAGTTCAGGCTGACGACGATAATATATAAAATATGTAGAGTGCAAGCGTTGTGGCCTTCTCATCGGTTACGTTCACGTTCCTAGCGGATCCGTCCACGAGCACCCGGCCAACATCGTAGAATTTATAAGGTATTATTTCTGGCTCAATGCTCTACCCACAGATCAGGAGCCGCCATGCGTCCCCGTCGCCCCAACCACACGTCAGTCGCGGTGATCGGCGGTGGCTTCGGCGGAATCGCGGCCGCGGTCAACCTCCAACGCCGCGGGATCGAGGACTTCGTCATCTTCGAGCGGTCCGAGGGTCCGGGTGGTACGTGGTGGGACAACCGCTATCCCGGGGCCGAGACTGACGCGCCTGCGCATCTCTACTGCTTCTCCTTCGCGCCGTTCGACTGGACGCGCACCCACGTTCGCCGGCCCGAGCTGCAGGCCTACGTGGACCATCTGGTCGAACGTTTCCGCCTGCTGCCACACTTCCGGTTCGCCACCAGCATCACCACGGTGGCCTGGGACGAACAGGGGCAGGGCTACGTCCTGACCACCGACAGCGGCGAGCAGCACCGGTTCGACGCGGTGATCAGCGCCGTGGGCATGTTCAGCGCCCCCCGGCTGCCGCACGTGCCGGGGCTCGACGCGTTCCGTGGCGCGAAGCTGCACACCGCCTCCTGGGACCACTCGGTCGATCTGCGGGACCAGCGCGTGGCGGTGATGGGGACGGGGTCGAGTGCAGCCCAGGTCGTGCCCACCGTGGCCGGTGAGGCGCACCAGGTCTACGTCTTCCAGCGGCAACCCGGCTGGTTGCTGCCGAAGGGAGACCGCGACCTGACGGCGACCGAGCGAGCGCTGTTCCGGGTGCCGGGGCTCTGGCGGCTCAACCGGTTGCGGCTCTACCTCAAGCAGGAGCGCCGCGAGGTCAGGGGCGCGTTCTTCCGTCCGGGGACCCGGAGCAACGGCCGCGCTCGCGACACCGCCCTGCGCCACATCGAGACCGTCTTCGCCGCTCGCCCCGACCTGCAGGCCGCAGTCACCCCGAGGTACCCCTTCGGCGGCAAGCGGGCCATTCTCAGCAGCCAGTTCTTCGAGGCCCTGGTGCGCGACGACGTCGAGCTGATACCACACGCCCTGGCCGCCTGCACCGAGACGACGGTGATCGACACCGCCGGTGTCGAACGTGAGGTGGATGCCCTGGTGATGGCGACCGGCTTCCACGCGGCCAGCTATCTCAGCACCCTCGAGATCGTCGGGCGGGACGGGGTCAGGCTGCACGACGTGTGGGCCGGTGAGCCCTACGCATTCCTCGGCCTGACCGTGCCCCGGTTCCCGAACTTCTTCATGCTCTACGGACCCAACACCAACGGCGGCCTGATCATGTTCAACCTCGAACGCCAGTCGGAGTACGCCGCCCGCGAGATCGCCCGGCTGCGCGGCCGGGTGTCCTCGGTCGAGGTGCGCGACGACGTCACGCGGACCTACAACACGTGGTTGCAGGCCAAGATCGCCCGGACCTCGTTCACCTCGACCGACAACTACTACACCTCCGCCAGCGGCAAGGTCGTCACCCAGTGGCCCGACTGTGAGACCTTGTACGCCGTGCTGACGCGGGTGCTGCGCCGGGTCAGCACGCTCGGTCGTCGCACCCGGCGGCCCCGGGAGAACGGGCCCGAGGACCGGGTCGGCTCCGGGGCCGCAGCAGTCCAGACCGTGGGATCCTAGGGACGCGCCGGTGGGGAACTAGCCGGCGGGAAAGAGGAGCCCGCGGACGGCGGCTCCTGTTTCCACGATATGGTCCTCGGCGATCCGGGTCGCCTGCTCAGGTTCCCCCGCCCGAACGGCCTGGAAGAGGCTCTTGTGCACCTCGATCCAGTCGCGACCCAGCTGATCCTCGACCGTCGAGAAGTAGAACCGGGCGCGCTTGCGCAGGGCCACGGCGGTGCTCCGCAGCACTGAGTTGTGCGCCCCAGCGCTGAGCGCGGTGTAGAACTCCGAGTTGGATCTGCTCAGCCCCGGGTGGTCGCCGGCACGATGGGCCTTCTCGCCGGCCTGGACGGTCTTCTCCAGCGCGTCCAACTCGGCGCGAGTATGGCGCTCGGCCGCCCAGCGGGCCACCTGGCCCTCGACGAGGGCACGGAACTCGAACAGCTCGGTGAGCTCCTGCTCCGTACGTTCCCGCACGCGCACCCCGTAGCGGGGCTTGATGTCGACCCATCCCGCCTCGTGCAGGGATCTCAGCGCTTCACGGACCGGGATCCGACTGACCCCGTAGTGGGCGGCCAGGTCGTCCGCGTGAATCCGACCGCCTGATTCGAGGGCGCCCGTGATGATGGCTTCCTCGAGCCGGTCGAACAACATCGACGGCAGGGTGCTGGCGCCGGACAGCAGCGGCAGGGCCGAAGAGAGGTCGCTGCGGCCGCTGTCAACTGAACCCTCGGTGGTCACAACAACTCCGGACTGTCAAAGTAACGAATATATGAAGTATACAAACAAATGCGTTCCTCACCGGTTGGCCGCATCTCAGCCGCCCAGGAAGTTGAGCGCGGCCAGGGCATACAGTCCGACGCAGTTGTGCACCTCGGCTTCCTCGGCGTAGTCGTCGACGCCGGCCGACCAGGTCGGCTGTGGGCCGTAGCAGAGCGAAGGCACCCCGCGTTGGCGCCAGCGACTGGCGTCGCTGGCCGGCAGCCGAACCGCCAGCGTGGTCTCTCGGCCGTGCAGCTCACGGGCGGCCTTCGTCCAGGCTCGGGTGATGAGTGCCTCAGGGTCGGTCCAGTTGGCGTCCCAGCCCTTGATGCGCCCGACGGTGACCTGAGGAATGCCTCGGGTCCGCTCGCGGACCAGCGCCTCGGCCTCGTCGGCCGACAAGCCCGGCGGCAGCCGGAGGTCGAGCTCGGCGTGGGCCTCGGTCGCGATCTGACCGACGAACGTGCCACCGGTGACGGTGCCGGCGTTGACGCTCAACGACACCTCACGACCCTCCGTCCCGGTCCAGTGGCGGCTTAGCTCCTCCGGGAGCGGGCACGGGTGGCTGTTGAGCTCGTCGACGGCGACCAGGGCCCGGCTGAGCCGGCTGACGGCCGACACGCCGGCCTGCACCGCCGAGGAGTGCCCGGGTTGGCCGGTCGCCGACATCCGCAACCACAGCACGCCTTTCTCGGCCACGGCCAGGCGGGTGAAGCCGGCTCCCTCGCCGCAGATCAGACCATCGCCGTAGAGGTCGGGATGCGTCCGGAGCAGGTGGGCGGCACCGTTGTCGCCGAAGACGACCTCGTCACTGACGGCCAGGAACGTGACTCGGCCGCGCCAGAGATCGCGGGTCTGGTGGAGCAGCTCCACAGCACTGATCATCGCCGCCACCGCACCCTTCATGTTGCCCATCCCCAAGCCGTAGAGCCGCCCGTCCCTGCGGGTGAGCTGCCACACCGGGACGGTCCAGAGGCTCTCGTCTCCGGGCGGCATGGTGTCCAGATGCACGTTGAGGATCAGGTGCGGACCCGGTCGTAGAGAGTCGATGGCACTGATCACCGACGGCATCGAGGGAACCGTGCGCTCCAGCCGGGCCGGCAACCCCGCTGTGACGAGCGCGGTGCGTACCACCTCGGCCATCTCGCGGGTGTCACCGGGTGGGTTCACGCTCGGGGCCGCCACCAGGTCCGCGCAGCGTGCGGACACCTCTTGGGAGATGTCGCGTTGGAAGGCTTGGACGCGCTGGGTCATCGCTGAAGGGTCGGACACGGTCATCGAAGGAGTCCTTTGCTGAGATGGGTCATCGAACGTGCTCATACGGCCAACGACGAGACCTGGCGGCGCCAGTCGGAGACACAGAAGGGTCCGTGCTCGTCGACACCGGCCGCCACCACCCCGCCGAACACGGGATCGCCCGGTGCACGGTCGCGGACGACATGCCCCCGCTGCTCCAGAGCCGTCCGAGCCGGATGCCCGGCCTCGATCAGCAGCGAGCCCTCCTCGGTCCGCCAGCGCAGCGCAGCCACGGCGTCAGGAAGATCCAGCTGACGGAAGCGGATGGCGACCAGGATCTGGAGCAGCGTCTGGACCTGGCCGTCGGCCCCGGGGGTGGCCAGGGCGATGACCTGATCCCCCTGCACCAGCACCGGAGCGAGGGTGTGCACCGGTTTCGTCCCCGCCGCGGGCGCGTTGGCACCGTCGGTGAACCCGGCAGCGCGGTTGTTGAGGGTGAAGCCGAGCTCGGGCACGAACACCCCGGACCCGAAGTCGTCGAAGACGCTGACCAGGGACGACACCACCAGCCCCGCGGCGTCCGCGGTGGCCACGCCGGCCGTGTGGAGGTAGGCGCGCGGCCCGCCTCGGTTGGCGGCGCGGTCGGGATCGACGTCCAGCGCCTGCTCCAGCAACGCTTCGCCGGCAGCGCAGTCCGACCGATGGGCGAAGGTCGCCTCGGTGAGCTCGACCAGGAGGTGCGCCCACGCGTCCTCGTCCAGGTCGTCCAGCAGCGCCGGCCCGTTGCCGAACGGCCCGGCGCGCTCGTCCAGGTAGTGCAGCGCCATGGCCAGCAGCACCCCCTGCGACATCGGCGGCTGCACATGCGCCACCGCACGGCCCCAGGCCACACTCATCGGCTGTTTGACGTCGGTCCGGTGGTTCGCCAGGTCAGCGGTCCCCAGCCGCCCCGCGTGCCGGTGCACCGCGCTGACGATGGCGGCCGCGCAGCCTCCCTGGTAGAAGCTCTGTGGGCCGTCCTCCGCCAGCGAGCCCAGGAGCTCCGCCAGCTCGGGCTGGCGCCAGCGGTCTCCCGGGCGCATCCGCAGCAGCGCCCAGTCGCCGGCTCCCCCGTCGACCAGTCGCGACCGCTGCTCGTCGACCGCCTGCGCCAGGGTGTGGTCGACGACGATCCCGGCTCGGGCCAGCCGGATGGCTGGGGCCAGCACCGCGGTCAACGGTATGCCCCCGAAGCGGCGGTGCGTCGACTCCCATCCCGCTACCAGCCCCGGTGTGGTGACGGAGTTGGCGCCCGTCAGCCAGGGGCCGGGCCGGGCGTCGATCGCGCTCGCGCCGGTGCCGTTCACGGCCAGGGTCACCCCGTCCGGCCGACGGACCAGGGTCAGCAGATCTCCACCGAGAGAGGCGGCTTGCGGCATCAGGACACAGATGGCGGCCTGTGCGCCGACCGCAGCGTCGACAGCATTGCCGCCGGCCGCCAGCACCTCGGCCGCGGCCTCACTGGCCAGCGGATGCGCCGAGGAGACCGCTCCCCGCCGGCCTCGGGTTGCGTCCCGGTCTCTTATCATTTATAAAGCATATATGACTTCGTACGTCGCAACGCCCGACATGAGCCTCGATCTCGCCGAACGCGTGCTGGCTGGGCTGAAGACCGAGGCCGCAGCACGCGAAGAACGACTGGCGTGTGCCGTGGTCGACCGGGGGGGAAATCTGGTGGCCGCGCTGCGGATGGATGGTGCCCAGCTGGGGGCCAGCTCGCTGGCTCTCGACAAGGCCTACACCGCCGTGGCTTTCGGCTTTCCCACCGGAGCTTGGGCGACCAGCTCGACGCCGGGGGCGAGCGACTGGGGGCTCGCCGCGACCCTGGACGGTCGGGCCGTGGTCTTTCCCGGCGGCGTCCCGGTCTTCGTCGAGGGCCATCTGATCGGAGGCGTCGGGGTCAGTGGCGCGAAGTCCGAGGTGGACGAGAGCTGCGCCGAGAAGGCCGTGGCCGCTGCAGGCCTGAGCACCAGCCGATGACCACCATCTTGGTGGCCGGCGGGTCGTCCGGTATCGGGGCGGCGGCGGTCAGAGCCTTTCGGCAGCGCGGAGACGACGTGCTGCTGGCGGACCGAAACGCGGAGGCGGGTCAACAGCTGGCCCGAGAGGAGCTGCCCGGCTCGATGCGCTTCCTGGAGTGTGACTTCGGCCGGGTCGAGGCGGCCGAGGCGGCCGTACGGGCGGCCGCGGAGCTGGGTGGTGGGTCGTTGGACGCTGTCTTCTACAACGCGGCCGTGCTCGAGGCCCGTCCGTTGGCGGAGTGGACGGCCGAGGAGTGGGACCGATCAGCAGCGGTCAACCTGCGGGCGCCGTTTCTCGCCAGCCAGGCGGCGGCCCCGTACCTACGCCGGGCTGCTCAGGGTCGCATCGTCCTGACCTCGTCGACGGGCGCCCTCCGTGGCCACGCCGGGATGCCGGCCTACCACGCCACCAAGGCGGGTCTGCTGGGCCTGGTCCGGTCGCTGGCCGACGAGCTCGGTCCCGACGGCGTGACCGTCAACGCGATCTGCCCGGGCTGGGTGGACACTCCCTTCAACGACGCCTACTGGTCGCACCAACCAGACCCCGCGGCCGCCGTGTGCGAGCTGACCAACCAGATCCCGCTGCGTCGCCAGGCGCACAGTGCCGAGCTGAGTGGTCTGCTGCTGTTCCTCATCTCGGAAGCGTCCAGCTACATCACCGGCCAGGCACTGGTCATCGACGGGGGGTACACAGCGGTATGAGTCACCTGAGGCAGACCTCGGGCGCGGCAGGAGAGACGTCACCTCCGGCGGCGACCTGGTTCACCAACCCTGCAGCGGTGTCGAGGCTGCCCAGCCTGGGTCTTGCCCCGCTCAGCCGTCGCCCGATGGACAGTCACCAGACGCTTCCGGGCTTCGCTCCGACGTCCCTGCACGCGGTCCCGGAGCTGGCAGCACGCCTGGGCGTCAGCCAGCTGCTGGTGAAGGACGAGTCCTACCGGATGGGCCTGCCGTCGTTCAAGATCCTCGGGGCGTCGTGGGCCACTCTGCATGCCGTCGCCGCGTGGCTGTCAGCCGACGTGGCCTCGCTCACGCTGGACGGTGCCCGGACGGCCCTGCGCGGCCGAGGGGTGACGCTGGTGGCTGCGACCGACGGGAACCACGGGCGAGGAGTCGCCCGGATGGCGCAGCTGCTGGGCACGGCCAGCATCATCCTGGTCCCCGACGGCACGGCCCCGGCCCGGATCGACGCCATCGCCTCCGAAGGCGCCACCGTCGAGGTGGTCCCCGGGACCTACGACGACGCCATCGCGGCCTCGGCCGCGCTGGCCGGTCCAGACACCTTGGTGGTGTCGGACACGTCGTGGCCGGGGTACGCCACTGTTCCGAGGGCGGTCGTGGAGGGCTACTCGACGCTGTTCTACGAGATCGACGACGAGATCGAGCGACGGCGGTTGAGGGCGCCCACCGTGGTGGCCTTCCAGGCCGGAGTGGGTGCGTTCGCCGCCGCGGGACTTCGGCACTACCGAGAGGTGGCCGACGACCGGTCGCCGGTGCGCACCGTCGTCGTAGAGCCGACCTCGGCGAACTGCCTGATGGCCTCGGCCCGGGCAGGTCGGCTGACCGAGGTCCCGGGACCCCATCGGTCGACCATGGCGGGGTTGAACTGCGGCCTGCCCTCCGAGCTGGTCTGGCCGGTGGTCCAGGCCGGGGCGGACGTGTTCGTGGCCATCGACGACGCCTGGACCGACGAGGCCATGCGGGCGCTGGCCGCCGTCGGCATCGTGGCGGGGGAGTCCGGGGCGGCCAGCCTCGGAGCACTGCTGGCCGCTGCAGAGGACGACGGGCTCCGCCACGCCATGGGCCTGGCTCCGGCGGTATCGGTGCTGCTCGTCAACACCGAGGGGGCCACCGATCCGGAGAACTATGCTCGGGTCGTCGGCAGGGCTCCAGCGTCGGTCCGTCCCCGAGACTGGAGCTGAGGCAGCCGTGTCCTTCGCAGATCGGCTGTTCATCCTGCAGTACGGCGCCGAGCGGGTGTCCAAGGCGCTGTCACTGGTCGGCGGCGACCCCGACCACGTCTACTGGGAGCCACTGATGGGTGTCCTGGTGCAGACGGGAGCGGAGTGGGTGCTCTTCGACACCGGCATGAGTCGCTCCAACCACCAGTCCGACGAGGTGGAGCGGGTCTACCGGGGGGGCGAGGCGGGCCAGGAACCGCCGGCGGCACCCTGGCACCTCAGCCCGGCACCCCCCGCCGACCGCTCGACCTGGGGCTTGCCCGGTGACCCGTTGGTGACCGCCCTCGAAACGATCGGGCTGGCGCCGGGCGACCTCACCTGCGCGGTGATCAGCCATCTGCACTGGGACCACTCCGGTGGAATCAACACGCTGGCGGACGCCGGCGTCCGGGTGGTCATCCACTCCGACGAGCTCAGCTTCGGCCGGAGTGGGAGGGCCCGGCTGACCGAAGGCTTCGACTCGGTCGACTGGACTGCTCCCCACACCGTCTGGGAAACCGTGGACCACGAGACCGAGGTGGCCCCGGGGGTCACGCTGCTGCCGACGCCCGGACACACCCCCGGACACTCCTCGCTCCAGGTCAGCCTGCCGGAGACGGGCACCTGGATCTTCACGGCCGACGCGACCGATCTGGCGCAGAACCTGCTGGACGACGTGCCCTGCGGGTCGTGTGCCGGCGGGACGGCCGACGACGAACGACAGGCCGAGGAGTCCCTGGCCTCTCTACTCCGACGAGCCCGGGACACCGACGCTCGGCTCATCCCCGGTCACGACCAGATCGTCCTGAACGCCATCCGCCACCCGCCTGGAGGTCACCGATGACATCACCCGCTGCGCCGTCCGGTGTGACGCACGTGAGCCCACCCGGCGGGTCTGCACCCGGCCTGCTCAGCGGACGGGTGGCTCTGGTGACCGGAGCCGGACGGGGGATCGGGCGTGCCGTGGCCCGCGCCTTCGCGGCCCGAGGGGCCAAGGTGGTGTTGGCCGACGTGGACGTCGCGACGGTGTCCGCGGCCGCCGACGAGTGTGCCGCCGAGTTCGGGGCCGAAACCCTGGCGATCGAGATGGACGTGACCGATCCGGACAGCATCGCCGGCGCGGCCGACACCGTCGAGGCGACGCTCGGCTTGTGCGACGTCGTGGTGGCCAACGCGGGAATCCTCGTGTTCAAGCCGGTGCTGGAGATCAGCCACGCCGAGTTCGCGCGGGTGGTGGAGGTGAACCTCACGGGAGCGTTCCTGACCGCCCGTGAGTTCGGTGGTCGGCTGGTGCGCGCCCAGCAGACCGGATCGATCATCCTCACCTCGTCGCTGTTCGGCCTGCGGGGTGGCGCGGGGAACGCCGCGTACTCCGCATCCAAGTTCGGCATGATCGGGCTCGCCGAGTCCATGGCGGCCGATCTGGCGCCGTACGGGATCCGGGTCAACAGCGTGTGTCCCGGCCAGATCGACTCCGACATGCTGCAGCAGCTGTTCGCCGACCGCGCCGCCCAGTCCGGCACCACGCCGGCCGAGGAGCAGGCAGTCTTCGAGCGTCGGATCCCGCTCGGTGCGCTCGGCACCGCCGAGGCCGTCGCGGACGGGTTCGTCTACCTGGCGTCCGGAATCAGCAGCTACGTCACCGGCCAGAAGCTGGTCATCGACGGTGGCTGGAGCGTCGGATGACCGAAGGCGTTCGGTTGTTACCCAACCGAAACCCGTTTGATGTTTTATAAATAATAGAGTTAGCCAGCGAGACGTACCTGTCCCATCACTACCAGCCGGGGGAACAAAATATGAAGCCACGATCGTGGGTTGGAGCCGTCGTCTCGGTGGCGGTCCTGGGCCTGGTGGCCGCCGGCTGCAGTGGCGCGGGCGGCACCTCGGAAAGCCAGCCGACCTCATCGGGTTCGAGCACGCTCCGGCTGGCGCTGTCGGGCGACATGACCACGCTCGACCCCACCACCTCGTACCAGTTCGAGGGCAGCCAGGTGCTCACCGCGGTGTACGAGGGGCTGCTGGACTACGCCCCCGACTCGAGCGCGAAGATCGTTCCGTTGCTCGCCCAGTCCTACACCCAGTCCGACGATGGCCTGACCTACACGTTCAAGCTCCGGACCGACGTGACGTTCGCCGACGGCACCAAGATGGACTCGGCAGCGGTCAAGCAGAGCTTCGAACGGATGGGCGCCAAGGCGGTCGCCTCGCAGATGAGCTACATGGTCTCGAGCGTCAAGAGCTACGAGACGCCGGACGCCGCGACGTTCGTCGTCCACCTCAAGACCCCGGTGTCCTCCTTCGCCTCGCTGCTCGCCAGCCCCTTCGGCCCCAAGGTCATCGACCCCAAGGTCCTCGACGCCCACAAGTCGGACTCGGCGCTGGCCTATCTCAAGACCCACACGGCGGGCACCGGACCCTATGCGGTGTCCGCGTTCACCACCGGTACGGAATACCGGCTCACCCGCAACGAGAGGTACTGGGGAGCCAAGCCTCATTTCGAGACCGTGTCGTTCAAGATCATCCCCGACGTGGCCACGCAGGTGCTGCAGCTGCAGGGGGGCGACCTGGACATCGTCAGCGGGCAGCCGATCGCGACGGTCCAGAGCTTTGCCGGCAACGACAAGTTCCACATCGAGTCCCTACCCCTGCTGCAGAAGGCTTGGCTGCACGTCAACACCACCGGCACGCTCCAGGACCAGAAGCTGCGGGAGGCCCTGAGGTCGGCCATCAACCGCGACGCGGTGGTCAAGCAGATCTGGGGCAGCTACGCCACGGTCTCGCAGCAGCTGTATCCCGTCGACAACGTCCCCGCCGGACTGGCGAGCGACAGCTGGACCTATGACCCGGCCAACCTCAAGTCGCTGGCCCAGGGGAAGACCATCACCCTCGGCTACATCGCCGGCCTCGCTCAGGACGAGCAGGTGGCCCAGGCCCTCCAGGCTCAATGGCAGCAGGCCGCCGTCGACGTGAAGATCGAGCCCACCCAGGGCAACGACTACTACGGGTTCAGCAAGGACCCGAGCAAGGCCCCAGACCTGCTCTACGAGGCCTCCTACCCGGACTCGGCCCACCCGGACGCCTGGTCGCGGCTGTTCTGGTACCACGACCTGTCCAGTGGTAGTGGCGGCCTCAACTACCTGGTTGCGGGCTCCGCCGAGGCCGACACCCTGATGGACCGAGGTCTGGACACCCTGGACAAAGCCACCTCCGACACCGACTACGGCAAGGTCGGAGACCTGATCCATCAGCAGGTGGGCTACATCAGTCTGGCGGACATGCAGGACGTGTTCATCGCCCGAACGGGGATCACCGGGTTCAACCACTGGCTGCCGACGCCGCGCACGCTCGTGCTCAAGACCCTCACCGAGACCTCGTAAGCCGATGACGATGCCGCTGGACTCGTCGCGGGTCGTGGACCCGGCGGCCGACGCCGTCGCCGAGCTCTCGACGCGTCGCCGGTCGTGGCTGAGCCGAGCCTACCGACATCGTGGCATCGGTCACCCCGAACGGATCGCCATGGTCCTGGTCGTCGCAATCACCCTGCTGTTGATCGCGGTCCCGTGGGTCGCTCCCCATACCGCCAAGGCCATCGTCGGGGATCCGTTCACACCACCGGGTGCCGAGTTCCTGCTCGGGACCGACAGCCAGGGGAGGGACATGTTCTCCCGGGTGCTGTTGGGGCTCCGCACCAGCTGGTTCGGCGCGTTCGCGGTCATCATCTTCGGGGCCGTCGTGGGTGGAGTCATCGGGCTGGTGGCCGGGATGGCGGGAGGAGCGGTCGACACCATCCTGATGCGTCTGACCGATGCCGCGCTGGCTCTACCGGGGACCCTGGTTGCTCTGATGGTGGTGGCTGCACTGGGCCCCAGCCTGCGGAACACGCTGCTCGCGGTGGCGGTCACCTGGTGGCCCTGGTATGCACGGATCGTCCGCGGCCAGACGCGTACGGTGATGCAGCTGCCGCACGTCGACGCGGCTCGCCTGGGCGGCTTCTCCCCGATCAGACGTGCTGTGGTCCACGTCCTGCCCGGCAGTGTGGGGCCGGTGCTGGTGGCGGCCTCGCTCGACGTCGGTTCGGTGCTGCTGGTCCTGGCCGGACTGTCGTTCATCGGCCTGGGGTCCCCGGCCCCGGCGGCCGAGATCGGCAGCATGTCCGCCAACGGGCTGACGTTCCTCTTCAACGCGCCCTGGATCGCCCTCGCCCCGGCCGTCGCGCTGTTCGTCTTGTCGATGATCGTCAACTTCGCCGGCGACGGTCTGCAAGAGCTGGTGGGCTAGCGCATGGCCCGACTCGTGCTCACCCGGTTCGCGTCACTCGTCGGGGTGCTGCTGGTGCTCACCCTGGCCGTCTTCTTCGTCCAACGCACCCTGCCGTCGGATCCGGTGCGGCTGCTGGTGGGTCGCAACGCCACCCCGGAGGTGATCGCTGCCGCCCGCGCCCGGCTGGGACTGGACGAACCCTTCGTCGTCCAGTACGTCAGCTTCCTCGGCCGGCTGCTGCACGGGGACGCGGGCACGTCGGTACGCACCCGCAACCCGGTGGCTGCTGACGTCAGCCACTACCTGCCGGCCACCCTCGAGCTCGTCCTGGTGGCGGCCGTGATGGCGGTGGTCGGGGGACTGGTGCTCGGGATCATCAGCTCCCGTGGCGGCTGGCTGTCGACGGTGGTACGCCTGCTGACCGTGGCCGGCTCCTCCTCGGCCACCTTCCTGGTGGCGATCGTGGCCGTCCTCGTGCTCTACCGCAACCTGGGCTGGTTCCCGGCCGGCGGTCGCAGTGCCCGGTTCTCGAGCTCGAAACCGACAGGATTTCTGCTCCTCGACACCCTGCTGGGTGGTGACCTGCCGGGCTGGCTGGACGCGGCTCACCACATCCTGCTGCCGGCCGCCGTGCTGGCGGTCGGCTCCACCGTCGCCATCGGACGCACCCTGCGCGGGTCCCTGCGTGCGGTGCTCAGCTCCGAGTTCATCCGGTCGGCCAACGCGAAGGGCTTCACGTGGTGGCAGGTCGACCGTCGGCACGGTCTGCGGAACGCGGCCAACCCGGCGCTGTCCATGGCTGGGCTTCAGGTGGGACTCCTGTTCTCCGGCTCGATCGTGGTCGAGCTGGTCTTCTCCTGGCCCGGCGTCGGCGGCTACTTGGCCAGTTCGATCGGCTCCGCAGACTTCCCGGCCATCACCGGGGTGGTGCTGGTGCTGGGCGTGGCGTACGTGGGCATCAACTTCGTGGTCGACCTGCTCCAGCTCCTGGTCGACCCCCGGCTGCGGAGGACACGATGAGCGTGGACCCGAAGGCTCCTGTCGTCGACCGGACCGATGACGCCCCGGTCGTCCGGGTCCGCGACCTGCGGGTGGACTTCGAGACCGATGACGGCACGGTCGCGGCGCTCAAGGGGGTCAGTCTGGACATCCGTCCCGGCGAGATCGTGGCCCTGGTCGGAGAGTCCGGCTCAGGCAAGAGCGTGTTCAGCAGCTGCCTGCTCGGTCTGCCCCCGACCAGCCGGAAGACCACGGTCACTGGCTCCGTCTCGGTGGCCGGGGTCGACATGATCAACGGGGACGACGCCCGGCGGCGAGAGGTGCGCCGCAACCTGATCGGGGCGGTCTTCCAGGATCCGCTGACCTCGCTGGACCCGATGATGAAGATCGGTGACCAGGTCTGCGAACGCGGCGCCGACGACCTCCGCGGCGTCGCGGCACTGACCGACTGCGGGGTGCCAGAGCCGCAGCTGCGGATGAGGCAGTGGCCGCACGTCCTGTCCGGCGGACTGCGGCAGCGGGCCAGCATCGCCGGAGCACTGACCACCGACGCCCGCCCGCCTGCGGGCTCGGGTGTTGACGCACGACGGATCGCCGAGCTGACCGGGGCCCGGGACGGCACGCCGGCCCTCCTGATCGCCGACGAGCCCACCACTGCGCTCGATGTCCGGGTGCAGGCCCAGATCATCGGGCTGTTCGCCCGGCTGCGCGCCGAGCACGGCTGCTCGATCGTGCTCATCACGCACGACCTGGGGGTGGCCGCCCAGATCGCCGACCGGATCGCGGTCATGTTCCAGGGCGAGATCTGCGAGCTCGGATCCGCTGCTGACGTCCTGGGGGACCCGCAGCACGACTACACCCGGCGGCTGCTGGCGTCGCGACTCGACATCAACGCCGTGTCGGTCCACGCCCGAGGGCCGGCCGCCGTCGGCGGCGTGGGCGGCGAGCAGCCCGTGCTCGCGCTGCGGGAGATCGTGAAGTCGTTTCCCCGCCAGGGCGGTCGGCGGGCCGAGAGGTTCACCGCGGTCGACCGCGTGTCGCTCCAGGTGGCGCCGGGGGCGTCGACGGCGTTGGTGGGGGAGAGCGGCTGCGGGAAGTCCACGCTGCTGCGGGTGGCCACCGGACTGACCTCGCCCGACTCCGGCTTCGTCGAGGTCGCCCAGGGCGCCAAGCCGCAGCTGGTCTTCCAGGATGCCGGTTCCTCGCTGACGCCGTGGCTCAGCATCAACACCCAGCTGGTCGAACGACTGCGCACCCGGGGCCTGTCCAAACGCGAGAGCGTCGACGAAGCCCGGGAGCTCCTCGGGTTGGTCGGTCTGGACGCTCGGATCGGGCGCGCGAGGCCCAGGGAGCTTTCCGGCGGTCAGCGCCAACGGGCGGCGATCGCCCGGGCGCTCGCGTCGTCTCCCAGCATCCTGGTCTGCGACGAGCCGGTCAGTGCGCTGGACGCATCGCTGGCCGCTCGCGTACTGGACCTCCTCGAGGACCTGCGCAGCACCCTGGGGGTGGCCATCTTGATGGTGACCCATGACCTGGCGGTCGCGCGGCGGATCGCCGACGACCTGGCCGTGATGTACGCGGGGAAGATCGTGGAACGCGGAACCGTCGAGAACGTCTTCGCTGATCCGCAGCACCCGTACACCCGCGAGCTGTTGGCCGCCTCCCCCTCGATCTACCGCCACGAGTCCCCCCGAACGTCATCGCTCCCGACGGCGGACTTCGCCACGGAGAGGACGCACCCAGAGAAAGAAGGACGACATGAGTCTGCCCGAGGATGAGGACCGGGTCGATCGCGAAGGTCATTGGGCCCAGCTGGCCGAGGAGCGGCTGTCCGGCCGGCGGTGGCAGGAGGAGCTGGACCGCGGTCTGTCCTACGGGCTGGAGGCCGCCGACTCCATCACCGACCGCTCCATCCCGACCTTCGCCCGGGGGGAGCTGCCGCACTTCTCGGGGGAGCGCGGGACGTTCCTGAAGTGTCCCTACCTCGAGGACGTGCACGACGTGGGCGACGCCGAGGTGGCGATCTTCGGCGCACCGCTGGACGCCGGGACCACGTACCGGCCGGGGACCCGGTTCGGACCGCAGGGCATCCGGCGGGCCACCAACCTGTTCGGCACCTACAACTACGAGATGGGCGTCGACCTGCGCGAGCAGCTCAACCTGGTCGACATCGGTGACGTGTTCGCGATCCCGGGCAACCTGGAGAAGTCGTTCGACCAGATCAGCAAGGCGATGGGGCACGTGATGTCTCAAGGGGTGTTCCCGGTCGTGCTCGGCGGTGACCACTCGATCGGTTACCCGACGATCCGTGGTCTGGCCCCTTACGTTGACGGCAACATCGGCATCATCCACTTCGACCGGCACGTCGACACCCAGGAGATCGACCTGGACGAACGGATGCACACCACCCCGTGGTTCCACGCCACCGACATCAAGAACGCCCCCGCCACCAATCTGGTGCAGATCGGCATCGGCGGGTGGCAGGCGCCGAGGGCCGGGGTGAAGGTGGGCCGGGGGCGGGGCACCACGATCATGACGGTCGGCGACGTGGAGCGGGTCGGTCTGGACAAGATCGCCGAGACGGCACTCGAGCTGGCCTGGCAGGGCGCGAAGGCGGTGTATCTGTCGTTCGACATCGACGTCATCGACTCCGGGTTCGTGCCCGGTACGGGGTGGCCGGAACCGGGTGGCCTGCTGCCGCGAGAGGCGCTCGGCCTGGTCCGCCGGGTCGCCGAGGGCGGGCTGTCCGGGATGGAGATCGTGGAGTGCTCCCCGCCGTACGACTGGGCCGAGCAGACGTCACTGATCAGCGGTCGGGTGGTGCTGGACACCCTGGCCAGCCTGGTCCGGACCGGACAGCTCGGCAAGAAGGCGTCGGCCAACCGCACCGATGCCTGGGGTCCCTACCTGGAGGGCTGACTGGTCAGCCCTGACGGGCTGAACAGCCTGCTCGACTCAGTCGGGGCGAACGCTGTCCCGCAGCTGGAACTCGGATTGCAGGCTTGCGTCGAGCCGGCGTTGCGCCTCCCGGACGTCCTCCACCGAACGGCGCAACGAGGTCAGTTCGTTCACCAGTCTTCGGTGCCTCGCGCGTCCAGAGGCCACATCGACGAAGTGACGCCCTCGCTTGACCCACCGCAAGGCGAGTCCGGCGCGGGGTCGTCGGCGGGGTCTGGCCGTGCTCATCAGGTACGAGAGCCCGGCCCAGTCCGCCCTGACGATCCTGGCCAGCTGTTCCGGCGTCACGTCCTTCAGCTCGGCTGGGTCGAGGTCGGCGACGAGAGGATCGGCGAGCAACGCGGAGAGCCGTCCCAATGCGCGCGTGCCGGCCACGGGCCCCGCCTTCACGATCGCCGTGAGATACCCCTGCCGTATCAACACCCTGGGCAGCGTGACGTCGGAGATGATCTGTCGCTGCTCGGATTCGGGCAGATCACTGTCGCGGAGGGACGTGAGCATGGAGCGCAGGATCCGCTCGTTCTTCTCGATCCGGGCCGCGGGAGTGCACGCGCGCCGCGAGAGGTGGGCGGGTTCGTTGGGGTTGTGGGCGTGCTGCGTGAGGTAGTAGTAGTCATATCCGCCGAGCATCAGGAAACTCGTGGCGTTCAGGATGTACGAGAAGGCGAACGTCACATCTTGACCGGACGGCAGCCCTTCGTCGAACCTGAGCTGCTGGCGCTCGATCTCGGCCCGACGGAAGACCTTGTGAACCGTCAGCGTCGACAAGGCTTTGGTACGTGGGACCACGACGTGCGGCTGGCGGACCACACAGCCGGCGGCGCGCCCGTTCACCGGGACCTGGTTGATGGCCACCCAGTCGGACGGGGTCCGGGCCAGGCCGTCGGCGATCCGCTCGAGGGCCAGGTTACCGATGGTGTCGTCGGAGTCGATGAAGAAGACGTACTCGCCGGTCGCCTCATCGAGGATGTGGTTCCGTGGGCGTGCGGCGCCGCCGGAGTTGGCGTCCATCGTGATGACGCGGAAAAACCCGGTGTCCGATGCCAGGCTCTGCTCGAACTCAGCCAGAATCGCGAGCGTCTCCGGCTCAGAGCTGTCGTCGTCGGCGATCACGATCTCGAACTGGTGACGAGGGAGGGTGGAGTTGAGCACCGACTGGAGGCAGTTCCGCAACAGGGACTTGCCGTTGAACACCGGGATCCCGACGGTGAAGAGCCTGGCCGACGGTTGCGGGTCAGCGACCACGTCGAGGACTTCCGTCATACGTCGAACCTCCGAGTTCTCTGCGTCCGAGCCGCACGCCACCGGCACGGGGAATCGGTCACCATGTGCGCGGCCGGGAACGAGCACGATCGTACTTTCTCCGTGCTCGGTCGGTACAGCGGTGCCACCGGAGGACCTGCGCCATCGTGAGCGAGGCCAGTATGCGGGCTGCGTGAGGAGAACGGCGGGTCGATCCCTACGAGATCGAGGCTTCGGCGTGTTGCGGGGGTTCAGCGACGCCACGGGGGAGCAGCCGAGCGCAGCGGAGGGCCTCGCGGAGCTGTCGGCGAGCGACGAGCCACTTGCCGGTCCGCAGTGAGGTCAGCGCCGTTCGGGTGGCGAACACGACCGCGTACGCCAGCGCCTTGCGCGTGACCAGGACCCGGCGGTTGGCCGCGACGTGGCCGCCGACCACTCCGATCGCGGTGACCCGCTCCCGGACGTTGGCCCCCGTCTGGACGCGCGCCGAGGTGTCCGAGGTGTCGTGGCGGCGGTAGCACGCGAGCACCTCGTCGACGAACACCACGGGACCGTGAGCGGCGAGTCGGGTCCACATCTCCCAGTCGGCCGCGTGCGGCAGGTCAGTTCGGTACCCGCCGATGCGCTCGTAGGCCGCGCGGCGGACCACGATCCCCGGTGCGCGGACCCGGTTGGACACGGCCAGCACCTCGAGCGCGTTCGTCCAGACGCCGGTTCCCTTCCGGTAGGAACGGGTGACGTACAGCGGTGCGTTGTGGGCGTCCACGTCCCGGACCCTGCAGACGGCGGCGACCACCGTCGGCTCGGCGAGGGCGTTTTCCATGTCCGCGTAGAAGCCCGGCAGCACCTCGTCGTCACCGTGCAGCAGGTGCACCAACTCGCCGGCAGCCAGATCGAGGCACCGGTTGAACGTACCCACGGCTCCGAGCCGCCCCGAATTGGCCCGGTACTGCACCCGGCCCCCACCGAGGCGCTCGACGACCGCCGCCGGGTCGTCGCGGGAGGCGTCGTCCACGACGACGATCTCCGCGTCGTCGCGGTCCGCCAGCTGAGCGATCACCTCGGGCAGCGCCAGCGCCAGGTAGTCGGCACAGTCGTGAACCGGGATCATGACCGACCACGTCGGCCGATCCGCAGCGGCCGAGGCGGGGATACCCGCGATCTCCTGCACCCCTGCACTGTAGTGGGACCTGGCACGACGCCTGGTTAGGGTTGCGTCTGTGATGAAGAACAGCTGTCCCACCCGTCGTCGTACGCACCCCCTTCGGTCGGGGAAGAATCGGTCGGAGGCGGGGCGATGAGGTTCGGCATCGCCGGGGCGGGATTCTCTGGCGCGGTCATCGCCCGTGCGGTCGCCGAGGCGGGGCACGACGCGGTCGTGTTCGAGACGCGCAGCCATGTCGCCGGCAACTGCCACACCGAGCGTGACCCACAGACCCAGGTGATGATCCACCGGTACGGGCCGCACATCTTCCACACCGGTGACGAGCGCGTCTGGGCCTACATCAACCGGTTCGGGACGATGATGCCGTACAACCATCGCGTCCGGACCACGGTGCAGGATCGGGTGTACCTGCTGCCGGTCAACCTCCTCACGATCAACCAGCTGTTCGAGACCGCGCTCGGTCCCGACGAGGCGAGGGCCTTCATCTCGGAGCAGGCCGACTCCTCGATCGTGGAGCCGGCCAACTTCGAGGAACAGGCGCTGAAGTTCATGGGCCGTCGGCTCTACGAGGCGTTCTTTCTCGGTTACACCCGTAAACAGTGGGGTCTGTCACCGACCGAGATTCCCGCCTCGGTGCTCAAGCGGTTGCCGCTGCGCTTCAACTACGACGACTCCTACTTCAACCACCCTCACCAGGCGATCCCGAGGGACGGCTACACCGACATCGTGGAGTCGATCCTCGACCACCCGGGCGTCGAGGTGCAACAGTCGACCGACTACGCGCAGGCCGATCGAGAGGACTTCGACCACTCGATCTGGACCGGACCGCTGGACGCCTGGTTCGGCTACCGCTTCGGTCGGCTCGGATACCGGACGCTGGACTTCGAGGAGATCCGCGCCACCGGCGACCACCTGGGCTGCGCGGTGATGAACTACGGCGACGTCGACGTGCCCTACACCAGGATCGCCGAACACAAGCACTTCGCGCCCTGGGAGACCCACGAAGGCACGGTGTGCTTCCGGGAGACGAGCCGACTGGCTGACGAGGGCGACATCCCGTACTACCCGATCAGGTTGGCCAACGACAAGAGCCTGCTGAACGACTACCTCGACGCCGCACACGGGGAGACCGGCGTGACCTTCGTCGGCAGGCTCGGCACCTACCGGTATCTGGACATGGACGTCACCATCGCCGAAGCGCTAGCTGCGGCCGACGGGATCATCAAGGCGGTCGAAGCCGGCGCTGCGATCCCATCGTTGTTCGTCGACGCCTGACGGCGATGGAGGGGCGGGACCGAGCACGACAGGTCGGCGCTCGATGTTCTGCAACAGCCGCTCCATCTCGCCGAGCCGGTGCTCCATGCCCCGAAGGCGCTGCTGCACCACCATCAGGCCGAACATCACGTCCTGCTCTGGGGAGTCACCACGAAAAGGGGCGAGCAGGCGCACGTCGCGCACGACCTGACTGTCGTGCAGCGCTCTTCGGACGTAGCGTCCCGCCAGCACTGCCGTGTGCTGGACCCCGGAGTGCCGGAGATGGAAGGCGGCTTTGATCACCGGATGGTTCGAACCGGGCCGACTGGCCAGGGTGCGGGCGAAGCTGCCGTACTCGCCTTTGGCCACCGCGGTGCTCAGCCGCTGCGCCGTCACTCCCTTGTTGCCGTCGCGCAGCGCGGTCGCGATCGCCCCTTCGGAGTATTCGGCCATGATCGGCACCAGGGTGTCGAACAAGGTCCGCCGCAATGGTGGGGGAGTGCGTCGGGCGATCCATTCCATCTGTGAGATCACCCATCCGAGCAGGCTGGTCTCGTACACGTCGAGCAGCCGTCTGGTGGCGAGCCAGCTGTGGATCGTGTCATGGTGCTGGAAGATCTGGAAGAGCCGCTCGTCTGCGGCGGCCATGGTCTGGCCGGTCCGGCCGACTCGGTGGTAGCAGAGGACCTCGGGGACGACCGCCAGCCGTCGCGCCGAGAGGACCGCGAACCAGTGGAACGGGTTGTCCTCGTAGAAGCCGTCAGTCACCGGGAACCGGATCGCGTGGTCTTCGAGGAGGCTGCGCCGGTACAGCTTGCGCCAGGGCACGGCGATGAACCGGAGGAGCTGTTTGCGGGTCTCCGTGTTCAGCTCGTAGCAGGACGAGGTGAGTTCGGCCCACCGATGCGCGTCCGCCGGGTCGCGGCGCTCCCCTGAGCCGTCCACGACCTCCTGGTAGTCGCACATCGCCAGGTCCGCGTCGCAGGCGGCGGCGGAGGTGACCAGCCGCTCGAACATCTGGGGTTCGATGTAGTCGTCGCCGTCGACGAAGCCGACCCACCGTGCGGTCGCGCGATCAAGACCGGCGTTGGCTGCCGTCGCCACGCCACCGGGACTGTTCTGTGACATCAGCACCGGTATGAACCGGGAATCGCCGTTGCAGAACGTCATGATCTTCTCCGGTGTCGAGTCGGTCGACCCGTCGTCGACGACCAGCACCTCGATGTCCATGATGGTCTGCGCTGCGACGCTGCCAAGACACTGCTCGATGTAGTCCTCGATGTCGTACGCGGTGACGATGATGCTCACCTCTGCCATGGTCGTGCTCCTTTCGGGTCCATCACGCCAGGGAGCGGCGGATGATGCGAGTCGCCAGTCCTGGGTCACGTCGAAGCCGGATCCGCGTGAAGTCCGCCAGATCCATTCTCAGGAAGTGGTGCTGCAGACGGAGGTTGAACTCATCGAGCACCTCCGGCGGTATGCGTGTGGTCGCCCAACCCGCCACGCGCAACACGAAGTCCCAGTAATGGTGGGAGTAGCGGTTGCGCTTCTCCGGGCGGGCCTCCAGGGCGGTATAGGTCTCCTCCAGGGCATCGATCAGACTCAGCCGAGCGCGGCTCTCCCGGTTGGTCAGGTTGCGCCCACCCTCGTTGACCACGTGGGTGCACAGCGGCTGGTCGAGTAGAAGAATGCTGTCCGAGTCCAGCAGGGTCAGCCAGTGGCCGAGGATGTCGTTGTGGACCGGCGTGCTGCCGTACTGCAGCCCAGTCCGTCGGTAGTGGTCAGTGCGAGCGAGCTTGTTCCACGGGTAGCTGGAGAATCCCAACAGGCGAGGTACCTCACCCAGGCGGGTCACTCGGCGCGGTGAGGTCGCGTATCCAGCCCAAGCGGCGGCGTCGAAGGAGTTCATCTCCTCGGACCGGGAGGAGTGCCCCCGCCGATATCGGTACGGCATCATGGCGACATCGGCGCCCGTGTCGTCGAGCGCCCCGATCGCGGACGTCAGGCTCACCGGATGAATCTCGTCATCGGCATCGAAGAACAGCGTGTATCGCCCGGTCGCCCGCTCGAAGCCACGGTTGCGAGCGATTCCCGCGCCGCGGTTGGTCTCGAACCGCTCGACGACCACTTCGGGTCGGCCGAGCGCGGTGACCTGCTCAACCGAGTCATCGGTTGACGCGTCGTCGACCACGATCACCTCGACGTCGGCCGACTCGACAGCCAGGAACGACTCCACGACGTCCCGCACCGACGCACTGGCGTTGTGCATCGGGATGATCACCGACAGGTCGGGGCTGTTCGTCACCAGTGGTCTACTCCTCGTCTGATCGGGCGTTCGCTGAGGACACAGGGATGTCTGCGCCTTCCACACCCGAAGTTGATGGCGCCCCGGATGTTGGCCACGGCCTGACGGACGTAGGTCACTCCAGGGGGCACGGCTGGCAGTAGCGTACCCGAGCGCAACCTCGGAAATGGGGCACCGCCTCAAGGTCTGTTCCAGCGCGGAACACGCGCTGAAATTTCCTCCGCGTGCAAGCCGACGCCTTTCTTCTGATTGTGGCTAAGTGGACTCTCGCCGTTCACGAGATATTCAGTCTGGGCTGCGACATTACCCATGTTCACGGAATAGACGGCCGAGCATGGGGGTGGGAAGCGTTGACTCGTTCAGATCAGATCCAGCGCCGCACCGCGGCCGAATTCTCACCGCCGACTGACAGAGTTGCCATCCGTTCGGCCTCAGGACGTGTGGCGCCGGGCGGTCTGGCCACCCTTCACGCCACGGCTGACACTTCGCTGACCGTGCGGCACGTCGTGCCCTGTGAGACGGCAGCGGCCGACCTGGTCGTGCGACGTGAACCCACCTATGACATTGCCGTCGTCGTGCTCACGCAGGCCGACCGCCCGACGTATCTCGCTCGGGCGATCGCCTCGGTCCGGGCACAGCAGCAGGTCGATCTGCAGCTCGTGCTCGTGGTCAACGGGGCGGCGCCGCCGCAGACCGATCCTCCGGACCGGCTCGTCGTGCTCCCGGAGAACGTCGGGATCCCGGGCGGCCGCAACGTCGGCGCGTCAGTGGCTGACGCGCGACTCGTCATGTTCCTCGACGACGACGCCGAGCTCCTCGATCCGCGGCTGCTGGCTCGGGTCGTCGACCGGTTCGAGGCCGACCCGGGCCTCGGTGCGATGGCCATCCGGCTCGTCGACGAAAACGGCTACACACAGCGCCGTCACGTGCCGCGGTTGGGTCTCCGTTCGGCCGAGAGGTCAGGGCCTGTGACCCACTTCGTGGGTGCGGCTTGCGTGGTGCGCGCCGCGACCTTCACCGGGGTCGATGGTTTCGACCCGCGTTTCTTCTACGCCATGGAAGAGTCCGACCTGTCCTGGCGGGTGCTCGATGCCGGCTGGTCGATCTGGTACTCAGCAGATCTGAAGGTGTTCCACCCACGCACTGTCCCGTCGCGCCACCCCGGGTATGCCCTGCTGACGGCGCGGAACCGGCTGTGGATGGCGTGGCGCTCGTTGCCGTGGCCCATGCTGGCGGGATACCTGATGACCTGGACCATCGCCGCGGTGGCGCGCGGCGCGCGCGCACGCGATGTTCTGGACGGCTACCGGGAGGCGTGGGCAGCTCGCCCGACGCGGCGCCCGATGCGCTGGCGCACGGTCGCCAGGATGTCCTTGCTGGGTCGCCCGCCACTGGTGTGACCTGGGGCCCTGCCCCGATCCGAGCACGCCAACCCACGCCTCGGCGGTCGCCGAGGCGATTGGTACTGTCGGGCACCGCAACGTGAAGGGAAGAAGAAGTGGCCGAAGTACCGTCCGTGACCGAGCTCTTGGCGGAAGTGCGCAATGAGCTGCGCATCACCCGCACGATCCCGTCGACCGGCATCGTGTTACGACAGCGCGCCGTCCAGCAAGGCGTCGACTACATCCTGTCGGATTCTCGCTTCGACGACGTTCAGGTGAGTCTGAACAACGCGGCCACCGTCGCGACCGCACTCAAAGAGGTGACGCTCGAAGGGATGGTGGCGGAGTTCGGCGTCTACAAGGGCACATCGCTGACGCAGATCGCTCGGTACTTCTCCGACCGCACCGTCCATGGCTTCGACAGCTTCGTCGGGCTTCCCGACGCTTGGGGTGGCACCTCCAAGGGCGCGGGAGCGTTCGACATCGGAGCGAAACCTCCGGAGCTGCCGGTCTCCAACGTGGAGTTCCACGTCGGATGGTTCGACGACACCGTCCCGGTCTTCGCCAAGGAGCATTCCGGCCCGCTCGCGTTCGCTCATCTCGACGCCGACCTGTACAGCTCGACGAAGACGGTGTTCGACGAGATCGGAGACTGGTTCGTGGCCGGCACGATCGTGGTGTTCGACGAGTACTTCGGCTACCACGGCTGGCAGCGCCACGAACACAAGGCGTTCCAGGAGTCTGTCGAGGAGCGAACTCACGTTCGAGGCCATCAGCATCGGGCACATGAACCTTGCGGTGCGTCTGACCGACGGCTAGTGGGACGAGGCCAGAGGCTGAGCCTGC
This sequence comes from Propionibacteriales bacterium, assembly GCA_038238065.1. Taxonomy (GTDB): domain Bacteria; phylum Actinomycetota; class Actinomycetes; order Propionibacteriales; family Propionibacteriaceae; genus Microlunatus. The sequence continues at coordinate 15,488 of JBBRYD010000018.1, read as the reverse complement.
CATCTACCTATTGATGAGCCACATCTCACGAGGAGTAGTTGATGGGCGTTCGGACGCGGATCGGTAAGAAGCTCGAGGCGACGCTGGGGACGGAGGCCACCGCCCGGATCCGCAAGGCGGAGCGGTGGACACGCCAGCAGCTGTCCGACACGTTGGCCCCCCCGCCTCTGGCGGCTACCCGTGCCGCCGAACCCGCGCCTCCGCCGGTCGTGGCGCCGAAGCCTCGGCCCGGCGCCACAGCGCAGCCGATGGGTGAGCCCAACGATCGCCGGGGCGGTTGGATCCCCTCCGACCCGTTCGTGCCGCATCCGGAGGCCAAGCTGACTCGACACGATCTGCTCCGCGGCCTGCACGAGGTGTTGAGTCCCCGCACCTACCTCGAGATCGGCGTCAACCAGGGCTCCAGCCTGACGCTGTCGCGGACGAAGTCGATCGGCGTCGACCCGGATTTCGTCGTCAGCCAGCCGTTGCACTGCGACCTTGACCTGGTGAAGGCGAAGAGCGACGAGTTCTTCACCCGCGCAGATGCGCTCGCGCACTTCGGTGGAGTCCCCGTGGACCTCGCGTTCATCGACGGGATGCACCTGTCCGAGTTCGCCGTCCGTGACTTCATCAACGTCGAACGCCACCTCGCGCAGGCGGGAGTGACGGTCTTCGATGACGTGCTGCCGAGGAACGCCCTGGAAGCCGCCCGCGTCAGGCGGACCGGGGCGTGGGCCGGCGACGTCTTCAAGGCAGTCCAGATCATCGCCCGGGAACGGGAGGACCTGGTGGTCGTGTTGATCAACACCTGGCCCACCGGTACGGCGATCGTCGTGGGCGGCGACCCGTCGTCCAACGTCTTGCACGAGGCGTACCCCGCGCTCGTCGAGTATCTCGAAGCCCAGGATCCGCAGAGTCCACCGCAGGAGTACATGTCGCGGACCGCGGCCGTCGACCCGGCGGAACTGCTCGCCTCCGAAGCCTGGCCGCTCCTGGTGGCTGCTCGCGCGTCCGGCGACGCGGCCCTGATCAAGCAGGCGACCGATATCCTGAAAGCCATCCCGAAGCTCGGGTAACCCTGCGCATCGGAGGTGCGCCGGTGACGACACGCCTCGTCCGGCTCAGCCGACCACGGGGCCTGGCTGACAGGAGGTTGGTCGGTTAACGCCCTATCGGTCCGCCTGATCAAGAACAGTGTGGTGTATCCGACGATCCGGGTCGCCTCACGCCCCAACACGCTGTTGATGGGCGTGTACGACGAAGACGGCAGCTACGTCGATGACACGGCGCTGAACCGGAGGGCCGGAGAGCAGGGCGCGCCCATGCCCCGGGACCTGTTCCCCCTGGTATCAGACCTCGGCGTACCCGAGGCCATCTACGCCGGGCCGCTGTACTTCCACTTCGGCCACTTCCTGCTCGAGAGTCTGGCCCGCGCCTGGTACGCCCAGCGCTATCCCGACCTACCGTTCGTGTGGGCGGGACAACACGACTGGCAGAGCGTCAAGCTGAGGCCGTGGCAGACCGAGATCCTCGACGTCTTGAGGATCACGAACCCCACCCGGATCGTCGCCGACCCGTCCCGGGTCGACCTGCTGCACGTTCCCGACATCGGCTACCGGTACGACGACAGGTTTCACCCCGAGCACGCGGAGTTCCTGGCCCAATACGAGGGTCCGGCCCAGGTACCGGGCCACCGGCTGTGGCTTTCGCGCAGCCAGGTCAGCAGTGACGCCCGCGACCTCAACTCGGAGACGACCGAGAGGCGGCTGGCCGAGGCAGGGTGGACGATCGCCAACCCGGAGACGTTGAACGTGCGTGAGCAGCTCGACCACCTCGCCCGGGCCGAGATCGTGGCTGGGGAGGAGGGGTCGGCGTTCCACGCCTTGATGCTGCTGAGGGACGTCGAAGCGAAGAAGCTGCACGTCCTCCGGCGGCACGGCCGTGAGCACAACAACATGCGCACCGTCGGCGATGCTCGCCACCTCGACCAGTCGTTCTACAGCCTCGAGCGGCAGCTGGTGCTGAGGGCCGAAGGGCGCTTCGTCTCGAAGGTCACCCCGAACTCCTCGGAGATCCTCGACATCCTCGGCGTGCCTGTCGCCACGGCCGGCCCGACCGCCCCCGTGTCCGACGTGATCCTCGAGCAGACCCTCGCCAGCCTGGATCCGGGGCGCTTTTTGGACGTCGGCGCTGCGACTCCTTCTCTGGTGGTCGGCTCGACCGCCCCGGTGCGGGTGGTTGTCAGTCCGTGGTTCGACTTCGATCCGCGCACCTACGCCGCCTCGACCATCGACTTCTACGAGCTCGACCTGAAGCAGTATGCCGAGCGGTTCCACCAGGGCCGAGACCGGTTCGACGTCATCCGCATCACCGGCCCGGAGTTCCCGACGATGATGGAGTCGTTCCGGGTCAGCAAGAAGCTCGCCCACCAGGGCACCACGTGGATCCTCGGTTCCGGCCAGCTCGCCGCCCGCGCCGCCCTGGCCATCCATCTCACGCACGCGGGCTTCACCGTCAGACGACTGTTCGCGAGGCGGACGACCGTCTACCTGGCCCGCCGGGTACCCGGCGAGCCAGGCAGCGACACGGCCGTGGGAAAGCTGTCCGCGGACGAGGTGCAGAAGCGGCTCCGTTGGGTCCGCCCCACCAGCTTGCGGCGCCTGCAGCGGCGCCAGCAGAGGGAGAACGCGTGATCTAGCGGCCGTGATGGGTCAGCGGCGGGGGCAGAGGAGCAGACTCCCTGCACGCATCGCCGGGTGCCGGCAGTCGAACTCGGCGGCCACCGTTTCTCTGACCGAGGAGATGGCGTGACTCTCATCGATCATCGAAGGCTGCAACACCAAGAACCTGGTGGTCGGATCGCGGAGACAGGCCAGGTTCTCCTGCAGGCTCGCCAGGCGGGTGGCGTCTGCGGTCCGCGCGCTGCGGTACAGGAAGGTCGCGGTCGGATAAGGGCAGCTGGTCGGGAGGCCGACGAAATACGGGGCGTCCTGACGGGCCAGATAGATCACCGAACCGCTACCGGCTGCTGCTCGAATCTGCCGTCCAACCTCCACGGCACGGGCTCGCCCCGCACTTTCCGAGGCACGGTTCGCCTGCGCCGAGTAGATCGCGTAGGGGGTGTGCGGCCAGGCGGGGAAGGTGATCACCGGCGCGAGGATGAATAGCGTCAGCGCGAGCACCAACGGCGCAGACCGTTGACGGCTCATCACCCGGGGTCCGCGGCTCTGCCAGAGGGCGAGGCTGAGCGAGACCACGATGACGGCGACCACGCCGGCGACGGCCCACGCGTCGTGCTCCGCGCGCCACCTGGAGGGGCGCCGCGCCAGCCATCCCGCGAGGGCAGTCCAGGCCATCCCGACGAGAACGAGGGACGGCAGTCTTCCCGTCCGCTGCCACCACTGACCGCAGGCGAGGGCCACCAGCGCGGCAGCCAGCACCGGAAGGGCCGCATAGTGATAAGGGAAGTAGCCGTTCTGCGCCATGACGCCCGACATCACGACGATCACCGCGACGAGACAGCCGGTCATCCAGATGCGGGAGCGCGACACCCTGAAGCCGAGGACCGTGGCTGCCGGCCAGAGCATGATGATCGGGTTCAAGCAGGCGAGGTTCCACAGGGAACGGCCGAGGGGCCGCCAGGACAGACCGCCAGGGGGATTGAGCCGCGGCATGTCGTGGAACCACTGCGACTCGTGGTGGTTGACCAGCGTGAGGCCCAGGAGCAAGGCAGTGAGCATCGCGGTCCAGCCCGCCACGGTCGCCGCTCTCCGACGATCACGGACGAACACGATACCCAGCGCCACGACCACCGTGGTGGCGGTGGTGTACTTCTGCAGGGCGGCGAAGGCCAGCAGCAGTCCTGCTCCCGCGAGCAGCGGGGAAGACCAGGAGGCAACCCGCCGGGGGCCACCAGCAAGGCCGAGCGAGATCGCCCCGACGCAGAGCAGGGTTGCCAGCCACTCGGGTTGCAGAACGGTCACGCTGGGTGCCCAGGCCAGCGCCGTGAAGGTGGCAAGTCCCACTCCGGTGGCCACCGGCGCGGGCGTCCATCCGCGAAGCGTCCTGGCCAGTCCAGCTCCGGCGATTCCGGCGGTCAGGATCGCGAGGCTCAGGGTGAGCCGCTCCCGGAGGACGGTCGGGCCGGCGGTCACCTGATCCAGCCACGACATGAGGAGCCGATTGGCCATGGGTCGGTGGACGAAGACGTCAGCAGGCGGCAGGCCGGCCTGCCCTCCCGCGCGGAGCGCGCCGAAGGTGTAGCGGATGTCCAGGTACAGCACCAACCAGGACCACTGGAGCGCAACCGTGAGTCCGACGGCGCCGATCCACAGCAGGGCGTGGCGAGACGCGGGGGCACCGGCCGAGCGGAACGCGCCGGGTGAGGCACTCCGGCCGGGCGGACTCGGCCGTCGGTGGCGTGGCTCAGGCAAGTCGGGGGATGTGTCCGTCCCACTCGATCCGCCGCTTCGACAGATACCAGGACTTGCCCTCGTCATCGTTACCCTGGAAGAACAGCCACGTCGCGCCGTCCACCGGTTCGACGAAGATGCCCGGGTGGCCGGACTCGCTCGAGTTCCATGCGCCGGTCTTTCCGTTGGCGAGGAATGGTTGCTCACTCATCCGTTCCCACGCAATTCCGTCTCGGCTGAACGCGACCCCGATCTGTTGAGGTTCGTTGTTGTAGGCGCCGGCGTAGAACATCACGTAGGTATCGCCCCGGCGGCAGATCGTGGGAGCTTCGATGCAGTTCTTCTCCCAGGCCAGTTCCGGCTTGAGAATGCTCTGGGTGCAGCGTTGCCGCCAGTGCGGTGCGGACAGATCGCTCGCCAGAGGTGCACTGGACACGCCGAGCATCTGCACCCTGTACTGCGGATCGCGTGTCGCCCAGTAGCAGAACAGCTCATCGCCGACGACGTGTGCCTCGGCGTCGATCGCGCGGCCACAGTTCCAGTCGCCGGCTGCCCGCAGCACCGGGTTGCCGGCCGATCGTTGGAAGTTGACACCGTCACGGCTCGTCGCGTGACAGATCGCGTCGGCTGATCCATGACCGTAGGTCTGGTAGAAGAGGTGAACCCGATCTCCCAGCACGATCGCGCCGCCCGCACAGATCCCGTCCGCCTCGGCGTGGCCGGCCCGGTCGAGCTCGGCGACGGTCTCCCAGTTCAACAGATCGTGGCTCGCCGCCACTGCCTGACCCCATCGCTTGTCGCCCCGCTGCGGCGGAACCGAGAAATACATCAGGTAGCGATCGCCGAAGCGGACGACGCTCGGGTCCTTCGCGAACGGGATGCCGCGTGATCTGTTGGCCCAACGCATGCTGTCCCCAGCCGTGGCGATCTCCGGTCGGTCATCTCCAGCCAGGAGAACGAACGGTGGAGCCATCGTCGCACCGAGAACGCCCAATCCGCCCGCCAGCACCCGGCGGCGCCCGGCACGCCGCGGTGGGTCCATGGCGGGCAGAATACCGTCTGGCTGACCCTAGGTGGTCTTGCACCGGACGAAGGCCCCTATGGTTGGCGGATGCCTGGCCGCGCGACCGAGAAGCGTCTCGAGGAGCCGCTCGTGCTGCTCCCCGGGATGGGCTGCAACGCCGATCTGTGGTCGCCGCTCACCTTTGCCTCGGGGCTGGAGGTCCGTGGCCTAGTGCTGACGGAGCCAGATCTGGACACGCAGGTCGACCGCTTGCTGGACGAGCTGCCGACCCGGTTCGCGCTGGGTGGGCTCTCCCTCGGCGCGATCGTGGCCATGGCCGTCATCCGCCGAGCGCCGGAGCGGGTCAGCCGCCTGGCGCTGCTGTCGACCAACCCGTACGCTCCGACCCCGGAGCAGCGCCAGGGGTGGCAGCGACTGCGGACCCGGCTGGAGCGGGAGTCGGCCCGGGAGGTGCAGGCGTCGCTGGTGCCGACGCTGTTGTCGCCCGCTGTGGTGTCCAGCCGTCCGGACCTGGTGGAGCTCACCCTGGCCATGGCCGACGAGGTGGGGGAGGTCGGGTTCGATCGCCAGCTGCAGCTGCAGGCCACCCGGGTCGACGAGCGGCCCGGGCTGCGCGACGTACGGTGCCCGACCGTCGTGATCGCGGCACTCGACGACCTGTTGTGCGGCTTGGACAAGCACCAGGAGATCGCCGAGCTGGTCAGCGGGGCGCGGCTGGCGACCATCGGGAAATGCGCACACCTGTCGACGCTGGAGCAACCCGGCCTGGTGTCAGCCGCCCTGGGCCGGTGGGGGCCGGCGGAGTCAGGTCCGGGCTAGCGGCGGGCGCCACGGAGGTCGGCCAGGTGGCTCATCAGCGACGCGGCCAGGTTGTACACCACCAGCTGGGCGCCGCCGGCGAAGGCGGTCTCGGCCGCCGCAAGCGTGGCGACGATGTCCATCCGCCAGCAGCCGTGTGCGGCTAGGGCGTCGTTCACCGTCCGGATGGCCTCGGCCGGTTCTGGGTCTTCCGGTCCCGAGGACGCGCGCAGGTCGGCCGTCCCGACCATGATGGCGTCCAGACCGTCGACCGCGACGATGCCGGCAGCCTCGCGCACGCCCGCGGGGGACTCGATCATGCCCACCACCAGGGTTTCGGCCTGCATCCGAGCCTGGTGGGCGGCCGGGTCGACGGTGCCGAAACCGCCCGTCCGGGTGTACGTGGCGAACCCCCGGTGGCCCATCGGCGGGTAGTGCACCGCAGCGACCAGCGCCCCGGCCTGGGCCGGCGTGTCGATGTGCGGCGCGATGATGCCGCTGGCACCCTGGTCGAGAGCGCGCAGGGTCAGGGCCGGCTCGTCGGAGCCGACCCGGACGATCACCGGCACCTGGTAGCGGTCGGCCAGCGCGATGTGGCGTCGGAGGTCCGACACCTCGTTCGGCCCGTGCTCGCAGTCGATCACGATGAAGTCGAAGCCGCTGACCGCGACCATCTCCATCAGGTCCTCCGCGGGCAGCCGGAGCAACGTGCCGACCAGCTGGGCACCTGAGCGCAGGCGTTCCTTGAGACTGTTGATCCGTCCATCCTCTGAGGCATGTCGTCAGGCCACCATGCCTGCCGACAGGTCGTCCCGGGCACCGCGAGCCTAGCGACGACCAGCCCACCGAGCATTGGCATACGTATGCGACAGCGCGGAGCCGACACCGGTGGTGCGGTCAGGACCGGGGGGCCTTGCGGTTATGCTGCGCTGACAGCCAGCAGAGGAGACGCCGCCATGGTGGTGACCGGCCGCGACGTCGCCCGCCTCGCCGGGGTCAGCCAGCCCACCGTGTCGCGGGCGCTGCGGGACAGCTCGCAGGTGTCGGAGGTGACCAGGCGTCGGGTGCGGACGGCGGCCGCCGCGCTCGGCTACGTACCGAGCGAGACCGGTCGGGCCCTGTCCAGTGGTCGCACCCGAAGGGTCGGGTTGCTCCTGACCGACCTGGAGAACCAGTTCTACCCGCACGTGATCGCCCCGATTCACCGCGAGCTCGAGGCGCTGGACTATCAGCTGGTGCTGCAGACCGAGTCCTCTGACACCGCTCAGGTGGCCGACCGGCTGATCGGCAACTCCCTCGACGGCGTGCTGCTCGCCACCTCCACCGTCGACTCCATCCTCCCGGTCCGGCTGAGGGACCGTGGCGTGCCGTTCGTGTACTTCAACCGGACGTCGGACTCGGTGGAGGCCGACTCGGCCGAGGTCGACGCCTCGATCGGTCTGCAGCAGCTCGCGCACCGGATCCTCGAGCTGGGACACCGCCGGGTCGCTGCCATCTTCGGGCCGCGTAACACCAGCACGGCTGAGCATCGAGAGAGTGCCTTGCGAGACGCGCTCGCGGTGGACTCGGTGGCGATCAGCCGCGCGCTCAGCTATCGCGGCCCGTTCGAGATGGAGACCGGCTACGCCGGGGCACGTCGGGTGCTGGAGCGGGACGAGCCGCCGACGGTGATCGTCTGCGGCAGCGACGTCGTGGCGTACGGGGCGCTGAACGCGGCCCACGATCTCGGGCTGACTGTGCCGGGCGACGTCTCCGTCGCCGGGTTCGACGATCTGCCGGCGGCGCGCTGGCCGGTGCTGCAGCTGACCACGGTGGCCTTCGACCTCGACGCGATGGCTCGGTGTGCGGCAGGTCTGCTGGTCGCCCGCATCGAATCAGGCGTGGGGCCGCCCTATCGGCACGAGCAGTTCCCGAGTCGACTGGTCGAGCGTCGGACGCTCGGGCCTGCCCCCTGACCCCGTCGCCGCGTTCCGCGTCGGCGTCCAGCACTGCCCATGCATACGCATACACTGAGCCAGCACCCGTCACCGGAGCAGGAGAGATCATGGCGTTGGACCCGATCGCGTACCAGCCCTACGCGGACCCGGACGATTTCATCCGGGAGGTGACCGACCTGATCTGGGTGGACCGCGCCATCGGTCATATCCGGGAGAACTACGAACCCGACTCCATCGTCCACGGCGCGTACGGGACGTCCGTCGGTGTCGAGGAGGTGCTCGAGGGCAGCCTGATGCGTATCTCCGCCACTCCGGACCGCATCGGCCAGGCCGAGGACGTCGTCTGGGAGGCCCGTGGCGACGACGCGTTCCTGAGCTCGCATCTGGTGTTCTCCGTCGATCCCGATACCGACGTCGTCAGCCGGACCGTGGCCAACTGCCTCTACCGACGCGGCCGGATGGTCGAGGAATGGGTGCTGCGCGACTCCCTGGCCATCGCCCTGCAGCTCGGCCAGGACCCCGAGGAGGTGGCTCGGCACGCGGCCTTCATCGGCTACTCCGGCAGCATGACCCAGGCGGCTCCGCGCGACGTGCTCGCCGTCGGCGACTCCGGACCCCGTCCCGACGACTTCAGGCCCGAGGCGCAGCTGGTGCTCGACTTCATCGACCAGGTCTGGAACAATCGACTACTCAACCGGGTCGAGCAGTACTGGGTGCGCGACCTGATGCTGCACACCGTCGGGTACCGCACGGTGATCCGGCCCGAGGGCTACCGGCGCGCGCTGCTCGAGATGATCCGGCCGTTTCCCGCCGGCCAGTTCGAGGTGCGTGACGTGGCCACCCATTCGGCCGCGCGCTACGCCGGGCTGCGGGTCGCGGTGACCTGGGTCTTCCGAGGGCGCTACAACGGAACTGCCGACTTCGGACAGCTGACTGACTCCCCGGTGGAGATTCTCGGGGTCTCGCAGTTTCTGGTGCAGGACGGTCGGCTGGTCCGTGAGGTGCGCGTCTACGACGAGATCGCCGTGCGCGCCCAGATCGCGGCCCGCCGTGGCGACATCCCCTACGTCAGCAACAACATCTACTGAGCGCTCGCTGCGAAAGGAACCCATGACCGACGTGGCCGTCCCCTCCACCGAGGTGGACCGCAGGACCATCCGCCGCTCCGACTGGGTGGCCGAGAACGCCGCCTTCATCGACTGCCGCACCCCCGGCTCCGACCGCAAGTCCAATTACGCGTTCATCGGCCCGGGGGTGTCCCAGAACGCGAAACAGTTCATCAACCTGAGCGAGCCGCACGGATACAACGTGGGTGCGGCCGGGATGCCCAACGGCGTCAACAACAACCTGCATCTGCACTTCACCGCCGAGGTGTTCATCAACTTCGGCGGCACCTTCCGGATCCGCTGGGGCGTGGACGGCAAGGACGGCGAGTACCTCAGCCGTGACGGCGACGTCATCTCCGTGCCGAGCTGGATCTTCCGCGGCTTCACCAACCAGGGTCCCGACGAGGGGCTGCTGCTGACGATCCTCGGCCAGGACGTCACCGGAGGCATCATCTGGGGTCCGTCGGTGCTGAAGGAGGCCGAGTCCTACGGGCTGCACCTGACCGCCGACAACAGGCTGATCGACACCGTGGCCGGCGACGAGGTGCCGCCAGACGTGCCCCTGGTCAAGCCGATGAAGCAGGCCTATATCGACGAGCTGACCTCCTACAGCCCCGAAGACATGCGGGGGCGGGTCACGCAGCCGGCGGACCGTGGCTACAGTCGTCGCTCCTTCCTGTGCGTCGGCCTGCCGGGCGGCAGCGCCGAGCTGAGCCAGGTCATCGGCTACGGCATGAGCGAGGACCGGCGGGCGGTGCCCCGCCTGCACGAGCCGCACAGCTTCAACCTGGCGTGGCTCCGCGCCTCACCCGGTGAGGGTCTCCTTCGGCACCGGCACGGCCTCAGCCAGACCCTGCTGGTGAAGTCCGGCCGCTGGCAGGTCACGCTGAACACCGGCGGGGCCGAGGAGACGGTGGTGCTGGCAGCTCAGGACATGCTGTCGGTACCGCCCGGCAGCTGGCGTCGGTTCACGCTTCTCGAAGCCGGTGCTGACGCGGCCACCGAGGGGACCGGGGAGCTGCTGGTGGTCAACGCCGGAGACGGCCGGGTCCCCCTCGAGTGGGCGGCCGACGTGGTGGAGGACGCTTTCCTCACCGGTTGGATGCTGGACCCCAACGGCTACCTCGCCCCCGTCGCCGTGATGGTCACGGCCACCGAAGACGACTGAGCGGCTCGGCGTGGCTGAGCTGACGCGGGTTGCGGTCTGCCAGATCCGGATCAACATCGACGATCCCGACCGAACCCGGCACGTCGTGGTCGAGGCAGCTGCTGAGGCAGCCGCATCGGGTGCGGACCTGATCGTGCTGCCCGAGCTGGCGACGTCGGGATACGTGTTCCGCGACCTGGCCGAGGCCAACCTGCGCGCCGAGTCACCGGACGGGGACACTGTCAGCCTCTACCGCGAGCTGTCCCGGCGCCACGGCGCGGTCGTGGTGGCCGGGTTCTGCGAGCGGTCCGCCGGCGAGCGTCCGTACAACAGCCTGGTCGTGGTGGACGGTGGCGACGTGCTGGCTATCTATCGCAAGACCCATCTGTGGGGGACCGAGAAGCGAGTGTTCGCCGTCGGCTCGGAGCGTGCGCCGGTCGTCCAGACCCGCCTCGGCCAGCTGGCGGCGATGATCTGTTACGACCTGGAGTTTCCCGAGATGGTGCGCGACGTCTCCCTCCGCGGGGCGCAGATCGTGCTGGGCCCGTCCAACTGGCCGGCCGTCCGCGAGGTGGCCGGGGAACGTCCACCAGAGGTACTGAAGGCCCAGGCCAACGCAGCCGTGAACCGCGTCTTCGTGGCCGTCGCCGACCGAGTGGGGGCCGAGCGTGGCGTGGACTGGATCGGCGGCAGCGTCATCAGTGACCCCGACGGCCACCTGGTGGCGGGTCCCGCACTGGGGGAGGAGACCGTGCTCGTCGCTGACGTCGACCTGGGCCGAGCCCTGGACAAGCGGTGTGGCCCCTGGAACGACGTCTTCGCTGACCGGCGGACCGACCTCTACTAGCTGAGCAGCTGTCCCTCCAGCTGGCTTTCGAGCGCTGCGCGGAGGACTGGGAGGTCGGGACAGGTGTGGGGGTCTGCGTTCACCGTGATGGTGAGGGCGCCGGCGTAGGACAGGACCGTGAAGGCAACGGTCACGTTACCGATCGCGACACTGAGCGGGATGATCTCGGTGACCGGGCAGCCCATCAGGTCGAGCCTCGTCTCAGGCCCACGGAGATTGCTGATGAAGGTGTGGATCCGACGCTGGTGGTCGATGAACCGCTGGTAGAGACCGAACGCGGCCAGCAGACGGAACAGGGGACCGAGTACCGCCGTCGACGCTCCGCGCTCGCTTCCCTTGGCGGCTGACGTGAGCTCGGCGATCGCGGCGAGGCGGTCCTCGAACGTCCCGGAGGTGGGGAGCAGCAGCGGAATGACCCCGCTCTGGTTACCCAGCTCGTCGGTGCCGGAATGAAGCCGTCGCGAGAACGGGATCGGGACGACGAGGCCGGGCAGCCTCTCGCCCCGGACCAGCAGCAGGTGGTCGAGGGCGCCGGTGATGGCGGCCAGGGCCACATCGTTGACTGTGGCGTCGTGGCGGTGAGCCAGCGCGCGCACCGACGCCAGGTCGGTGGTGACGGTTTCGAAGCATCGTCGTGGTCCGGTCTGCTGGTTGAGCGAGCAGGTCTGGGCCGGCGCGGTGGCGGTCGGCGCCAGCTCGGCCACCGCACTGACCATCCGGCGAAGGGTGTGAGGCAGCTGCCGCATCGACCTGAGGTGTCCGGCCGCGGCGTCGCGCGCCAGCCACCAGTGCGAAGGCGTCGCACGGGGGAAGCCCGGGTCCAGCAGCAGGGCAGGCCCGTCGACCAGCCGGCCCAGCACCGCGAGTCCGGCGAGGCCGTCGGCCAGCACGTGGTGGAACACCAGGATCAGCGCAGCATGCTCGCCGTCGACGTCCAGCACCAGCCGGCCCAGCCACAGAGGGTGGTCGTCGGCCAACGGTGTCGACACCAGCTCAGCAGCACTCGCGAGGACGGCCGCGCGGCCGACGGGAACAGGGCTGGTCGAGACGCTGATGTGGTCCTGGATGCGAAACGCGGGGTCGTCGACCCAGACCGGCCGGCCGCACCCCGGGGGGACCCGGAGGAGCCGTTGCCGTAGCCGTGGCACACCTGGAAGTCGTCGGTCCAGCTCCTCGAGCCATCGAGCCGGCTCGATCCCGGAGCGGACGTCCAGCATCAGGACGGCGCCGACCTGCAGCGGTGCAGAGGTCGGGCTGCTCACGAGCGACATCAGGTCGTCTGAGCTGACCCGAGTCGGACGCCGCTCGCGCCGGGCGCTGTCGCGGACCGGTTCGTCCAGACCTGCGTTGAGCGACGACTGCGTCAGGTGCCTCGCGTCGTGGTCGTTGGGTTCCGTGACCTGGTTCATGTGCCGGGATGGGGGGCCGTGCCGACCGTGCGCCCGGTGATCCTCATCTGGGCCCACATCAGGGTGTGGATGAAGCCGATCTCGGCCACGATCCAGATCACCATGCCGAAGCCGGCCACGGCGGACCACAGCATGGCGGACCCGTGCCGCGTGAGCAGCGGCGTGACGGCCGCGATCTGGGTACCACCGACATGCCCGCTCCGCTTCTGCTGGCTCAGATGAACTGGGGATGAGGAGTGCCGGGCTCGGCGTCGCCGAGGGCCGCTGACAGTTCCTGGCTTGCCCCCGACGGGGTCCTGAACAACTGGTCGGCCTTGTCAGCCGCCCACGCCCGGATGTCGTCCCAGTTGCGGAAGTCGCCGGCGAGCGCACCCGTGGCCAGCCAGCGGCTGACGGGTCCGGTACTGGTGGACTTCTGCAAGCGGCCACCGAAGGTGACGGGAGCGTCGATCCCGAGTCGGCGAGTGCGCTTGAGGATCTTGTGGGGTGTGGGGGTCTTCGCGTCCTGTGCGCCATCACCGCAGGGACCGGACTGGAAGAGCCAGGTCGGGCGACTGGCGAGACCAGCCGCCTGCGCATCCAGGAAGTCCACGGCGGCGGCGTCCCAGCGTCCGATGTAGAGCCCGCTGCCGACGATGACGGCGTCGAACTGCTCGACGCCGCCCGCGTCGGCACAGGCGGAGACCGTGACGCGCAGTCCGTACTGGCTCAGCTCGTCGCCGATGGCCTGGGCGATCTCGGCGGTTGACCCCATCCGGGTCGCGTAGGCGACCAGTACCTTCTTCATGTCAGCACCCTTCTGGCTGCAGCCCTAGCGTTGGTTCCAGCCTGGTCCTCGACCCGGGCCGATACGACGGTCCTTTGCCCTCAACGCGCGGGACCAAGGTCCTGAGCGGAGTTCACGACGTCTGCGGGGTCGTGTTGGCCCTGGTCCAGGTGGAACGGCGGGTAATCGTCGGTCATCAGGGCCACGTAGGCCAGCACGCGGAAGGCCCACCGGTTGAGTCCGAGGATGAAGTCGGAGAGCGCCGGCGGAAATCTCCGGGTGATCAGCAGCATCACACTTCCGACCAGGACGAGCACCCCCAGGAGGGAGATCCCCGAGCTGGTCGGGGAGCCGGAGATCCACTGGTCACGGTTGGTCCACCATGAGAAGACGTTGGCGGTGAAGAGTCCGACGATGAAGAGCTGCGGGATGGCCAGCAACCAGGACTTGACCAGGACGAGGCCGCGCGACAGGTGCTCGGGATAGGCGACGTCGAAGTCGGCTGGGTAGTCGGTACGGGCCAGCGTGAAGGGTGGGTAGCGGTCGGTGCCGACCGCGGCGTAGGCGTAGAAGGCGACACGCCAGCCGAAGGAAGGTTTACCGCGTAAGTTTACGCTGTATACTTGCGCTCCGCCGGGAAGGTCCCCTGAGCGAGGAGCGCGGAATGACCAAGGACGATCACGGGAGTCCCTCGACCTACTCCTACCACGGATGTCGTTGTGACCGCTGCCGAGCAGCCTGGGCCGACGACTGCCGCCAGAGACGGCTCTACCGGGCTTCGTCGGAGCTCCCACCAGGAGTCGAGCACGGACTCCCGAACACCTACACCAACTACGGCTGCCGGTGCACGGCCTGCGGAGACGCGCACTACGACTCCTATCGCGACTACCAGGCTCGCAGGGGTTTCCCGCTGTAGCTCTCGGCTGCTCGGGTGCGCCGATGCTGCTCGTCGGTCACCGACCCAGGGCCTTGGCCAGCGCCCGGGCTTCTTTCGCCGGGGCTCGTGACCCCCACAGATCGCCTCCGCGGAGCCGGGCGCTGGACAGCTCCTCGAGAGCCTCCACGAGCTGTGGTCCGTACTGGTCCGGGTCGGCCGCGGATCGAGGACGCAGCAGCTCGGCCACCCGCTCGTTGGCCGTCCGGGCGCCTCGGCGGTCCCCTCGGGCTCGGGCATCGCGCCACTCCTGGAGTGCGTGGTCCAGCTCCCGGTCCTGGCGCGTGTCCTGATTGTGCTCCGGCTCGACGGGTTCGACCCTCAGACGCTCGGTCTCGAGGAGCTCCAGCTCGCGACGTTCGCGCTCCTGCTCGGCCATCTCCAGCCGGTGCGCCTCGAGACGTTCCTGACGCCGGGCCTTGATCGCCAACCGTTCGGCCTCCTCCGCCGCGGTGCGGCGCTCGGCGTCGAGCCGTTCGGTTCGTGCGGCCTCGGCTTCCGCGGCTTCGCGCTGCTGGGCGGCGGCCCGTTCGGCCTCGGCTCGGGCAACCTCGCGGCGCTCGCCGTCGACTCGCGCCTGCTCCAGGAGCTCCTGCTCGCGGCGGTGCGCCTCCGTTCGCTCGGCCACCAGCCAGGCAGCTGTCTCGTCCTGTGCGTCAGTCCCGGCCCCTACGTCTCCCGCCAGGCCCGAGGAAGCCGGGGAGGCGGTCGTGGCGGCGTACGAGGCGGACAACGGCAGAGGATCCCAGGACACGGGCCCGTCACCCCGGCTCACGATTCCGCGGGCCAGGTCCTGGACGCGCGACCGCACGGATCGTCCCCCCACCGCCGACCCCACCACTTCGCGCGCTGCCTCAGCGAAGACGCGCTCGGTGGACTCGGCAGCCCCGGCATCGCCCGCCGCCGACAGAGCATCGGCCAAGGCGATCAGTCCGAGGGCCCGGCCCGCCGAGGGTGACCCGTCGTCAGTCGGCAGCACTTGACGCATCAACGCCACTGCCTCGCCAGAGCGGCCGATTCGGGTCAACGTCTGCGCCCGGACGGCTGCCACCACCAGGGACGAGGCGGTCTGAGGCGACACCGGCAGCAGCGCGGAGGCCTTGGCTGAGGCCGCCTCGGCCTCGTC
>JBBRYD010000017.1:0-41496 GCA_038238065.1 Propionibacteriales bacterium | reverse complement strand
GATCCGTCGTATCCAGCCGGACGGTCATGTCGCCCGGTACGAGTCGCGGGTGGCCGACAACCATCATCACGTCGTGTGTCGCTCGTGCGGGGCCATCGCCGACGTCGACTGCGCCGTGGGGTCGGCTCCGTGCCTGACGGCCTCCGACGACCACGGCTTCACCATCGACGTCGCGGAGGTCATCTACTGGGGACGTTGTGCCACCTGCACGTCCAGCGACGCCAGTCCGTGATCACGCCGACGCCGACCCCGGTGCCCCCAGGCCACCCGCCGCAGAACAGCCCCACCCACACCGATCACGAAGAAGGATGCCCATGACGGACCAACGCCCGGTCGACGAGACCGGCACCACGCACCACCAGCCGGACGAGCCGAACGCCGTGGTCGGCGAGATCAACGAGCCGCAGCCGGAGTCCGGGGCCTGCCCGGTCGCTCACGTCCGCGCTCCCGAGCCGACCCAGGGCAACGCCAACCAACGCTGGTGGCCCGATCGGCTCAACCTCAAGATCCTCGCCAAGAACCCGGCGGTCGCTGACCCGATGGGCGCGGAGTTCAACTACGCCGCGGCGTTCAACACCCTGGACCTGGCTGCGGTCAAGGCCGACATCGCCACGGTGCTCACCACCTCGAAGGACTGGTGGCCGGCCGACTTCGGTCATTATGGGCCGCTGATGATCCGGATGGCCTGGCACAGCGCCGGCACCTACCGGACCGCCGACGGACGCGGCGGTGCCGGCGCTGGACAACAGCGCTTCGCCCCGTTGAACAGTTGGCCCGACAACGGCAACCTCGACAAGGCGCGGCGGCTGATCTGGCCGGTGAAGAAGAAGTACGGCCGGGCGCTGTCCTGGGCGGACCTGCTGGTCCTGACCGGCAACGTCGCTCTCGAGACAATGGGTTTTGAGACCTTCGGTTTCGCCGGCGGCCGCCCGGACGCCTGGGAGCCGGATGAGGACGTCTACTGGGGCCCGGAGCAGACCTGGCTCGGCGACGATCGCTACACCGGCGACCGCGAGCTGGAGTCTCCGCTCGCCGCGGTGCAGATGGGTCTGATCTACGTCAACCCGGAGGGTCCCAACGGCAAACCCGACCCACTCGCCTCGGCGATCGACATCCGAGAGACCTTCGGCCGGATGGCCATGAACGACGAGGAGACGGTGGCGCTGATCGCCGGCGGTCACACCTTCGGCAAGACCCACGGAGCCGGACCCGCCGACCACCTCGGTCCGGAGCCCGAGGGTGCGGACCTGAACGAGATGGGTCTGGGCTGGTCCAGCACCTACCACACCGGCAAGGGGGCCGACGCGATCACCAGCGGTCTGGAGGTGACCTGGACCGCGCTGCCGACCCAGTGGAGCACCGGCTACTTCGACAACCTCTTCGGCTACGAGTGGGAGCTGATGACCAGCCCCGCCGGTGCCTACCAGTGGCGGCCCAAGGACGGTGCCGGCGCAGACGCCGTGCCCGGGCCGACGACGGACTCGCCGCGTCGCGTTCCGACGATGCTCACCACCGACCTGGCGCTGCGCGTCGACCCGGTGTACGGGCCGATCTCCAAGCGGTTCCACGAACACCCTGACCAGCTCGCCGACGCGTTCGCTCGGGCCTGGTTCAAGCTGACTCACCGTGACATGGGACCGATCCAGCGCTACCTCGGGCCGGAGGTCCCGATCGAGGAGCTGATCTGGCAGGACCGGCTGCCCGCGCTGGACCATGAGCTGATCGACGACCATGACATCGCCGGGTTCAAGCGGTCGATCCTCGACTCGGGTCTGACCGTGGCCCAGCTGGTGTCGACCGCGTGGGCCTCGGCGTCCACGTTCCGCGGAAGCGACAAGCGGGGCGGGGCGAACGGTGCCCGTGTCCGACTCGCCCCGCAGTCCGGCTGGGCGGTCAACGACCCGGGTGAGCTGGCGGTCGTGCTCCGCTCGCTGGAACAGCTGGCGACGGCGTTCAACGATGCGCAGACCGGGAACAAGCGGATCTCCCTGGCCGACATGATCGTGCTGGCCGGCTCTGCCGCGGTGGAGAAGGCGGCCGCCGACGCTGGACATCCGGTCTCGGTACGGTTCACACCCGGCCGAACCGACGCCACGGCCGAGCAGACCGACGTGGACTCGTTCGCCGCACTGGAACCCACGTCCGACGGGTTCCGCAACTACGCGGGCAAGGGGTCGCGGCTCCCGGCGGAGTATCTGCTGGTGGACCGGGCCAACCTGCTGACGCTCAGTGCACCGGAGCTCACCGTGCTCGTCGGCGGACTCCGGGTGCTCGGCGCCAACCAGGGCGGCTCGACCCACGGGGTGCTCACCGACCGGGTGGGTGTGCTGTCGAACGACTTCTTCGTCAACCTGCTCGACACCGACGTCCTCTGGTCGGCGACCGGCGAAGGGGCCGACACGTTCGAGGGCACCGTCGACGGCTCGGTGGTCTGGACCGGCACCCGCGCCGATCTGGTGTTCGGTTCCAACTCCGAGCTGCGTGCCGTCGCGGAGGTCTACGGCTCCGACGACGCGGCCGGCAAGTTCGCCGAGGACTTCGCCGCCGCGTGGGCCAAGGTGATGGAGCTCGACCGGTACGACCTGCGCTAGCACGACGCACGCCTTCCCTGAGCCTGTGGCCAGCGTCGACAGGCTCAGGGAACGGTGGCGATCACCCCTTGATGCCGATCCTGGCCTTGGTGTCGGGCAGCTCGACGAACGTCTGACCGGGCGCCATCTTGAAGGGTGTGCCGCTGGCCAGGGTGAACGTGAACGGCTCGGTCACGGCGCCCTTGCGCCAGGTCCCGGTGACGTAGCGTCCGCGGTTGAAGTAGGAGAACGCACCGGTCGCGTCGATGATGTCGTGCAGCGGCTCGTCGTGGCCACCGCCGTGGAAGAGCTTCCCGTAGTGCTGTTTGGCCTGGATGATCAGCACGTTGTCCGTCGAGACCCGATGGCCGTCGGCCAGCACGTGCGGACCCCACGGCATGCTGCGCCGGTACCGCCGCGACCTCGGGTCATAGCTGTAGGCCATGAAGTAGCCGTCGCCCTTGTACGGAATCTTGATCGAGCGGCCGGGCTTGCCCTGCGCGGCGGCGCTGACCTCGGCATCGGTCGAGGCGAACGGGAAGTAGAGATGGGGTGGGCCCGCTGCGAACCGCCTGGTCTGCTGCGCCAGCACGGCGGGATGGCAGACCGTCGCCTTGTCGTAGTAGGTCTGACCGTTCAGCCGATACACCCGCGACTGATCCGTGCCGTAGGCCCCGGTGCCCTTCATGGCGAGGTACGACAGGGTGCCCTCGAGGTGCGCGCGGTAGTGCTTGACGTAGTTGATCACCCAGGGCGCCGCCCCGGTGTTGCCGATCAGCGCGTCCATCGGGCTGAGCAGCGGGATGTCCACGGGCCGGATGGACCGCACCGGCTCGACCGTCTTGGCCATCCGGGAGTGGAAGACGGGGACGAGCCGCGTCCCGCTGTAGCCCGCGGAGTCTCGGTAGCCCTCGAGCTCGACGAAGACGATGTCGGCCTCGTCGATGCCCCGCTGCGGATGTTCCCTGCGGTTGTCGGGGACCTTGACCGCAACGGCCGCGTGCGCCGCATCGCCCGGGTTGGTCAGCAGCCGGCCGGTGAGCGGCCAACGCGGCCGAGTGTCGACGACGGGGGACAGGCTGGGCTTCCCGCTCGGCACCGGACTGACCGTGGGTGCGGGCACGCTGGAGCTGGGTGCGGGGGCGCTGGGCGAGGCGGCGGGCGGCGGCTGCTTCGCTCGGGCACAGCCGGCGAGTCCAGCCGCGACCACTCCCAGCAGAGCCGCGCGGCGGCTGATCGGCTGCATAGAAGACCCCCCGGTCCAGGCAGCTCCCATGCTGTCAGGTGCTCATCGTAGGGGAGAAGCTGCCTCACCGGGTCGGGACCTAGGGCCCGGGTCAGCAGGACCATTACCCCTGTCGGTTCGAAGCACCAACCCCGAGGCTGGAGGAAAGGCGAGCAAGGCCACGCGTGCGCCCCTACGGCCACCAGCCGCCTGCTGAGAAGGGTCACCATGAATCGCGAGCTCGACACCATCGTCAACGAGACGGCCAGCCCGACTGAGACGGCACCCCCCGACGAGATCGACACCCTGGTCGACCGAGCCATGGTGGCTCTGACCGCCTACGAACCCTTCACCCAGGAACAGATCGACCGCATCGTCAAGAAGGCGTCGGTGGCTGCCCTGTCGCGCCATGCCGAGCTGGCCATGCTGGCGGTCCAGGAGACAGGGCGTGGCGTCTTCGAGGACAAGGCCGTGAAGAATCTGTTCGCCAGCGAGCACGTCACCCACAACATGGCTCTCGCCAAGACGGTCGGGGTCATCTCGCGGGACGATCTGGACGGTATCGTCGAGATCGCCGAGCCGGTCGGTGTCGTCGCCGGCATCACGCCGGTCACCAACCCGACGTCGACGGCGGTGTTCAAGGCCCTGCTCGCCTTGAAGACCCGGAACCCGATCATCTTCGCCTTCCACCCGGCTGCCCAGGCGTGCAGCGTCGAGGCGGCCCGGACGGTCCGCGATGCCGCTGTCGCCGCCGGAGCACCCGTCGACTGCATCCAGTGGATCTCCGAGCCGTCGATCGCGGCGACCAGCGCGCTGATCGCTCATGACGGCGTGGCCATGATCCTGGCCACCGGGGGCAACGCCATGGTCAAGGCGGCCTACTCCGCCGGCAAGCCGGCCATCGGGGTCGGCGCCGGCAACGTGCCGGCCTACATCCACTCCGCGGCCAAAGTCCGCCGAGCGGTGCACGACATCGTGTTGTCGAAGGCGTTCGACAACGGCATGGTGTGCGCCTCCGAGCAGGCGGTCATCATCGATGCGGTCGTCTACGACGACGCGATGGCCGAGTTCGTCCAGCTGCACACCCACGTCACGTCGGCCGCCGAGAAGCGCCAGCTCGAAGAGTTCATCTTCGGGGCTCAGGCTCATGGCACGGGGTGCGACGAGGCGAAGCTCAACGCCGACGTGGTGGGACAGTCGGCGGCCTGGATCGCGGAGCAGGCGGGCTTCGTCGTGCCGGAAGACACCTCGGTCATCCTGGTGGAGGTCGGATCGGTCGGCCCCACCGAGCCGCTGACCCGGGAGAAGCTGTGCCCCGTCCTCGCGGTGCTGCGGGCCGAGACGGCCGAGGAGGGGTTTGACCTGGCCGCAGCCATGGTGGAGTTCAACGGTCTCGGGCACTCGGCGGTGATCCATACCGAAGACGCCGCGGTCGCCGAAGCGTACGGTCATCGTGTCAAGGCGGTGCGGGTCATCTGGAACGCCCCCTCCTCTTTGGGTGGGATCGGAGACATCTACAACGCCTTCCTCCCCTCACTCACGCTGGGCTGCGGCAGCTACGGCCGGAACTCGGTGTCGAACAACATCTCGGCGGTCAACCTGATCAACATCAAGCGGATCGGTCGCCGCAACAACAACCTGCAGTGGTTCAAGCTCCCGTCCAAGATCTATTTCGAGCCCAACTCGATCCGCTACCTGATCGACCTGCCCGACGTGTCCCGGGTGACGATCGTCACCGACGCGACGATGACCCGTCTGGGGGTGGTCGAACGGGTCTCCGCGGTCCTGGGTCGGCGCGCCGACCGAGTGGTGGTCCAGATCATCGACGACATCGAGCCGGAGCCCAGCATGGAGACCGTCGTCCGGGGAGCCGCGTCGATGCGCGCGTTCCGCCCCGACACGATCATCGCCGTCGGTGGTGGCTCCCCGATGGACGCGGCCAAGGTCATGTGGCTGCTCTACGAGCACCCCGACGTGGACTTCGCCGACATGCGGGAGAAGTTCCTCGACATCCGCAAGCGGGCGTTCGCGTTTCCCACCCTGGGTGGTCTGGCCCGGCTGGTGTGCATTCCCACGACGTCGGGAACCGGCGCCGAGGTCACCCCCTTCGCGGTCATCACCGACGCGTCCACGGGCAAGAAGTATCCGTTGGCCGACTATTCGCTGACGCCGAGCGTGGTGATCATCGACCCGGTCCTGGTGCGCAGCCTGCCCGCAGTGGTCGCCGCCGACAGCGGCTTCGACGCCCTGACCCACGCGATCGAGACCTACGTGTCGGTCTACGCCAGCGACTTCACCGACGGCTTGGCTCTGCACGCCATCAAGATGATCTTCAGCTACCTGGAGCGGTCGGTGACCCTCGGCCGGAGGGATCCGGTGGCGCAGGAGAAGATGCACAACGCCGGCACCATCGCCGGGATGGCGTTCGGGAATTCGTTCCTCGGCATCGCGCACGCCATGGCGCACACGCTCGGGGCGACGTTTCACGTGGCGCATGGCCGGACCAACGCCGTGCTGCTCCCACACGTGATCCGCTACAACGGAACCGTGCCCAGCAAGCTCAACTCGTGGCCCAAGTACGAGGACTACCAGGCACCCGAGAGGTTCGCCGAAATTGCCCGACACCTGAGTCTTCCCGCCGCCAATCCGGCCCAGGGCGTCGAGGCTCTCGCGGCGGCGGTCGAGGAGCTCCGGGCGGCGGTCGGGATCGAGGGGTCGTTCAAGGAGCTGGGCATCGACGAGACGGTGTTCCTGGATGCTCTCCCGGTCCAGGCGATGAACGCCTACGAGGACCAGTGCGCGCCGGCCAACCCGCGGATGCCGATGCTGGACGACATGGCTGACCTGATGCGGCACGCCTACTACGGCAGCCGTCGACTGTAGATCGGTGCACACCTTCAGGCCGGGGTCCTCCCTCGTGGCGATCGCCTCGATGGTGATGACGGTGGGCTCACCCTGGGCGCGACGCCAGGTCGGATCCGGACAAACTGTCAGACCGAGGGTGTGAGATAGCCCCAGTACGTCAACCGCATCAGGAGGGGTTCACGATGACCAGGTCGCACCACCAGCACGTTCCGCACGGCATTCTGCCGCCGTATCTGCTGGAGAACATCGCGCGCAACGGATCACGCGCACAGCAGGAGCGGGCGCGTCGGGCGCTCGTGGTGGACTCGACTCTTCGCGATTCACGGGTGGTGGAGGGTAGCGCCGGTGCAGGCCGCCCACCTCGCATCACTCAGGACACCGTGAAGCAGCGCCACATCTACGACGCCAAACAGCTGACAGATCTGCCCGGAGAACTGGTACGCGACGAAGGCGCCGGCCCGAGCAGTGACGTCGCCGTCGACGAGGCGTACGACTACATGGGCGCCACCTGGGACTTCTACGCGACCGTGTTCGGGCGCAACTCCTGGGACAACGCCGGCGGAGACCTGATCGGGTCCGTCCACTACGACCGTGACTACAACAACGCGTTCTGGGACGGCTCCCAGATGGTCTACGGAGACGGAGACGGCGAGATCTTCAACCGCTTCACCATCTCCGTCGACGTCATAGGCCACGAGCTGACCCACGGCGTGACCCAGGCCGAATCAGGCCTGGTCTACGAGGGCCAGTCCGGTGCCCTGAACGAGTCGATCTCCGACGTCTTCGGCTCCATGGTGAAGCAGCACCTGAACTCCGAGACCGTCGAAGCCGCCGACTGGTTGATCGGTGAGGGACTGTTCACCGCGGCCGTCAACGGAGTAGCGCTCCGCTCGATGGCTACACCCGGCACGGCCTACGACGACCCGGTGCTGGGCAAGGACCCGCAGCCGGGCAGCATGGACGGTTACGTCGACACGACCGACGACAACGGGGGGGTGCACATCAACTCCGGCATTCCCAACCACGCCTTCTACCTGTACGCGACCGCTTTGGGCGGTTTCGCGTGGGAGAAAGCCGGCCGGGTCTGGTTCGAGACGTGTATCGATGATCAGCTGCCGGCTGACGTCACGTTCCAGGGCTTCGCCGACCTCACCGTGGTGCACGCGGAGGCGCTGTTCGGCCAGGCGGAGCGGACTGCCCTGGTGGAGGCCTGGAGCCAGGTGGGGATCACCACCGGCGCCGGCTCGGATGGCGGAACCGGTGGCGACTCCGGGGATGGTGGCAGCCAGGACGGCTTCGTGGCGCGGATTGCCGTCCTGCACATCAACGGCGAGCTGATGATCCAACAGGGGTCGCTGGGGTCATCGTGGACCCTGGCGGCCAGTGAGGTGCAGACCTTCGCGTTGGACGGTAACCGGATCGCCATCCTCGACCGGAGCGGTCGGCTGCTGGTGCGTGAGGGCGGGCCGGAGGCGACCTGGACGTCGGTGGCCACCGACGTCCAGGCGTTCGCGATGGACACGGTCAGCAGCATCGCGTCACCCAGCCACACCCGGTAGCGCCAGGCGGCGCACCGGCCGAGCCACGGCCGCCGTTGCCCTGACCCCGTCGCCGTGTCTATGGTGAGATAGCAGACGCGGTGATCAGGGGTCAGGCCAACGGAGGCGGACGGCCATGCAGATTCAGCTACACCAGACGGGCGGCATCGCTTACTTCCCCGCCCTGGAGAAGACGATCGACGTCGACACCTCGGCGTTGCCCGACGACGAGGCGGCCCTGCTGGAGAGCCTGGTGACGGAGGTGGAGCGATCCGACGACGCGTTCCGATCGCCGGTGCCGGCCGCCGGTGGTGACCGCCGTCAATACGTGGTGAGGATCGACGACGGCACGGCGCGCTCGTTCACCCTGCAGGACCCGTTGGGCCAGACGTCTTCTACTGATCTGGTCCGCCGTCTGAACTCGTACCGGAACCGGCCCGGCTAGACCG
Source organism: Propionibacteriales bacterium (assembly GCA_038238065.1). Lineage (GTDB taxonomy): Bacteria > Actinomycetota > Actinomycetes > Propionibacteriales > Propionibacteriaceae > Microlunatus. Next base: position 32,849 of record JBBRYD010000017.1, on the reverse strand, counting down.
GCCAAACGTCCTCACGGACCGACGACGCAGACCTCAGGTACTGAGGGCGCTGGGCCAGCGGGTCTCGAAGTCCAGAATGTTCACCCACGTCGGCTCGATCCGAATACGCGCCATGGGGTGACCCTTGAACTGCCCGATCAGGTCCTGCGCCGGCCCGTGCCCGAGGTAGCGTTCCGCGGCGGCCGCATACTCGGGCACGACGTCGCTGTGGATGGTCACCTCAGCCGTGCCGCGGACAGAGAGCACGTGATAGGGCCATTCGGCCGAGTCGATGGTCACTGCCACGGGAGCCGTGGGCTGAAGTGCTTTCAACTTGGGCGCACGTGGCGGGGTGGCAAGAACGATGGCGATGCCGTCCCAGTGGAACCAGATCGGGACAACCCGGGGTGATCCATCGAGCCAGGTGTACGCCAGGCGGGCCGGGACCCGGGACGTCAGCAGCTCGATCGCGACCGGATCGTCGAGCAGTGACTGAGTAGCTGTATGAACGCTCACGGAGGCTCCTTCGCCGAACCTGAGGTCGACGTTACTCAGGTCTCTCGGCTTGGGATAGTGCCCGGCGCGCTCTCGGGTGTGACCCCGCTGTCCGTCAGCTCTTCGCCTGGGCCCGACGCTCGAGGGCAGGCTTGATGTAGTCCGCGCGGACCTGGCTCTTCGGTGCGCGGAGCAGGTTGAGCACCGCCCGCTCGATCTTGCCGTGGGTGAAACCGTCAGCGAGGTTTTCGTCGGTGGCCGCCAGCGCGGGAGAGATGGTTGCGCCGTCGTTGAACAGGTCGATCACCCGTGGGTCGACGTAGGACGACCGAGCCACGGCCGGGGTGTTGCCCAGATAGCCGGAGACCTCTTTCATGGCGGTGGACACCGCTCGCTTGCGGGCGGTCATGGTGGTCGCCGAGTCGTTCAGCCGGGCCAGAGCGACGGCCGCGATCACGGTCCCGTGCCAGGTGCGGAAGTCCTTGGCCGAAACCTCGCCGCCGACGACTTCCTTGACGTAGATGTTGATGTCAGCGGAGGTGACGTCGCGCCACTCACCGCCCTCGCGGTAGGCGAGCAGTTCCTCGCTGCCGGCCGTCCGGCGGAGGAGATCCTGCACGGTGTCCCTGACCAGGTCGTCGCCGAGCGCGACGTAGCGCTCCTTGCCCGACTTGGCGATGAAGTCGAACACCACATTGTTGTTCTCCAGCGACACGTGCTGTTTCTGGATGGTGGCCAGCCCGAAGGTGTTGTTGGCCTCGGCGTACGTCTCACCACCGATCCGGAAGAAGCCCAGGTCGAGCAGCCGGAAGGCGGTGGCGAGGGCACGTTCGTAGGGCATTCCCGGCAGCCGCAGGTGCTGGGCCACGGTCCGGCGCGCCCGGGGCAGCCGAGCAGCGACGGTGAGGACCCGGTCGTGCTTGGACTTGTCACGCTTGCGTCGCCACTCCTCGTGGTACAGGTACTGGCGGCGCCCCGCGTCATCGGTACCGACCGCCTGCAGGTGACCGTTGGGGACAGGACAGATCCAGACCTCTTCCCAGGCCGGCGGGATCACCAGCTTCTGGCACCGCACCACATCATCAGGGGCGAGTCGTTGGCCCAGATGATCTAGATAGATGAAGCTCTTGCCGTGTCGACGCCGCGTCCAGCCAGGAGTTTTCGGGGAGACGGTCCGCAGGCGAGGCACACCTATTGGTTACCCAATAGGCGGGAAAAGGATGCACCCGGTCGTGTTCCAAGGCCGGTGCCGGTCGGGACCAGGCCCGACCGGCACCCGTGGTCCTACTTGTCGGTGGCTGACCGCAGTCGCTCGATGTGCTCTGACGCTTGGGCCTTGTTGAGGTCGGCGGGCAGCTCCTCCCCGGCCTGGCGGGCCAGGGTGTCGAGATAGCTGCGCTGCGCCTCGGTCATCGGGTCGTCCCCGCTGACCCAGTCGCTGGGGTCCTTTTCGAGGTTGCCGCTATCGCTCGGGGTGGCTGCGCCGATGGTGTCGGACGAGCTCACCGGATGGTCTTCGCTCTGCGTCTGGTTGGAATTCTCACTCATGTTGCCAGCCTAGGCGGAGCGTACGACAGTTCCCGTCGAGCGATCTTCGGACGTTCGACGCTGGGAAAAAATCATTACAACGTTGGAGCGGCGACCGCAGGCCAGTGATACGTTTCGGAAATGCGCGCGACGGTCAGGGATGTGGCCCAGAGAGCCGGCGTGTCACCGAAGACCGTGTCCAACGTGGTCAACGGCACCTTCCCTGTCAGCCCCCGGACCAGGGTCAGGGTGGAGGAGGCTCTGGCTGAGCTGGACTATGTCCCCAACCTGTCGGCCCGCGGTCTTCGGAACGGTCGGACCGGGGTGATCGCTCTGGCGTTGCCTGACCTGGCCACCTCGTATTCGGCGGAGCTGGCGCACCACTTCGTGGTCGCGGCCGGCGAACGTGGTCTGAGCGTGCAGATCGAGGAGACAGCCGGCGGTGCCGACCGCGAACGGGAGCTGCTGTCCCGGGCCCGCTCTCAGCTCGTGGACGGTCTGATCCTCAACCCCGTGCTGCTAGAGACCTCGGCCGTACAGCGCGGCGTCTCGTTGCCTCCGGTGGTGTTGATCGGTGAGGTCGAGCAGCCGCTGGCCGACCACGTGTGGATCGACAACGTGGCCGCCTGCCGCGACATGACGTCGGAGTTGATCGGGCTAGGACATCGCAAGATCGCCGTGGCGGGCGTGATGGAGTCGGAGTCGTCGCGCCTTCGCCTGCGCGGCTACCGGGAGGCGATGGCCGCGGCGGGGCTCGTGGTCGGGTCGGAGCTGGTCATCCCCTGTGATCTGTGGACCCCGGCTGGTGGCGCGGCAGCGATGCGGGACTACCTCCTCGGCCATGAGCTGCCGGAGGCCATCTTCTGCTTCACGGACTCGATGGCCATCGGCGTGCTGAGCGTCCTGTGGTCCCACGGCTATCACGTACCCCAAGACGTGTCAGTGGTGGGCTATGACAACGTCGTGGATGCGGCCTACGCCATCCCTTCCCTGACCACAGTGCACTTCGACAAGCGGCTGTTCGCCGATACGGCTCTCAATCTGCTGATCGAACGGATCAACGACAACGACCGGCCGACCTCCAGCGTGACCATCCCGCACTCCATCGTTCGCAGGCTGAGCACGCGGTCGATCCGATGAGCGACCAAAATGTGTCTCGATCAGTGAGACAAACTCTTGCCGAGGGAATTTACAACGATGTACGTTCCCGTTACAACGATGTATTTGCCGCACGAAGGAGTGCAGATGAACTACCCGATGTGCCGCACCACCGGCTCGCGTGCCGTGACCGCTGCCGCCGGCGCCGTTGATCCCCTAGATCTACGCCGCCCCTTCTCTCGCTGAGCTTCGCACCAGTCTCCGGGTTCTCTCCCGTCCCGTCCCTTCTTCGTCCCTACTCCCCGACCCTCCAGGAGCCCACCGCATGCCCGCAGCCAAGGTCGTTCTCGACGCCGCCTTCACCATTGCGCCGGTCCCCCGCCGCCTTTTCGGCTCCTTCGTGGAGCACATGGGCCGGTGCGTCTATACCGGCATCTACGAACCCGACCACCCAACGGCCGACGAGAACGGCCTCCGCGGCGACGTGCTCGCCCTGACCAAGGAGATCGGCCCGACGGTCGTCCGCTACCCCGGCGGCAACTTCGTCTCCAACTACCTGTGGGAGGACGGGATCGGGCCGAAGAGCGAACGCCCCACCCGGCTCGACCTCGCCTGGCACTCGGTCGAGACCAACCAGTTCGGGATCCACGAGTTCGACGACTGGGCGAAGAAGGTCGACACCGAGGTGATGATGGCGGTCAACCTCGGGACCCGTGGGCTGCGCGAGGCCTGTGACCTGCTGGAGTACACCAACCACGCCGGCGGCACCTACTGGTCGGACAAGCGCATCGCCAACGGAGCCCGGGAGCCGTTCAACTACAAGCTGTGGTGCCTGGGCAACGAGATGGACGGCCCCTGGCAGGTCGGCCACAAGACCGCCGTCGAATACGGCCGGCTCGCCAACGAGACCGGCAAGGCCATGAGGCTGATCGACTCCGAGATCGAGCTCGTCGCGTGTGGCTCGTCCAACTCCTCGATGCCGACCTTCGGAGATTGGGAGTCCACGGTGCTGGAGCTGGCCTACGACACCGTGGACTACATCTCCCTGCACGCCTACTACGAGGAGAAGGACAGCGACCCGCTGACCTTCCTGGCCTCGGCGGTCAACATGGACAGCTTCATCGAGGACGTGATCGCCACAGCCGACGCTGTGCGAGCCCGCGGCCGTCACAAGAAGCGGATCAATCTCTCGTTCGACGAGTGGAACGTCTGGTACATCCACCAGTTCAGTGGCGACGGCCCGAAGGCCAACAGCGAGGAGTGGGTCCCCAACCCGCCGTTGATCGAGGACGAATACACGGTGACCGATGCGATCGTGGTCGGCACGTTCCTCAACTCGCTGCTTCGCCACGGCGACCGGGTGACGGTGGCCAACCAGGCCCAGCTGGTCAACGTGATCGGCTTGCTGCGGTCCGACAAGGGCGGAGACGCCTGGAAGCAGACGATCGCCTACCCGTTCGAGCAGATGCGCCGGCTGGCCCAGGGGCAGATCGTGCAGGTGGTGGCCAGCGGTGACAAGTTCGACTCCCCGACCTACACCGACGTCCCCTACGTCGACACCAGCGCCACCTACGACGCGGCCAGCGGGCGGGCGGCGCTGTTCGTGGCCAACCGCAGCCTCGAGGAGTCGGCCGCGCTCGAGGTGGACCTGCGTGGTCTGGGCGTGACGTCGGTCCTCAACGCCAGCACCTTGCACGCCGGCTCAGGTCAGGACCGGCACACCAGTAACGGCTCCGTCCATGATGCCGTCACCCCACACCGCTTCGACGACTTCACGCTGGATGCCGGACAGCTCAAGGTGAATCTGCCGGCCCTCTCCTGGACGGTCTTCGAGTTCGAAGCGGCCCGGGGCTGAGCTCGTGCGAGCCCGAAATGTTGTCAAAACGTCATCGCCTTTATCCAGCGCTGAGCGCTTTTGCCACAGATTTATGTGACAGTCGTTAAGGGTCGATCAGCGATGCATCGTCGTCGCCGAACGGCTCGTGCACCAGCTCCACCGTTTCTGCAGAGCATGATCGCCTTCGGGCGAAGAACAACAACCACCACGAGAGGACCCACGCTATGACAAAGACGTTCGACGCATTAGGTACCGGAGCGCCCTTCACCCGAGGTAGCACGATCTCCCGACGGGGCCTTCTCGGCGGGGCTCTCGGCACCGCAGCGGCGGTGGCTCTGGCGGGCTGTAGTCCGGGATCCTCCAGTGCGCCCGGTACGGCCCCCTCCGTGGCCGGCGGCGGGGGCGCGGAGAAGTACGAGGGTCCTAACGTCTCGCTGGCTTTCTGGAACGGCCTCACCGGTGGTGACGGGCCGGTGATGCGGAAGATCGTCACCGCGTTCAACACGGAGCACCCGAACATCAAGGTCACCATGACCGCGATCGCTTGGGCCGAGTACTACCAGAAGGTCCCCGCCACGGTCAGCAACGGCAAGGCGCCTGACATCGGCCTGATGCACGCCACCACTTTGGCGACTAACGCCGCCCGGCGGGTGATCGACCCGCTCGACGACGTGGCCAAGGCCCTCAAGCTCACCGAGGCTGACTTCGCCCCGCTGGCCTGGCAGGGTGGCATCTACCAGAACAAGCGCTACGGGATCGCGCTGGACATGCACCCGACGGGTCTCTACTACAACAAGACGGTGATGCAGAAGGCGGGCCTGGACCCGGAGAAGCCGCCCACCACTGGCGACGAGATGATGGCGGCGCTGGACAAGTGCAAGTCCAAGAACATCCAGGGGATGTGGGTGTCACCCCTCAACATGAACGACAATGTCTACACTGCGTCGCCCATCTACCAGTGGGGCGGGAAGATGGTGAACGACGACGGGCTCACCGTGGGTTTCGCCGAGGAGCCCGGAGTCAAGACCCTGACCTGGTTCAAGAACATCATCGACCAGGGCTACAGCCCCAAGAACACCTCCGCCTACTCCGACTTCGTCGCTTTCAGCAACGACAAGACGGCCTTCTTCTTCGGCGGTCCCTGGAACACCACGCCGCTGGCGGCCATCACGAAGCTGAAGTGGGGGGCTGCGCCCTTCCCGTTGATCGGCGACACCAAGGCGGTCTGGGCCGGCTCCCACCAGTTCGTGCTGCCTCGTCAGATTAACCCGGACAAGAACAAGGAGATCGCCAGCCGGGTGTTCATCAACTGGATCTCGCAGCAGTCGCTCGGCTGGGCCGACGCCGGCATGGTTCCGGCCCGCAATGCGGTCCGGGAGACACCGGAGTTCAAGGCCAAGGGCGCGGTGACCGAGTTCGCGAAGCAGGTGGACTACATCCACTTCGTTCCGCCGATCCCCGGGGTTGCCGACGTCGACCCCGAGTACGTCACCGCGTGCAGCGACGCCATGCTGGGCAAGAAGCCGATCGACCAAGCCCTGCGCGAGGGCGCTGATCGTGCTAACAAGATCCTGGCCTCGAACAAAAAGAAGTACGGATGAGCACAGCAGTCAGGGACAGTGTCGGGACAGGCCAGTCGACGCAGGCCAGCCCACGCAAGCCTGGGAAACTGCGGTTGCATCACCCGCTGACGCCGTATGCGTTGTGCGCTCCGTACCTGCTGTTGCTGTTGACCTTCGTGGTCGGACCAGCGATCTTCGGGGTCTGGATCAGCCTGCACGACTGGGACTTCATGCTGCCGAACAAGCCGTTCATCGGTCTGCAGAACTACAAGGACATCTTCGACTCGACGTCGGTGATCTCCCAGCCCTTCTGGCACGGCATGCGGGCCACCGGAATCTTCATCGTGGCGAGCGTGCCGTTCCTGGTCCTGATTCCCTTGGGCATTGCGATCATGCTCAACCGCAGGTTCGCGGGACGGACCTTCTTTCGAGCCATGATCTTCGCGCCGTTCGTGCTCGGCATCGCCGTCATCGGCGTGCTGTTCACCTATCTGCTGGATGCACAGTTCGGACTGATCAACGCATTCCTCGGTCTGTTCGGCGTGAGCCCGATCGGTTGGGTGGCGACGCAGCCGTGGGCGTGGGTCGGCCTGGTGGGCATGACGGTCTGGTGGACCCTGGGGTTCAACACCGTCATCTACCTGGCCGGTCTGGCGGAGATCCCGTCGGACCAGTACGAGGCGGCATCCATCGACGGGGCCGGTGGCTGGGGGAAGTTCCGCTACATCACACTCCCCGGCCTTCGGAACGTGCTGGTGTTCATCATCACCACCACGGTCCTGGCCAGTGCCAACATGTTCGGTCAGTCCTATCTGGTGACCAACGGCGGCCCCGGCGACAGCACCCGAACGGCGATCATGGTGATGACGCAAGAGGGTCTGCGCAACTTCAAGATGGGGACCGCGTCGGCGATGAGCTACGTGCTGGCGCTGTGTCTGGCCGTTGTCTCGGTCATCAACTTCATGCTGCTCCGCGAAAGGAAGGCCAAGCGATGACCGCAACCACTGCCGCTCCTCCGGTGACCACCGTTCCGGCCTCCAGGAAGCGCAGCTACAACCAGCACCGCAACGGCCCGGTCTTCTGGATCGGCATGATCATTCTCACCGTCCTTTTCGCCTTCCCGATTCTGTGGATGTACGTGACGTCGGTGAAGACGATCGAGCAGTCCCGCAGCATTCCCATCAACATCATCCCCACCCAACTGACGGTGCGCGCCTACAAGCTGATCTTCGCCGACGCGCAGAACCCCGTCCTCGTGTGGGCGCTCAACTCGTTGATGGCGGCCGCGGGTCACGCCGCGCTGGTCATCGTCGTGGCGTCCATGTGTGCCTATGCGCTGGCCCGGATGAAGTTCCGCGGTCAGGGGTTCATCTTCGCCGTCATCATCGCCACGTTGTTCATCCCCGGGTTCATCTTCTTGATGCCCAACTACCTGCTGATGAACAAGCTGGGGTGGCTCGACACGCTCTTGGCGCTCATCGTGCCCGGTGCGGCCGGAGCGTTCGGAGTCTTCTTCCTGCGTCAGTTCTTCATGGCCATCCCACGGGAGCTCGAGGAGAGCGCGCTGATCGACGGGGCCAACACCTGGGAGATCTTGACCAGGGTGATCCTGCCCATCTCGAGGCCGGCTTTGGTCACCCTGGGGGTGTTGTCGTTCCTCGGTAACTGGAACGACTTCGTCTGGCCCATCTTCGTGCTGTTCTCGCCGGAACGGTTGACTCTGCCTGCGGGCCTGGCCAGCCTCAAGGGCGCCTACAACATCGACTACCCGGTGATCATGGCCGCCGCCACCATCGCGTCGGTCCCGGTGCTCATCCTCTACATCTTCGTACAGCGTTACGTCATCGAAGGTGTGGCCACCAGCGGCCTGAAGGGCTGACCCGCACTCGAGTCTCGGTCCGCCGGATGTGGCCTCGTCCGACGGACCGAGTCTCGATTCGTCTACCCAGCTGTGCCTGCCTCAACTCCTGACTTTCTCCTCCGCCACGACAAGGACGTCATGATCACCTCCGCTCTGGTCTCTCGCTCGACCCTCCGCCTCGCTCTCCGGTCGCTGGCCGTCATTTCGTCGGCGGTACTGCTGGCGCTCAGTGGGTCGGTGGCCAGTGCTCGTCCGCCGGCGGTGATCACCAACCCCGTCAGCCAGTCGTTCGCCGACACGTTCGCCGACCCGTCGATCATCCAGGCCAAGGACGGCTGGTGGTACGCCTACTCCACCGCGGACCCGCTGCGTGCCGGCGACGTCCCCGGCATCATGCACATCGCTCGAACCAAGGACTTCGTCCGCTGGGACTACCAGGGCACCGTCTTCGACGACAGCAACCGACCGAAATGGGCCACCAAGACCTCCGGCCTGTGGGCGCCCGACATCCGCTACGTCGACGGTCACTACGTGCTCTACTACACGGTCACCGACACCGTCTTGAACGAGGGGGACGACTCGGCCATCGGCGTCGCCACCGCCCAGACCCCGACCGGCCCGTGGACTCCCGGCGCCGACCCGGTCGTCGCACCCCGACCCGCGGCTGGTGGCGGCTTCCTGTGGACCTTCGACCCGGCGGCCTTCACCGACGTGCACGGCCAGCGCTACCTCTACTACGGCAGTTACTTCGGTGGGCTCTGGGCCACCAAGCTGTCAGCTGACGGTCTGACCGCCACCGGCACGCCGACCCAGGTCGCGATCGACAACCGGTACGAAGGGTCCTACGTGGTCCGCCACGGTGGTTGGTACTACCTGATGGGGTCGTCGGCGAACTGCTGCGCCGGCCCCACCACCGGCTACTCGGTGTTCTCCGGGCGCTCCCGGTCACCGCTCGGACCGTTCCTGGACGCCGACGGCATCTCGATGCTCGCCTCGAAGGTGGGCGGCACCATCCTGGTCACCCAGAACGGGAACCGCTGGATCGGGGCGGGACACCATGCGATCGCCACCGACAACGCCGGGCGGGACTTCATCGTCTACCACGCCCTCGACCGCAACCAGCCGTGGCTGGACGAGCCGTTCGGGATCAACCGGAGGCCGATGCTGATGGACCGGATCGACTGGATCGACGGCTGGCCCCGGACCCGGGCCGGTGCCGGACCCAGCGACACGCCGCAGCCCGCTCCGGTGACGGGTTCCGGTTCGGGGATCACCTCAGCTGATCCGGCGTCCGCCGGCTTCCGACACCTCGCGGCAACGACGGATGCGCAGTCCGGTGCAGCCGGTCTGGTGCGGAGCACGGCGACCACCACCGCGGACCTGCCGCGCGGCGCAGTCCGGGTCCGACTGGACGTCAAGACGCAGCAGTCCCTTCGGGTGTCGCTCGGTCGCCAGGCCCACGGCGTCGAGGTGCTGATCGACCCGCAACGCCACCGGCTCGTCGTCACGTCGCGCGACGGACGCCGGACCTGGCAGCGGTCCACGTCGATCGACCCGAGCCCAGGGTGGCGCACCCTGACCATCGAAGGCACGTCGACGTCGGTGCTGGCTCAGCTGAGTGAGAGTGATCTCAACGATCCGCTGGCTGAGGTGAAGGTCCGAGCCCAGGGGTCGGGCTGGGGCGGTCACGCACTCCGGTTGACGAGCCTCGATGCGTTGGTCGACAACGTGTCGGTCCGTCCGCTGGCCACTGATGCTCGACACGCCGTCGCCGTACCGCGTGCCGGGCGGCTGCTGTCGGCCGACGAGTTCAACGGTCCGCTGTCGTCGAAGTGGAGCTGGGTCCGCAAGGACGCCGCGGTCACGGTGTCCGGCGGTGGACTGAACTGGCCGGTCGAGGGCGCTGACCTCACCTTCGCGAGCAACAACGCCGGAGTGCTGCTGCGGGACACCCCGGCCGGCGACTGGATCGCCCAGACCAAGCTCACCCTCGACCTGGGGGAGGACACGGTCCGCAACTTCCAGCAAGCCGGCCTGGTCGCCTACGTGAACGACGACGACTTCGCCCGGCTGTCCTCGGTGGCCATCTGGGATACCCGTCAGACCGAGTTCGGTCGCGAGCTGGTGGCGGCGTCGGACGGTCGCACCAGCTACGGCGGAGCGCTGGTCGGCACCCCGGCCAGCACCGTCTGGCTCCGGCTGGCTCACACCCCTAACTCGGCAGGGGAACAGCTCTACCGGGCGGCGACGAGCCGGGACGGGCGCAGCTGGACGTGGGGTGCGGTCTGGACGTTCCCGGCCAACGCGCAGCCGAAGATCGGTCTGGTCGCCCACGGAGGAGCCACCCCGCCCGTCGTGGCCCGGTTCGACTACCTGCGGTTCTACGCCCTGGCTCGCTCGGCGGGACGAGGCTGAGGGTCCTGCGGCGGGCCCGCTCCTGGGCCTGCCTGCTGGTCCTGCTCGCTGCGGCGGGCTGTCAGGCGCCATCTCCGAGCACGGCGCCCACGCCTGCCCCGACCCCCGGTCAGGAGTCACCGATGGGCTTCACCAACCCGGTCTACGCCAGCAACTTCGCCGACCCGATGGTCATCGACGCGCCGGGCGGCGGCTACGTCGCCGTGGCGACCAACGGCAACAACAGCCACGTGCAGACCTTGACCAGTACGAACCTCGTGGAGTGGAAGCGCGGACCCGACGCCTTGCCGCGACTACCGAAGTGGTCCAAGGCGGGCAAGGTGTGGGCGCCCGAGGTCAGCGTCCGGACCGATGGTCGCTACGTCCTGTACTACACGACCCGTGGCCCCAACCCGAACGTCCAGTGCATCAGCGTCGGGCTGGCCGACCGGCCCCAGGGGCCGTTCGTCGACTCCAGCACCCAGCCACTCGTCTGTCAGCCGGACGAAGGTGGCTCGATCGACGCCAGCCCGTTCACCGCCTCCGACGGGAGCAGATACCTCTACTGGAAGAACGACGGGAACGCCATCGGCGTGGACACCTGGATCTACGGGCAGCGGCTCGATGCCTCCGGGACGAAGCTGCTCGACCAGCCGAAGCGGTTGTTCCACCAGGACCTCCCCTGGGAGGGCAGCCTGGTGGAGGCACCGTTCGGTTGGGAGGTCGACGGTCGGTTCCACCTCTTCTACTCGGCCAACGCCTATGACACCGACGCCTACGCGGTGGGCCAGGCGGTCGCCGACAAACCGCTCGGGCCCTTCACCAAGAGCGGCGAACCGATTCTCATCAGCGACGACGTCGCCGCCGGCCCCGGGCACTGCGCCCTGATCGAGAACAACGGCAAAGTGTGGATGGTCTACCACGCCTGGGCTCCGGACTTCATCGGCTCCCCGGCTCCAGGACGCACCATGTGGCTGAGCGAGGTCACGTTTGACCCCGACGGCACCGTGCATGTCGAACCGCCTACCGTGGACTACCCGACGTCGCCCTGAGTGCCGGTGGCGCTTCGCCCGGCACGTCTTCTCGACATCAAGGAGCCCACCGATGGCCTCGGACCAGGAACCCCTGCGCATGATCCAGGTCGGGGCCGGCGGCATGGGCCGCGCCTGGCTCCGCAACCTGGCGGCCAGCAGTGACGTCGAGCTGGTCGGCTTGGTCGACCTGGACGTCCAGGCCGCCCGGCAGGCCGCGGACGAGCACGGGTTCGGTCAGGTTCCGGTGGCGTCATCGTTCGAGGAACTGCCTACCGCCCACGACGCCCAGGCGCTGATCAACGTCACGGTGCCGCTGGCGCACCATCTCGTCAGCACGGCCGCTCTGTTGCGTGGGCTGCCGGTGCTCTGCGAGAAACCGCTGGCCGAGTCGGTCAGTGAGGGTCTGTCGATGGTGGCGGCGTCCGAGCTGAGCGGGCAGCTGATGATGGTCTCGCAGTCGCGCCGCTACTGGCGGAACCTGTCAGCGTATCGAGATCAGATCGCGCAGCTGGGTGAGGTCGGCTCGCTGAGCTGCCGGTTCTTCAAGGCCGTGCACTTCCCGGGTTTCCGGGAGGAGATGGCCTACCCGCTGCTGATCGACATGGCGATCCACCACGTCGACCTGGCCCGGGACCTGATCGGTTCCGACCCCGTCTCGGTCTACTGCGACTCTCACAACCCCGACTGGAGCTGGTTCACGGGCGACGCGGCGACTGAGGCTGTCTTCGAGTTCGAGGGTGGCGTCCGGTTCTCCTACTCCGCGTCCTGGGTCACCCCGGGCCTCGAGACGTCCTGGAACGGTGACTGGCGGCTGAGTGCCGTCGACGGCACCGCGCTGTGGGACGGCGACTCGGCTCCGACGGCGGCCCGGGCCGACGACTCCGTGATCGAGGCGGTGGTCCCCGACGAGCCGGAGCAGATCGCGGGCTCGCTGGTCGAGTTCGTCCACGCGGTACGCAGCGGCACGGTCCCGGCGGGCGAGGTGCGCAGCAACGTGCTCAGCCTGGCTATGGTCGAGGCGGCCATCGCCTCCGCCGAGTCCGGCCGGCGGGTGACGCTGGCCGAGGTGCTGGACAACGCCTACGCCGAAGCGCTGCGCAACGAACGCCGAGACGACGTGCGCGCCGCGATGGAGGCGTGGCCTTCGGTGCACCAGACGGTGGGCGGCGTGCCCTAGCCGGTCCGTCCGGCCGTGAGTGACCGACTACGTCAGGTGTCGAGTCGGAGCATCGCTCATCGACACGGTCGCCTTGACGAAGCCCGGCGGCTTGTCGACTGCGGCCGCGAACGCCTCGTTGATCTGTTCCAGCGAGAACCGATGAGTGAGCAGTGGATGGATCCGCAGCCGTCCGCCGGCCACCAGACTCATCCCGACGGTCATCCCGCGCATGATGGTGGCGACGTCACGGAAGTGGCAGTTGAGGATCGTGAACGCCATCCAGTTCCAGTGAGCCAACGAGATATGCCGCGGCGGACCCTGGTGGAAGCCGACCAGCGCGACCTTGCCGCTCATCCGGGTCACGTCGCCGACCAGCTCCAACGCGGACTGCGCTCCGGTGACCTCGAACGTGACGTCCGCACCGTGACCGGTCAGCCGCATGACCACCTCGGGCAACGACTCCTCCAGCGTGTTGACGGTCCGCGTCGCCCCCAGGCTCGTCGCGAGAGCCAGCACGTCGGCCCGAGTGTCGGCCACCACCAGGTGCCGGGGCCCTCGGAGCGCCACCAGCTGCAGCACCAGCAACCCCATGAACCCAGCCCCCACGATCACCACGTCGTCGGACAGTCGTACGTCGGCGAGCTCGACCGCGTTGGTGGCGCAGGCGATCGGCTCGGCCAGGGCCTGCTCGAGCGGGACGTCGCCGACCGCCCGGCAGTACGCCTCCCGTACCGCCACGTACTCGGCGTATCCGCTACCGGTGGTCCAGACCGCCACCCGGTCGCCGGGGCGGAAGGTGGACGTGGCGTGGCCGGCGTCGACGACCTCCCCAGCCACCTCGTGTCCGATCCGGACCGGGTACGACGTCGTCTCGCGCCCGGTCCAGGCGCTGAGCTCGGACGAGCACACCCCGCAGGTGGCGACCCGGACGAGGAGCTCGTCGGCGGCGACGTCGGGGAGCGGCACATCGATGATCTCGAACGCCCTGGGCCCGCGCAGCTCGGCCAGTCTCACGCGACACTCACCGCTGAGGTCCAACCACCGTCGTGGAACACGACCACGGCGTACGGCCCGACCGCGTCCAGCTGCACGGTGTGCAGCCGGTCCGCCACGTTCACGTCGAGAGTCTGGTCCGGTTCGCCCGGCACGACGAGGGTCGCCTGCGGGCAGGAGTCGGGCAGCCGGACCGTCAGCTCGACGTCGCGGCAGGTGGTCACGGTGTCGAGGTCGGCGTCGTAGCCGTAGTTGACCAGGTGGGCCGCGACCGGGCCGCCGGACAGCCGCTGCAGGTTGACGGCCAGGTCGGCGCCGGCCCGGACCTGAGGACGCAACGGCTGGAGCGCCTCCGGATCATCCATCGCCGCCCGGCTGACTCCGGGATGGCCCACCAGCCGGCCGCGGAGCGCTGCGTCGAGGTTGGTGCCCAGTTCCCCGGTGACCACCACGCGTCCGCCGGCGTCCAGGTAGTCCAGCAGCACCCCAGCCTGGTGCGGGGTGAGCCACCAGCACTCCGGCAGCACCAGGATCCGGTACGGCTCGAGGTCGAGCCCGCTCAGCCGGTCCTCGACGAGCTCGCCGTCGGTCAGGAGCACGACGTCGAAGGGTGCCGTGGCGGCCGACAACGTCTCGGTGACCACCCGGTAGGGCACCACGACCGAGGCGTCGCGGGCGTTGTGCACGTTGTCACTGGCGTCGGCGCGGCCGACCACCTCCCGGTTGCTGGGGATGCTGTAGACCACGGCGATCTCGTTGGCCGACGTGCTCGAGAACAGTGAGTCGTGGTCGGCCAGGAAGTCCTGCACCTCGACCAGCAGATCGTGCGGGGCGTAGAACGCGTCCTCGATCCGGCTCCCCATCCACGATCCGTAGGGGACAGTCATGTTGGCGCCGAAGGCGGCTCCCTCGTAGAGCGAGAGCCGCATCAGGTCGTAGCCGCGACCCGTGGCCAGCAGGTCGACCAGCTCGGGCACCACACCGCCGTAGGGGTTCTCCACCACCACGACATCCTTGCCACCGGCGAACCGCTGGAACGCGTCCACGTAGCGATACCACTCCGGCTGGCGGTAGGTGGTGTTGCGCATCTCGGTGATGATCAGGTCGACGTGGTCGGCCAACGGCAGATAGTGCGGGTCGAGGTTGAAGAAGTTGCCGGAGACCAGCACCTCGCGGCCCTGCACTCGCCCGTACGCCCGGGCGTAGGCTGCCAGCTCGCCGAAGTACTGCTCGACAGCACCGCACTGGAAGGCGTAGTACTCGCCGAAGAGCGGGGACTCCTGCCGGTTCTCGACGAAGTCGAAACCCTGGCCCAGCAGCCAGTCGCCATAGTGGAAGCTCCTCAGGTCGACCCCGTCGAGCACCGCCGGGAGTTGCTGCGGTGCTCGTGACGACAGGTACGCATTGAAGCCACGCATGCAGTCTCGGCAGAAGCAGGCGCCGTACTGCATCGCGCCGAGCGGCAGCTCAGCCTCGTCCAGCTGGATGCCGTCGACGCCGGCGTCGATCTGGATCCGGATCACTGCCTTGAGGTACTCCCGCCAGACCGGGTTGTTGCGGTCCAGGTAGAAGCACTGGTGCTCCCGGTCGGGACATTCCACCCAGTGCGCGTGGCACGGCTGTTGGTGGATGTCCCGCGCCACGCACTCCTCGACCAGGTCGGTGACGTGGACGCCGTCGCTGTTGACGATCCCGCCGGGAAAGTACGACTCGAACGGAGGCCACAGGTTGGGGTAGCGGTTGGTGGAGAACTCCCGCAGCCCCATCCAGTCCCGGTGACCGACCCCGCGGAGCTCGTTCAGGGCCAGCACCTGGGTCTCGTCCTCGTTCAGCTCGACCGGGAACTCCCAGCCCTGGGCCTCGAAGACGATGCCGAACACCTTGATGCCTTGCTCGTGGCAGGCGACGATGAACTCGGCATCGTTCACGAAGCCGTAGAACCGGTCTCGGGCGCTGATGGGCCCGAACGCCTCCTGCTCGAGGTAGGGCAGCGCCAGTGAGCCGCCGCCCATCGAGGCCCAGACCAGCAGCGTCGCGCGGTAGTCGGCCAGATCGTCGACCATGCGCAGTCGCCGCGGCGGCAGGCTGGGGTGGTAGCAGTGCTGCCGGGGGAACCACGCGTCGAAATAGACTCCGCGCTCCATCAGGCGGAGACGGTGTTCTCGTAGGTGTTACCGGCGGAATCCTCGCCGCGGGCCAGCCAGATCTTCCAGCCGGCGTTAGCCTCGACCGGCATCATCGTCACCGAGGCCGGGAAGTAGCGCATCGTGTACCCGGTACGTCGCACCGGACTGGTGTTGGCCGCGGCACCGTGCACGATCCGGCCGTCGTGCAGGGAGAACTGCCCCCGTTCCAGCTCGAAGTACACGGCCCGGTCCTCGTCGACGTCGGGGATCTCGGCGTGGAAGGTCTGCACGGTCATGTCCGTCGGTACGTAGTTGTCGTGGAACCCGCCGTCGAGGTGGGTGCCCGGGATGACCCGCATGCAGCCGTTGCTGCGGTTGCTCGGTCCCAGGGCGAGCCAGACGGTGACGATGTGGTCGTAGGTGTCGAAGCGGCCGTTCCAGAAGGCGGAGTCCTCGTGCCACGGCGTGGCACGACCGGTGAACGGGTCCTTCGAGATGAAGTGGCTGGTCCACAACGCGATGTCGGGCCCGACCAGCGGCTGCACCACGTCGAGGACCTCGTCGCTGAGCAGGTAGTCCAGCAGCCGCGGGTCACGGAAGTGTGGTGTGTCCAGCTCGTCGGAGAGCTTGTCAGCCTTGTCGGACAGGTGCTCGTCGAAGATGTCCTCCAGGGCGTCGAGCCGCTCGGGCGACAGTAGCTGCGTGCCGGGGAGAAGGTATCCGAAGGTTCGGAAAAAGGTGACGTCGTCGTCGGTGAGCATGGCGTTTCTCCTGGTGTGGGCTAGCCGGCGTCTTTGCCGAGCACGCGGATCAGCTCGGCGAACAGGTCGAGGTCCTCGACGAAGTCTTCCGGACTGGTCTTCGGCGTGGTGCTTTTCGCGATGATCTGGTGGAAGTACTCGAGCTCGTGCGTGTACGGATCCTTGAGGTGCGGCCGGTTGACGGTCCGCACGATCGAGTCGCCCCTGGTCTGTTCGGTGTACAGCGTGGTGGGCAGGTGCCGGACGTACGGGGTGTCGTACTGCAGCCGGAGCATGGTGTCGTCGCCGTAGACCTCGAGGTGGGCGTCGAAGCGCAGCTGCTCGTCCACACCGGTCTCGTAGGAGACCACGAAGTCGTCGTAGTCGATCAGCGCGGCGATGTAGCCCCCGTTGCGCCACTGCCGGGCGGAGTGAACCCCGCGGGGGCGACCGAGCAGCTCGCGCATGGCCGACAGGTCGTGACTCCCGAGGCCACACAGCAGCCGGTAGACGCCGGCCAGCTCGTCCGACACCGAACCGAGCGCCTCGGTGACCAGCCGGCGGCCCCGATCCCAGCGCTGCTCCAGCACGTCACGGCCGAGGTCGTCCGGACGGATCACGTCGGCGATCTGGTCGACGATCAGCCGGTTCCGCCCGATGACGTCATGGACCCGGGCGAAGTTGATCCTGCCCAGACTCGGTATCAGCGTCTTGGCCTCGAGGAAGGCCGGCGCGAAACGGCGCATGTAGCCGACCATCACGGTCAGACCGGTCCGGTCGCGGGCGGCGATGATGTCGTCGGCCTCCCTGGGGCTGAGGCACATCGGCTTCTCGACCAGCACGTGCAGCCCGTGCTCCAACGCCTCGATGACGCACTCGGCGTGGTACTCGTCGCTGTTGAGCACCAGGACGGCGTCCAGCTCGCCGGCCGCCATCATCTCGCTCGTTGCGGTGAACCGCGCCGGGATGCCGAAGCGGTCACCGACGCCGGCGAGCAGAGCCGGGGAGATGTCGCACGCCGCGCGCACCTCGAACAGGTGGGGGAGGGACTGCAGGACGGGCAGGTGCACGACCTGGGCAACCTCGCCCAGGCCGATGACGCCAAGTCTGAGCACGACGGTCCTTTCATGGGGGTTTTGGCAGGGGTGAGACTCACGTGGGCAATCGATTTGGACGACGCCCGGTCCGCTCGCTGAGGATCAGCGGCGGCGTCGCCGGGGAGCCTTCCAGAGCGGGTGACGGTGGCGCGCGTGCTCGAGGCTCGACGCGACGGCCCGCCGGGCTGGTTTGGCGTCGAGCCCCGAGTCGTAGAGCAAGGGCCGCCGCTCGGCCCCGTCGTCACGTGGGTAGTCCTCCTGCAGCCAGCTGTAGCGGTCGGACAGCTCGAACGACAGCACCGCTTTGACGGCGGGCTCGTCGAGGACCACGTCCAGGTAGCGAGCGTAGATGTCAGCCACCCGGCGGTCACGGGTGCGGATGTCGGCGGCGAGTCCGTCGTCGAGCACGTCGAGCTCGGTGATGAAGATGTTCAGCCCGCGGTCGGCGACCTGGGACAGGAAGCGCCGGTACTTCTTGCGGTTGAACCGGCGCGCGAAGTCGGTCGCGAGCAGGTGGCCCTGGATTCCCAATGCGTCCACCGGTACGCCGTGTTCGAGCAGGCCGTCGATCACCTGCAGTGTGGCCCGCTGCCGGTGCACGGGATCGTCGCCGTACTCGTTGATGGTCTCGAACCCGAACTCGTTGAGCACCAGCTGGGCGTGCCGGTCGTGCTCGCGCGCGACGTGAAAGGCCTCGCCGATGTAGGACGGCCCGATGGTCTGATACCAGGGCACGTCGGTCCGGATGCCCTGCACGCCTTCCGGGTCCGTCACCTCGTTGGCGACGACCCAGGCCGCTACCCGCCCCGCGTACCGGGACACGAGGGCGCGTTCGACGCCGAACAGGAGCTTGCGGGCGGCCGCGGGGTCGAGACCCCAGAGGTCGTCATGGGTCCAGCCCTCGCCGAAGCCTTCGTCCCACACCAGGTGGGCGGCAAACACCAGCTGGCCGGCCCGCTCCGCGGCGGTGAAGAAGCGGTCGCCGTAGCTGAAGTCCAGTGTCGAGGTGGGCGTCGGCTTCAGCTGGTACCAAAGCAGGTCGTCCTCGGTGAAGACGATGGCGGCCTCACGGTCCACCAGGGCGTCGTAGCCGGTGTCGTCGAAGAGCCGAGTGGAGGTGGCCGAGCCGTACGTGATCCCGCGCTCAGCGGCCAGCTTCCACAGGGCCGGGGCACAGTGGGCTCGAGCCGCCGTGGTCTTGGCGGTGCCGACGCACGTGGCTGCCGTCGCTGTCACCCCGGAGGCCCCGGTCATCCCCGCCAGGGCAATGCCGCCGGCACCCAACAGAACCGAGCGTCGCGCGACCTCGGGTCCGGTCATCGAGCAGTCCCTGGGTCGCATAGAGCCGCCGCGGACCAGACGGCCTCAACGCTGATGCCAATCGATTTAGTCGTCATGTTCTAGGAGGCTACTGTGACTGGCCTCTCGTTGGGAAGACTTCGCCGACACCAATCACAGCCAGCAGCTGTGACCGGGGGCTAGGGTCGTGATCAGGGGCAATTATCGGGGGTTTGACGATGAGCGGGACGATGTCGACAGACGTGTGCATTGCGGGCGGTGGGCCGGCCGGGATGATGCTCGGACTGCTCCTGGCCCGGGCCGGCATTGAGGTGGTGGTGCTGGAGAAGCACCAGGACTTCTTCCGCGACTTCCGGGGGGACACGATCCACCCGTCCACGCTCGACGTCTTGCAGCAGCTCGGGCTGCGCCAGCGACTCGAGGACATCCCGCACACGTCGGTCAGCTCTCTGGATGCGGTGATTAGGGGCGTCCGGACCACACCGGTCAGCTTCAGGTCACTGAGGCACGGCGCCAACGAGCTCGTGCTGATGCCGCAATGGGACCTGCTCGACCTGCTCAGCTCGGCCGCACGGCAGCTGCCGACCTTTCGGCTGCGAATGGAGGCCGAGGCGACAGGCCTTCTGCACGCTGGTGGTCGGGTCTCGGGGGTGGAGGCAACGACAGCCGAAGGGGAGGTTCGGATCGAGGCGAAGCTGGTGGTCGCGGCTGACGGGCGGTCGTCGACCCTTCGGCAGGCCTCCGGGCTCGGGGTCACCGAGTACGGGGTACCGATCGACGTCCTCTGGTTCCGCCTACCGCGGCCGGCCGTCACCCCGCCCGACACCATCATCTATCTCACCGATCAGAACGTGATGATCACCATCCCGCGCACCGAGTACTACCAGACGGCCATGTTGATCCCGAAGGGCTCGCGCGACGCCCTCGAGCAGCAGGGGATGGAGTCGTTCCACGCCGCCATCGTCGAAACGGTGCCCTTCCTCGAACCCTCGGTGGCAGCGCTGGCGGACTGGGCCGACGTCAAGCTCCTCACCGTCCAGATCAACCGGCTGCAGCGTTGGCACCAGCCGGGATTTCTCGCCATCGGCGACGCGGCGCACGCCATGTCGCCCGCGTTCGGGGTGGGGATCAACTACGCCATCCAGGATGCTGTCGCGACGGCGAACCTGCTGGTCGGCCCCATGCGGAGCGGATCGGTGACCGAGGCCGACCTCGCTCGGGTGCAGCGGCGGCGCGAACCCCCGGTCCGCAAGATGCAGGCGATCCAGCGAACGCTGCACAACGTGGTGGCCAGGCCGGGCAGTGGGGCGCAGCTACCCTCCCCCCGGACGCTCCGCCGGATGTTCCCCCTGGTGTCGCCGGTGCTGCGGCTGATCAGCGCCCGCCTCATCGGTCGTGGTTTTCGCCCCGAGCGCGTCGACGACCAGGTACTGGTGACCCGGTCCTGACCGGCCGCGCCAACCGACCCGTCGGGGCTAGGACGACTCGCGCACGACCAGCCGGCACGGCAGGGTGACGGTGCGCCGACCGCCGGTGTGGCGGTCGAGCAGCCGGTCCAGCAGCAGCCCGCCCGCGGCCCAGCCGGTTTCATAAGCCGGGTTGGCCACCGTCGACAATCCCGGGTTGACCAGGGAGGCGGCCTCGATGTCGTCGAATCCGACCAGCGCGACATCACCCGGGATGGTCAACCCGAGCTCCCGCACCGCGTCCATCGCCCCGATCGCCATCAGGTCGTTTGCGCAGAACACCGCGTCGGGCCGATCCCTCTGCTTCATCAGCCGGGTCATGGCCAGCCGACCGCCCGCTCGGGTCCAGTCTCCGTGCACGGTGATGCGAGGCCGGAAACGCTGCCCGGCGCTCTCCAGCGCCTGGCGGTATCCCTCAGCCCGCGACTGGGCGGAGTTCCCCGGCCCCTGGATCATCCCCACCCGTTGGGCCCCGCGCGAAATCAGGTGCTCCGTGGCCGCCCGGGACCCCTCCGCGTCCGCGGCGATCACTCGGTCGACGTAGGGATGGTCGATGCTGTCGCCCAGGCAGACCACGGGCGTGTTAAACCGGGTCGGCGAGGCGGCCCGCTCCACGTCCGCGTCGACAGAGGCGATCACGACACCGTCAACTCCGCGGGCCAGGGCGTCGGCGACGAACGTGTGTTCCCGGTCTTCAGAGCCGTCGGTGTTGCAGACGTAGCTGCCGTAGTCGCCGCCGACGACGTCGGCCAGACCCCGGGTCAACAGGCTGTAGAAGGGGTTCGTGATGTCGGGCACGATGACGGCGATCATCTGTGAGGTGCGAGTCCGGAGGTGGCGGGCCGCGTGGTTGGGCCGGTAGTTCAGCTCGCGCACCGCGGATTCGACCCGGTCCTTGGTCGCCGCCGCCACGGGGCGCTTGCCGGTCAGCACGTGGGACACTGTGGTGGCGCTGACGCCGGACGCCTTGGCGACGTCCTGGATGGTCACGCGGACGCCCAGGTTGCGCCTTCCCATCTCCCTGCTGGTCATGCGCATCTCCACGCTTCGTACCGGCCGTGCGGGCCTGAGGTCTGCACTCTAGTCCACCGTGGCCCAAATCGATTGTTTCGCGCTCGTGGTCCCGATTGGTGCGCAATCCGGCTAGCGTGCCAACTGTTGAAACCGATTGGAGTGCGACGCGGAGCCTCGCCGACGCGAGTAAGCCGACCGACAAGCTCTTGGGAGGGCACAAGGATGCTGCTCAGTGACGTGCGGCGGGTGCTGGTGGTCGTCGCGCACTGCGACGACGCCGAGTGGATGTTCGGCGGGACCATCGCCCGCTTGGTGTCCCAGGGAGCCGAGGCCAACTATGTCGTCTGCACTGACGGTTCCAGTGGCGGCGTCGACCTGAGCGTGACCGATGAAGAGCTGGCCAGCACCCGGGCCGCGGAGCAACGGGCCGCCGCCGACGTGCTGGGCGTCCGGGAGCTGATCTTCCTCGGTTACCGCGACGACACCCTCGAGGCGAACCGTGAGCTGCGCCGGAACCTCGTGCGGGAGATCCGCCGGTTCACCCCGGATCTGGTGCTGACCCTGGCTCCGGCCCGAGTCCTGGAGGCGCCGGTCGACTGGTCGCACCCGGATCACCTGGCGGCCGGTGAGGCCACTCTGGTGGCGGCTTACCCCGAGAGTCTGATGCCGCGGATCTACCCCGAGCTGCTGGCTGAAGGGTTTCCTCCGCACTCGGTCACCGAGGTGTGGATACCAGCCGTCTCCGACGCCGACCTGTATGTCGACGTGACCGACCAGCTGCCGACCAAGCTGGCGGCCATCTGGTGCCACACCAGCCAGAACGGCGAGGCCGACGGCCGGCCGGAGCCGTTCTTCGACAGCCGGGTGAAACCCGCCATGATCGAGGCCGGACTGCGCATCGGCTGCCGCTACGCGGAGCGGTTTCGGCGTATCGCGATCCAGCAGTGAGCGTTTGGCTAACGATCGCGATCATTCCTTGACAGGCGATGACCGATGCGGCAGGCTCCACCTCACCGAGTGCAATCGATTTGGGTCACGCTACGTCGACGCGTCACTCACCCTTCGTGAAAAGGAGGTTCGATGACGAACCTTAAGTGCCGACGAGCCTTGTCCCTGCTGGTAGCCGCCCTCGCCGTCTCGGTGGCGGCGAGCTGCAGCAGCGGAGGCTCCGGCAGCGGAGGCTCCAGCAGCTCTCCACCACCCACCTCCTCGACGCAACCGAGCGCGCCGACGACGGTGCCCGAGCCCACCTCGCCCGTCACCATCTCCTTCGCGTCCTGGGTCGGTGGCCAGGACGGGATGAAGCTCGCCTACGCGAGGTTCCACAAGCTGCACCCGAACATCACCGTCAAGTTCCAGAACGTGCCCGCCGAGGAGCTCGAGACCAAGCTCACCACCCAGATCGCCGGCGGCAACCCGCCCGACGCGGCCTACGTGGACGCCGGCACGGTGTCGACCTTCGCCTCGCGCAAGGCGCTGGTCAACCTGGACAGCAACGTCGCGGGCAGCAAGATCGTGGACGGCGGCGACTACGTCAAGGCCTTCAAGGACTTCGTGGTCTCCGACGGCTCGATGTACGGCCTGCCCTTCGACGGCGAGTCCACCGGCTTGTTCTACCGCAAGGACCTGTTCGCGGCCGCCGGAATTGCGGGACCACCGAAGACCTGGGAGGAGTTCCAGGCCGACGTGCAGAAGCTGACCATCCCGGCCAAGAAGCAGTACGGCTACGAGGTCTTCGCCCCCGAGGCGGAGTACTACTTCTACCCCTGGCTGTGGCAGAACGGCGGCGCGCTGCTGTCCGATGACGAGAAGACCATCGAGTTCGACTCCGACGTGGCCAAGGAGGCAGCCAACTTCTATGTGAACCTGGCCAAGTACTCCCCGCCGGACTACCTGAACTCCAACTCCTACGACGGCCGGGTCGCCTTCGCCAACGGCCAGGTCGGGATGTACATGGCCGGTGCCTGGTTCGCGGGCACGCTGAACGACGAATACCCGAAGATCAGCAGAAAGTGGGCCGCGGCTCCACTTCCCAACGGCAAGGCCGGCTGCAAGACCACCATCGCCGGTGATGCCTTGGTCGTGTTCGGTCACAGCGACAAGCAGGACGCCGCCTGGAAGTGGATCGAGTTCCTCTCCAGCAAGACCGAGATGGCCAACTGGACCTTCAAGTCGGAAGGCACCCTGCTGCCGCCCCGCACCAGCCTGCTGGAGTCCCCCGACCTGCTGAAGGAGAAGCCGGTGCTGGCCACCTTTGCCGACCTGATGAAGTGCGGGGTCAACTACAACATCGTGAACAAGCAGTGGCCGAAGGTCACCCAGGAGCTCAACAAGCAGCTCGGCAGCGCGATGTACGGCGACCAGACCGCCGACGAGGCCCTGGACACCACGGCGACCTTCGCCAAGCGGTACATCAAGTGACCGGCATCCGCGTGCAGGTCGGCTGAGGATGGTCCTGGAGACGGTGACGGCTCCTCCCACTGAGGTGGAGGAGCCGCCGTTCCACAACCGGGGCACGCTCTACCGGATGCGCAAGAACTGGGACGCGTACGTGTTCTTGTCGGTGCCACTCCTGCTGTTCTTGGTGTTCACCGTCTTCGCCCTGATCTTCGCGTTCTACCTGACGTTCCACGAGTGGAGCATCATCGAACCGGAGAAGCCCTTCGTCGGGCTGCAGAACTACCGCGACATGGTGGTCGACGAGAGCTATCTGCGGTCGGTGGCCAACACGTTCTACTTCACCGGCGCCTCGGTGCCGTTGACCATGTTCTTCGGTCTGCTGGTGGCGCTACTGCTCAACCTGCCGCTGCGGGCGCGCGGTCTGCTGCGGACGCTCTATTTCCTGCCCTTCGTGACGCCGTTCGTGGTGGTGGCGATCATCTGGAAGTGGCTCTACAACGGTGACTTCGGGCTGTTCAACTACTACCTGCTGCAGCTGCACGTCATCAACACCCCGCTGCGGTTCCTGGCCGACAAGAACCTGGCCATGCCGTCGGTCATCGTGATGAGCGTCTGGGCGGGGGTGGGGTTCTCGATGGTGGTCTTTCTGGCCGCCCTGCAGGCGATCCCGGACCAGCTCTACGAGGCGGCCCGCGTCGACGGGGCCAACGCCTTCGAACAGCTGCGCTACATCACCATCCCGATGCTGCGTCCGACCACCCTCTTCCTGCTGGTGATCGGCATCATCGGCTCGTTCCAGGTGTTCACCCAGATCTTCATCATGACCAACGGCGGCCCGGTCGAACGGACGACCACGATGGTTTACTACATCTACCAGTCGGGCTTCAAGTTCTACGAGTTCGGCTACGCCAGCACCTTGGCCTTCGGACTCTTCGCGCTGCTGTTCGTGTTCACACTGATCCAGCTCCGGCTCTATCGCCAGGCGGAGCAGTGACGGCCGCGACGGCTCCGGCGCCCCTCGACGACCTCGCCGACCCTGATCGGGAAGGGACGTCCAGCCACCGTCGGCGCAAGGGGTGGCACGGGCTGGCCTACATCATCCTGGTACCGGGCGCGATCCTGTTCGTGGCCCCGTTCGCCTGGCTGGTGAGCGCCTCGTTCCAGCAGATGGGCGACATCTTCTCCTGGCCACCACAGTGGATCCCTCAGCACCCCTCACTGCACGGGTACAAGTCGTTCCTGGGGATCGGTAAGTCCGCGGTCGGCAGTCCTCAGGCGTGGCGGTGGTTCGCCAACAGTGCCTTCGTGGCCACCTCGGTGACCATCCTGCAGCTGTTCTTCAACTCCCTCGCGGCCTTCGTGTTCGCCAAACGGCAGTTCCCGGGCAAGAACGCCATCTTCATGGTCTTCCTCGCCACCATGATGGTGCCGGGCCAGGTGACGCTGATCCCCAACTACCTGGTGCTCAAGCACATCCCGCTCTTCGGGGGCAACAACATCCTGGGCCAGGGCGGCTCCGGCTGGCTGGACTCCTACTACGGCCTGATCCTGCCCGGCTGTGTGAGCGCCTTCGGCATCTTCCTGATGCGGCAGTACATGGCCTCCATACCTGACGAGCTGCTCGACGCGGCGCGGATCGACGGGGCGTCTGAGTTCAAGATCTACTACCGGATCATGCTCCCATTGTGTGGTCCGGCGCTGGCGGCGACGGGCATCTTCACCTTCGTCGCGGCCTGGGAGGACTTCTTCTGGCCGCTGATCATCGTCAGCAGCCCGGAGAAATACACCGCGCCGCTCGGGCTGGCCCTGTTCGTGGTCAAGAACCGGACCCAGTGGGACGTGGTGATGGCCGGATCGGTGATCGCCACCATCCCGATGGTGCTGGTGTTCATCATCTTCCAGCGGCGCTTCATCCAGGGGATTGCGGTTAGTGGACTCAAGGGCTGACTCCGCTGCGCGGGCACTGACCGAGCGGCTGCTGAGTGACGGTAACGGCATCCTGTGCCTCGAGCCCGCGTGGGTGGCCCGGGACTTCCTGCCGCCGGGGCGTCGACTCGGGCTGCCCGACGACGGCTACGACGTGGGTGAGCGGGGTGCCATCTGCGAGCGCTGGCTCGGCTCGACCACCCGCGCCGACAACCGGCTCTCCGTGGTCGACGAGGGACTCAGCCGGGTCGCCACCGGGAGCGACCAGCGGCTGACGCTGCGGGACGCCGTCGGCGCCGCACCCGACCTGCTGATGGGTGCGGCCTATGCGGCGAGGCATCCGGCCGGGCTGGGACGGCTGCCCAAGATCTTCGACTACGCCGCCCGGCTGCCGTTCCACATCCATCCCACCCAGCCCTTCGCATCTCTGGTCGGCTGCCACGCCAAGGACGAGGCCTACCACTTCCTGCCCGGAGTCGAGATGGGCCCGCACCCGGAGACGTTCCTGGGCGTGCATCCCGAGGTCGCGGCAGGTCCTAGAGGTGAGGCGCTGCTGCCCTACCTGGTGGACTGGGACAGCGACCTGATCCTGCGCCACGCTTCGGCTCAGCTGCAGGTGGCGGGCGAGGGTTTTCACGTGCCTTCCGGGACGTTGCACGCGCCGGGGACGGCGTTGACGTTGGAGCTGCAGGAGGACTCCGATGTGCTGGCGATGTTCCAGGCGCTGAACGCCGGCCGGATCATCTCCAAGGACCTGCTGTTCAAGGACGTCCGGCCAGCGGACCGACAGGAGCACGGCGAGCGGTTTCCGCTCGGTTTCGTCGACTGGGACATCAACGGCGACCCGTATCTGTTCGAGAACCGGCATCTGACACCGCAGCCCGTCGAGTCGACGCTCACCCGGCCCTGGGGCAGGGAGGACTGGATCTTCTACGACACCGAGAAGTTCAGCGGCAAACGGGTCGTGGTCAGTCCCGGTCAGCAGCTGACGCGGACCGAACGGGGCGTGCACACCCTGTTCGCCTGGGCCGGCAGCGGACGCTGGGGCGGTCACGAGATCCGGGGCGGTGAGCCCGGGATGGACGAGCTGTTGGTCTCTCATCACGCGGCGATCCAGCCCCTGACCGTGCTCAACACCGGCGCTGACGACCTGATGGTCTTCGTCTTCTTCGGCCCGGACGTCAACGTCGACGTGCCCCGGATCAGCCCGCGGAGCTGACGAAGGGCCGTCTGCGACAATGACCGGGCCGTGGACGGGATCATCCGAGGGAAGGATGGCTATGACCGGACCGTCAGTTCGCTGGGGAATCCTGGGTCCCGGATCCGTCGCTCGACGCTTCGCCGAGGAGCTACCGCGCAGCCGGACCGGCCGGTTGCATGCCGTGGCCAGCCGTAGCCTCGAGCACGCCAAGAGCTTCACCGACGAGCACGGTGCTGCGACCAGCTACGGCAGTTATGCCGAGCTCCTCGCCGACGACGCCGTGGACGCCGTCTATATCGCCACCGTCCCGATCGCCCATCACGACCTGGCCGTCCGGGCGGCGGCCGCCGGTAAGCACGTGCTGGTCGAGAAGCCGCTGGCCGTCAACCACGCCTGGACGATGGCGGTGGTCGAGGCGGCGCGGAGCTCGGACGTGTTCCTGCTCGAGGCTTACATGTATCGCCACCACCCGCAGACCCAGCTGCTTCGTGAGCTGATCCAGGAGGGCGCGATCGGCGAGGTGCACTCCATCGAGGCGTCCTGCGGATCCGTGGTCACCCCCTGGCCGACCTCGGGCCGATTCGACCCCGCTCTCGGCGGTGGCGGCATCCTCGGGGTCGGCTGCTATCCCGTGTCGATGGCCCGGCTGGTGGCCGGGGCCGCGATCGGGCTGCCCTTCATCAACCCCGAGAGTGTCACCGCGGTGGGCACGGTCGGCGAGTCCGGCGTGGACGAGTGGTCCGTGGCCACCCTGGGCTTCCACACCGGAGTGACGGCCCGGGTCAGCGCGGGCGTCCGGGCGGGCGACGAGAACACGGTCAAGATCTACGGTTCACGGGGCCACATCCTGGTGCCGCTGCCCTGGATGGTGCCGGTGACTGATCCGGGGCGGCTGGTGCTCACCACCGCAGGGGTGGGTCGGCGCACCCTGGAGTCGGAGCCGGCGTACCCGTACGCGGTGGAGGTCGACGTCATCGGCGACCGGGATGACGCGCGCGAGGCTCCGCAGATGAGCTGGTCCGACTCGCTCGGCAACGCGGCGGTGCTCGACCAGTGGCGGGCGGCGATCGAGCTCGGCTACCCGTTCGAGGCCGACGAGGCGGCACACCCGGCGCTCACCGTGTCGAACGCATCGCCAGGCTCCAGTGGTCGGCGTCAGCCGACCATGCCCTACGTCAGCGTTCCGGGGCTGGTCAAGCAGCTGTCCCGGCTGGTGATGGGCTGCGACAACCAGCAGACGATGGCGCACGCCAGCGTGATGTTCGACGACTTCGTCGAGCGGGGCGGCACGACGTTCGACACCGGCTACGCGTACGGCGGAGGCCGGATGGAGCGGCTGCTCGGGCGCTGGATGGCCAACCGAGATGCTCGCGACCACGTGGTGGTGATCGGCAAGGGAGGCCACACGCCGTTCTGTGACCCGGCGTCGATCACCCGCCAGCTGCACGAGACGCTGGACCGGCTCGGTACCGACCACGTCGACGTCTACCTCATGCACCGCGACAACCCAGCGATCGGCGTCGCCGAGTTCGTCGACGTGCTCGACGAGCACCGCCGGGCCGGGCTCATGTCGACCTACGGCGTCTCCAACTGGACCATCGACCGCTACACCGACGCCAACCGGTACGCCCGGAGCCACGGCAGAGCGCCGCTGGCCGTGCTCAGCAACCACTTCGGGCTGGCCCGTGCGCTCCACCTGCCGTGGCCCGGCTGCGAGCACGTCACCGATCGGGCGTCCCGCGCCTGGCTGAGTCAGCAGCAGGTGCCCCTGCTGGCCCGGTCCTCCCAGGCCTGCGGCTTCTTCGCCCCGTACCGCGCTCATCCCGACCAGCACACCGACCCTGAGCTGGTGCGCTGCTTCTACAGTGACGACAACTTCGAGCGGCTGCGCCGGGCCAGCGCGCTGGCCCGGCGCCACGGCGTCCAGGCCACCGCCATCGCGCTGGCCTACGTGCTGAGCCAGCCGTTCCCCACCTTCGCCCTGATCGGCCCGCGCAGCATCGAGGAGACCCGCACCTCGACCGAGGCCCTGCGGGTCGAGCTGACCCGGGCGGAGCTCGACTGGCTCGATCTGACCAGCGACGGCGAGCCCTGAGCCACGAGTCACGAACTCGGTCTAAGGCACCTCAGATACCTCAGGTCGGCGTCGGGGCCCGAAGATGGGCCAGTTGCATCATGCGTTGCCCTCCTCCTTAGAACGAGGGTTGTCTCATCGAACCAACCGCGATGAGAGGCAGAACGATGAGTCTGAACAACGACTACACCATCCAGTTCCTGGTCAACGACAAGCTGCAGGGCTTCCGGGACGAAGCCGCCGAGGACCGACTGGTCAGGATCGCCACCGACGGACGCCGGCCGTGGTGGCACCGACTGGTCTTCGGTCCGGTCGACCCGGCCACTCGCCGCACGCCTGAATTGGCGCGTGACCCGGCGTGGCGGCAGCCGGTGCCGCCACGTCATCGGCCCCGGATCCGGGCGCCGCACGTGGCACGATGGTGACCGTGGTGACAAGCAGGTCGGCTGTCGGTGGGGCCCGCCCTGGGGGCGCGCAGGTCGTCCCAGCTCCGGTGGCGATCGTCGGGCGCGCCGAGCAGCTGGAGCGTCTGCAGGTCACCCTCGACGAGGTGGTCGAGGACGGAAGTCGTTTCGTCCTCATCGGGGGTGACGCCGGGGCCGGCAAGACCACCGTGGTGCAGTCGTTCGTGGCCGCGCTGGGCTCGACCCTGGCGGATCGTCGGGCGCAGGTCGTGCACGGCCAGTGCGTGCCGCTGGGCGGTGACGGGCTGCCGTTCGCTCCCGTGGTCGGCACCCTCCGCGAGCTGGTCGCCATCCACGGCAGTGAGCAGGTCCTGGACTGGGCGGGGGCGGGCCGCCACGGGTTGGGTGCGCTGCTCCCCGATCTGGTCACCGCGCCCGACGGGTTCGTGGCGCCGGAGCAGCGGGACTCGCTGCGCCTGCAGCTGTTCGAGGCCATCGCGCTCCTGTGGGAGCGGGCCAGTGAGCGTGGTCCACTGATCGTGGTGATCGAGGACATCCACTGGGCCGACGAGTCCACTCGGCACCTGCTGCGGTTCCTGGCCCGCGCCCTCACCGACTCGCCCGTGATGGTGGTGGCGACCTTTCGGAACGACGAGCTGACCCGCCGCCATCCGCTCCGGCCGTTTCTGGCCGAGCTGGGCCGGCTCCCGGTCACCGTCCGGATCGATGTGCCCCGGATGGAGCGCGCGGAGGTGGCCGAGCTGCTCACCCGGCTGCTGACCAGACCGCCGAGCAAGGTGGTGATCGACCTGGTGCATCGACGCAGCATCCCGTACTTCGTCGAGGAGCTCGCTCGCTCGGCCGCCCACGGCTGCGTGGACATGCCCGACACCCTCCGCGACGCTCTCAACGTGCGGATCCAGACGCTGTCCGACGCCACCCAGGAGACGTTGCGGTTGGCGGCGGTGGCTGGCAACCGGGTGGACCACGCCCTGCTGGAGGCGGTCGCGGACACCACGCCCGACCAGCTCGAGGCCAACCTCCGGGAGGCGATCGACGCCTCGGTGCTGACCTCCGACGACGAAGGCTACGGGTTCCGGCATGCGCTGCTGCGCGAGGTCATCCACGACGACCTGCTGCCCGGTCAGCACGCCCGACTGCACGCCCGCTTCGCCGCCGTGCTGGAGGCCGATCCCTCCCTGCTGAGCACCGACACCCTGGCGCTGGAGATCGCGCACCACTGGTCGGCCGCCCACGACGTCGGGAAGTCGTTCCAGTGGTCGGTCACGGCTGCCACCTCCGGTTCGCCCGCACACTACGAGGCGTTGAAGATGTATGAGCGCGCTCTGGAACTGTGGGACCGGGTCGACGACCCCGAGTCGGTGGCCGGTCCGCGGGCCCACCTGCTCGGGCAGGCTGCGCTGGCTGCGAACGACGCCGGCGAGCCCGACCGGGCGCTGGCGCTGATCTCCGCCGCGCTGGTCGAGACCGACGAGCTGCGACCCAGTGACCGGGCCGGCCGGCTGGTGATCAAGGGCAGCCTGCTGTCCTCCCTGATGCGTCCGGGCGCCGTCGAGGCGCTCGAGCAGGCCGCCGACCTGGTCCCGGCCGAACCGCCGACCACGTTACGGGCGCGGGTGCTCGACTTCTGGGCGACCACGTTGATGCTGGCCGGGGAGCGGTCAGCCTCCATCGAGGTCGCCGACTCCGCCATCGGGGCGGCTCGGGCGGCCGGGTCCACGTCGATCGAGTCGAGCGCCCGGAACACGCGCGGCGCCTGTCTGGTCGGCCTGGGCGTCGAAGACGAAGGGCTGGACGAGCTGATGCGGGCGGGTGCTCTGGCCCGAGGGAACACCCGAACCATGTTGCGGTTCCACATCAACTCCTCCGATGCCCTGCACCTCGCAGGACGCTACGAGGAGGCGTTGCAGCAGGCGCTGGCCGGCGTCGAGGTGGCCCGAAGCCACGGTCTGGAACGCTCCATGGGCGCCATGCTGGCCGGCAACGCGGCCGAGCCGCTGCTGGCCCTCGGCGACTGGTCGCGAGCCCGGCACATGGTCGAACGGGCGCTCGAGCTGGATCCGCCGGCTCACCATCACGCCCACCTGCGGCTGCTGCTGGCCTGGATGTTGCTCTGGGACGGTGACCTCGACGGGGCGGACATCGTCTTGACCGAGTTCCGACACCTCATGGTCGATGGCGCATCCGCTCCGCAGTACGCCGCCCTAGTGGCCAGGATCGACGGCGAGCACGCACTGGCCTCGGGCGACTTCGACAGGGCCTGGCTGGTGGCGCGGTCCCTGTTCGCGCAGTGGGACCTGGTCCACGCGGCACAGATCTACCCCGTCCTGGCGGTCGCTGCGGCGGCCGCCAGCAACCTGGATCGGCCTGGGGTGGCTGCGGATCGGGTGAGGGAGGTCCGGGGCTACGCAGCTCGGGCCCACCATGTCGGGGTCGAGGCCTTCTGGGGACCGATGATCGAGGCCGAGCTCGCCGACACCCCGGACGGCTGGCGGGTGGCGCTGGCCGAGCTACAGCGGGTGCCTGCCCCCGCCCACCTGGCCCCGTACGCCGGGTTGAAGCTGGGTCAGCATCTGGTGGCCGCTCGCGATCGCGCCGCAGCCCGACAGGTCCTGGTCGAAGCGGCGGACCGAGCCCGGGATATCGGCGCCGGGCTGCTGATGGGACGGATCGCCACGCTGTCGCACCGGGCCGGTTTCGCCGCCACGCCGACCAGCCACGCGGTCAACCCGATCAACGGACTCACCCCACGAGAGGTGGAGGTGCTGCAGCTGGTGGCCCAGGGTCGTTCCAACGGCGAGATCGGCACTTCCCTGTTCATCAGCACCAAGACCGCCAGCGTCCACGTATCGAACATCTTGGCCAAGCTGGGGTCAGCGGCCGCGGCGAAGCTGCGGCGGTCGCGCACCGGGAGGGTCTGGTCGAGACCCGCTGAGGTTCACACCTCGGCCAGCGCCGCGGTCGGAGCAGCCATCGCGGCGCGCCGACCGGGGATGATCGACGCGAGCACACCGGCGAGCAGGGCGACGCCGACCACCGTCAGCGTCTGGCCGAGCGACATGGAGAAGTGCAGCCGGCCGAGCTGGGCCTCCTTGACCATGGCTGCCGTACCGATAGAGCCGAACAACACACCCGCCGCAAT
>JBBRYD010000016.1:0-41891 GCA_038238065.1 Propionibacteriales bacterium | reverse complement strand
GGCAAACGGCACAACGCCGCCCTCATCTGCCTCGCCCGCCGCCGCTGCGACGTCCTTTACGCCATGATCAAGACCAGGTCACCTTACGAGCTGCGGCTACCCGCTGCTGCTTGACTTCGGACATAGGGACACCCCCCCGCGCCGGCACACGTCGTCCACGCCTCCCTCGCTCGCAGGTGTTTACGCCGCGGTAACTGGCGGGCCGATACGCTCACCGCATGAAGGACGTCCTTGCGAGCTACCGACCAGGCGTCGCGTTCGACGAGATGATGGATACCGAAGGGTCAGTCCGCCCGCCGTACCTCGCCGTCTTCACGTCGCTGCAGCAGGCCACGCCGGCCGAGCTGCACACGATCGCGGAGTCGCTGGCCAACAACTACACCACCGCGGGAGTGACGTTCGACATCGGCGGCGTCGAGCGGCCGTTCCCTCTGGACCTGGTCCCGCGGGTGATCGCGTCGGCGGAGTGGGACACCATCGAGTCCGGCGTGGCCCAGCGCGTCCGCGCCCTGGAAGCGTTCCTCGACGACGTCTACAACGACGCCCGAGTGATCACCGACGGCGTCATCCCACGCCAGCTGATCACCTCGTCCAAGCACTACCACCGGGCGGTCTGGGGCGTCCGGCCCGCGAACGGCGTCCGCATCCACGTGGCCGGCGTCGACCTGATCCGGACGCCGGCCGGTGACGTCCGGGTGCTGGAGGACAACGTCCGGGTGCCCAGCGGCGTCTCGTACGTGATGACCAACCGCAGCGCCATGATCGGCGCGATGCCGGACGCGTTCAGCAACCAGCGGATCCGCAACGTGGCGGGCTACCCGCAGAAGCTGCTGTCGGCCCTGCGTGCCGCGGCCCCGGGCACCGACGACCCCACCGTGGTCGTGCTGACCCCCGGTGTCTACAACTCTGCCTACTTCGAGCACTCCCTGCTGGCCCGCACCATGGGCGTCGAGCTGGTCGAGGGCCGTGACCTGGAGTGCCGCCGCGGCAAGGTGTTCATGCGGACCACTGCCGGACTGACCCGGGTGGACGTCATCTACCGCCGGATCGACGACGAGTTCATCGACCCGGTGCACTTCCGCAGCGACTCGATGCTGGGCGTGCCCGGCCTGGTCAACGCCGTCCGCGACGGAGGTGTGGCGCTGGCCAACGCCATCGGCAACGGTGTGGCCGACGACAAGCTGATCTACACCTACGTGCCCGACCTGATCCGCTACTACCTGAGCGAGGAGCCGGTCATCGGCAACGTCGACACGTGGCGGCTCGAGGAGGACGCGGCCCGCGAAGAGGTGCTGGACCGGCTCCACGAGCTGGTGGTCAAGCCCGTCGACGGGTCCGGTGGCAAGGGCATCGTGATCGGGCCGATGGCCACCAAGGCGGAGCTGGACGCGTTGCGCGCCCGCGTGATCGACGACCCCCGCGGCTGGATCGCCCAACCTCTGGTGCAGCTGTCGACGGTACCGACCCTGATCGGCCGCACCCTCGCACCCCGGCATGTGGACCTCCGCCCGTTCGCGGTCAACAACGGGGAGGAGGTGTGGGTGCTGCCGGGCGGGCTGACCCGGGTGGCCCTGCCCGAGGGTGAGCTGGTCGTCAACAGCTCTCAGGGCGGCGGCAGCAAGGACACCTGGGTGCTGAGCCCACCGCTGCACCGGATCTACGTCGAGGACGCGCCCGAGACCGAGTCCGACGCGGCCGACACGGAGCCTGCGCGCGTCGACGACCCGGGACCGGGTGACTCCGACCCGCCACGACAGCCGCCGCGCCGCTCGTCGGCCGTCCCGATGCTCGTCTCTCGCCCCCAGGAGTACCCGGCCCCCCGCGCGACCGAGGAGCAGCGGGCGCAACCCGAGCAGCAACAACAGACAGTCTCGGCAGATCGGACACCGTCGTGCTGAGCCGCATCGCCGAGTCGATGTTCTGGATCGGCCGCTACGTGGAGCGCGCCGACGACACCGCTCGCATCCTCAAGACGCACCTCCGGCTGCTGGTCGAGGACGCCTCCGCCGCCGAGGTCGACGCCTGCCGCAACCTGCTGCTGTTGATGAGCGTCGACCACGTCGAGGAGCCGGGCGTCGACGACCTGCTCCGCATCCTCGGCTACGACGGCACCGAGCCGACGTCGATCGTGGCCTCCTGGGCGGCGGCTCGCGACAACGCCCGGCGCGCCCGCGAGGTGATCCCGCTCGACCTCTGGGAGTGCATCAACACCACCTGGCAGCAGCTCCCCGGCGGCCCCCTGCGCGCGGCCGGCGCCATCGCGTTCCTCGACTGGGCCCGCGAGCGGAGTGCCCTGTTCACCGGTATCGCCCGCGGCACCATGGTCCGCGACGACGGGTGGCAGTTCCTGCTGCTGGGCCGCAGCATCGAGCAGGCGGACATGACGTCGCGGATGGTGGCGTCGGCCTCACTGTCCGAGGGAGCCAGCCAGTGGCCGTCGGTGCTGCGCGGTTGCGGCGGTCACGATGCGTTCCTGCGGACCTACCGTGGTCTGCACACCGACCGGGGCGCGGCGCAGTTCCTCATCCTGGACGACCGGTTCCCGCGTTCGATCATGCACGGCCTGCTCGCGGCCACCGACTGCCTGGAGATGGTCGCCCGGGCGAACCCGTCGACGGCACGCCAGTCCGGGGTGGCGTTGCGGACACTGGGGCAGATCCGGGCGCGGCTGGAGTACTCACCCCTGGACGACGTGCTCGAGGAGCTCGACAAGGAGATGACCGCGGTACAGGACGCCTGCGCCGAGGTCACCCAGACGGTCTCGAGGACCTTCTTCGCCGCCGCCGACCCCACGGCCTGGATCACGGAAGGGACCCGCTGAGATGCGCCTGAGCATCGACCACAAGACCGGTTTCCGTTACAGCTCACCCGTCGCGTCGTCCTACAACGAGGCGCGGATGGTCCCGGTGGGCACCAACACCCAGACCGTGTGGAGCAGCCGCGTCAACATCGACCCGACACCCTGGAGCTTCACCTACACCGACTACTGGGGCACCAACGTGACCACCTTCGAGCTGCACGAGCCGCACGAGCGGCTGACCGTACGGGCGCAGGCCGTGGTGGAGACGCGCGGCGACGACAACCCCTGGGACACCGAGCGTCGCACCGGCGGCGGCGACCTCGGCTGGGCGGCCCTGCACGACCGCGGGGTGATCGACTCGATGGCGGAGTACCTCACCTTCTCCTACCGCACCCAACCGCCCGAGGAGCTGAGGGCCCGGGTCGCAGAGGTGACCGACCAGCCACCTCGATTGGCCGCGTTGGACGTCTGCCAGATCATCGGTGAGCACCTCACGTACCGCCGGGGCACCACCGAGGTGACCAGCTCCGCGGCCCACGTCTGGGCCGGTGGCCACGGAGTCTGCCAGGACTACGCCCACCTCGCGCTCGGCGCGCTCCGCTCGATCGGGCTGCCCGCCCGGTACGTGTCCGGCTACCTGCACCCCGGGGGCGCCCACGAGCCCAACACCAAGGTCAGCGGCGAGAGCCACTCCTGGGTCGAGTGGTGGTGCGGCAGCTGGGTGGCTTTCGACCCGACCGCCGAGCGCCGGCTGTCGGAACGGTACGTGCGGGTCGGCCACGGTCGCGACTACGGCGACGTGGCCCCGCTGCGAGGCACCTACTCCGGCGGCGCGTCCGACATGTTCGTCACCGTGGACATGACCCAGCTCGGCTGATCCTTCCGCCGCAACCGGGCGGCCATTAAGGTGCACCCATGAGCAACTACGGCCAGCAGCCGCCCTACGGTCCGAACCCCTACGGGCCGCAGAACCCGTACGGGCAGCCGCAGCAGCCGTATGGTCGACCGGGCCAGCCGGGCCAGCCGTACGGGCCACCACCGAACCCCTACGGCCCCGGTCCAGGTCAGCAGGGCCCACCCCCACCCGTCCAGGGCCAGCCCGGGCCGTACGCACCGCCGCAGCCGGGCCAGAACCCGTACGGTCCGGGCTACCCCCCGCCACAGCAGTGGGCGCCGCAGGTGCCGACACCGCAGCCCCGGCTGACCCAGCGCGCACTGATCGTGGTGACCATGGACTCGGTACCCGGTCGGGTGGTGACCGGGGTGCTCGGCGACGCGGTCGGGGTGGTGGCCCGGAGCCGCGAGCTGCCTCGCGAGCTCCGGACCGGTGGCCAGCTGGACGCCTACGCCATCATGCTCACCCAGTCCCGCCAGGACGCGGTCAACCGGCTGGTCGAGATGGCCAAGGCGGCCGGCGCCGACGCGGTGCTCGGGCTGCGCTACGACAGCAGCGAGATCACCCAGTCCCTGAGCGAGGTGGTCGCCTACGGGACCGCGGTCACGCTCAACGAGGTGGCCGAGGAGAGCCAGCCCGCGACCACCACCGAGGACGACGCCCCGGGAAACGGCGACACCGGCGCCGCACCGCCGGCCGAACCGCTGACCCCGCCGGACTTCAGCGGGCCGGAGGAACCAATGCCCGCTGCCACCCCGCAGAGCGGCAGCTCGGACCCGACCCAACCGTGGCCGCCGACGCAGTGGCCACCGCAGACCTGACCGGGTCCAGCATTCACCTCAGGTTCGACGCAGGGATCGGAAACGAGTTGCAGCCTCGCCGTGAGCCCCTGACAATGAGGTATGAGCGCCGACCAACCCACGCCCGAGGACGAGACCAAGCGCAAGTTCCGTGAGGCCCTGGAGGCCAAGAAGAACCGTCGGGGCGAGGACCACATCGACGAGGACGGAAAACCGCAGGTCCACGCTCACGGTCCGGTGGACAGCAAGCGGGTCTTCCGTCGCAAGACGGGCTAGTCGTTCTCCCACCTTGATCCGTACGACGTTCTGAGCTGTGCTGTGGTCAGGCCAGATGAATCCTGATGCCGCTCTCGGCCACCTCGAAGGTGACCGCTGACAGGTCCGACACGACGGCGTCGGCGACCAGGTCCTCACGCGCGGTGGTCGTGACGACCGCGAGGGTGAAACATCCGGCGGCCCGGGCGGCCTGCAGGCCAGCGGGAGCGTCCTCGACCACCAGACAGCGCCGGGGATCCACCCCGAGACGCCGCGCCGCCTCCAGGAACGGGTCGGGCGCGGGCTTGCCTCGCTTGACGTCGTCGGCGGTGACCAGCACCACCGGCGGCACCAGCTCGGCGGCGGCGATCCTGGCCCTGGCCAGCGGGACGGTACAGGAGGTGGCGATGGCGTTCTTGGCCGTGGTCAGCGACGCGAGGGCCTCGGCGGCACCCGGCAGCACCACGATGTCGTGCACGTCCTCCAGCTCCAGCACGTTGATCCGGTCGATGGCGGCGTCGTGTTGGTGGCTGGGCAGCACATTGCGCACCACACCGGCCGAGGGGACACCATGGTTGCCCGCCAGCTCGGCGCGGGTCAGCCCGTGTTCCTCGGCCCAGGTGGTCCAGGCGCGTTCGACCGCCGGAGTCGAGTCGATCAGGGTGCCGTCCATGTCGAAGATGACCGCCTCGAACACCTGGTCAGTCAGTTTTCCTAAGCTCACCGAAGAAGCGTACCGGCGTGACCCTGCTGACGATTGGGCTGACAGCGAAATGGGCTTGCTGAGTGAGTGCTCACTCATTTACGCTCTTTCCGTGTCCCGTGCCGCCCCCCTGCCTCCCGACGAGCGCCGGGCCGCCATCATGGTCGCGACCGAGCCGCTGCTGGAGGTTCACGGCCGCAGCGTCAGCACCCGCCAGATCGCCGAGGCGGCCGGCATCGCCGAGGGCACCATCTTCCGGGTCTTCCCGAGCAAGGAGGCGCTGATCGAGGCAGTCCTCGAGGACGCCTTCGATGCCCGGATCACCGCCGAGGAGCTGGCCCGGATCGCCCCGGAGGGTGACCTCGAGCAGCGTCTGGTCGAGGCGGTGGCCGTGCTGCAGGAGCGACTGCGCCGCGTCTTCGCCCTCTTCCACTCGCTCGCCCTGACCCGCGAGGCGCCGCCCCAGTTCGACCTGCACGCCAAGCAGCGCGCCGACAACGAGCTGCTCACCGGCGCGCTGGCCCGGCTGATCGCGCCGGACCGGGACCTGCTCGCGCATTCGCCCGAGGACGCGGCCACCCTGCTGCGCACGTTGACGTTCTCGACCACCCACCCGATCCTCTCCGACGGCCGGCACTCCGAACCGAAGCAGATCGTCGACCTCCTGCTGTACGGCATCACCGACCGTCACGCACCGCGTTCTCCCATCGGCACCACCCCCACGACCGACCCCCACCTGACCGAGGCTGCAACATGCTGATCCGACTGCTCCGCGACTACCTGCGGCCCTACAAGGGTCTGCTCACCGGCGTCATCCTGCTCCAGCTCGTGGGCACACTGGCCGCGCTCTACCTGCCCAGCCTCAACGCCTCGATCATCGACAAGGGGGTGGCCAAGGGCAACACGGACTTCATCTGGCACGAGGGCACGATCATGCTCGTGGTCAGCCTGGTGCAGATCATCTGCTCCATCGCTGCCGTCTACCTGGGCTCGAAAACGGCGATGAGCTTCGGCCGTGACGTCCGCGCCGGCCTGTTCGACCGAGTGCTCAAGTTCTCGGCCCGGGAGCTCAACTCGTTCGGCGCGCCCTCGCTGATCACCCGGAACACCAACGACGTGCAGCAGGTGCAGATGCTGGTGCTGCTGACCTGCACCGTGCTGGTCGCGGCCCCGATCACGATGGTCGGCGGGATCATCTTCGCGCTGCGGCAGGACGTCGGGCT
Organism: Propionibacteriales bacterium; assembly: GCA_038238065.1. GTDB lineage: Bacteria > Actinomycetota > Actinomycetes > Propionibacteriales > Propionibacteriaceae > Microlunatus. The sequence goes on along the minus strand of JBBRYD010000016.1, from coordinate 35,215 downwards.
GTCCTGGCTGGTCGTCGCCGCGGTGCCGATCCTGGCGTTGGCCGTCGGCATGATCATCATGAAGATGCGCCCCCTGTTCCGGGTGATGCAGACCCAGATCGACGTGGTGAACCGGGTGCTCCGGGAGCAGATCACCGGCATCCGGGTGGTCCGGGCGTTCGTGCGTGAACCGTACGAGACCGACAGGTTCTCCCACGCCAACGCGGCCGTGACGGCCACCGCCACCTCGGTCGGTCGGCTGATGGCCTCGATCTTCCCCATCGTGATGTTCGTGATGAACCTGTCCAGCGTGGCCGTGCTGTGGTTCGGAGCCAAGCGGATCGACTCGGGTGCGATGCAGATCGGGTCCCTGACGGCGTTTCTCACGTACCTGATCCAGATCCTGATGTCGGTGATGATGGCCACCTTCTTGCTGATGCTCGCGCCGCGTGCCGCAGTCTGCGCCGAGCGGATCCAGGAGGTGCTGTCGACCGAGTCGTCGGTGGTCCTGCCCGTCCACCCCGTCACCCGGCTCGAATCCGCCGGCGTGGTGCGGTTCGAGGCGGCCGACTTCACCTACCCCGGTGCCGACCATCCGGTGGTCCGGAAGGTCTCGTTCACCGCGCGGGCGGGCGAGACCACCGCCATCATCGGATCGACCGGATCGGGCAAGACCACGCTGGTCTCGCTGATCCCGCGCCTGTTCGACGCCACCGGGGGCTCGGTCACCGTGGACGGCGTCGAGGTGCGCGAGATGGACGCCGACCTGCTGTGGAGTCGGATCGGCCTGATCCCGCAGAAGCCGTTCCTCTTCTCGGGCACCGTGGCCAGCAACCTGCGCTACGGCAACCCGAACGCGACCGACGACGAGCTGTGGCACGCGCTGACCGTGGCCCAGGCCGACGACTTCGTCCGCGAGATGCCCGATCAGCTGGAGGCCTCGATCTCCCAAGGCGGGACCAACGTCTCCGGTGGGCAGCGACAACGGCTGTCCATCGCCCGAGCGTTGGTGAAGAAGCCGGAGATCTACGTCTTCGACGACTCCTTCTCGGCGCTCGATGTCGCCACCGACGCCCGGCTCCGGGCCGCGCTGAAGGGTGAGACGCGCAACTCCGCGGTCATCATCGTGGGCCAGCGGGTGGCCACCATCGCCGACGCCGACCAGATCCTGGTGCTCGAGGACGGGGCCGTGGTGGGGGTGGGTACCCACGACGAGCTGCTGGCGAGCTGCCCGACGTACGTGGAGATCGTGGACTCGCAGCTGAGCGCAGAGGAGATGGCGGCATGAGCCGGACCAACGGCAAAGAGATCCCGACGGCCCGGCGGGCCCTGCTCGAGATCGACGAGGACTACGTCGAGGTGGACGAGCCGGCGCCGGGGGCCAAAGCGCCGGAGCGGCCCAAGTACGCGCCACCCGCGGGCGGCGGCCCCTTCGCCCAGCGAGCGGTGGAGAAGTCCATCAACTTCGGTCCGTCGTTGCGGAGGCTGCTGGGGCACCTGGCCCCCGAGCGGATGATCCTGCTGCTGGTCATCGGACTCGCCGTGATCGGCATCGTGCTGAGCGTGGTCGGGCCGAAGGTGCTCGGCTGGGCCACCGACGTGATCTTCACCGGCATCGTCGGCAAACAGCTGCCGTCCGGGGTGAGCAAGGAGCAGGTGGTCGCGGGCCTGCGCGCCCAGGGACAGAACACCTACGCCGACCTGATCTCCGGTCTCGACGTCATCCCCGGAGTCGGGATCGACTTCACCCGGCTGGGCCAGATCCTGATGTTCGCGGTGGCGCTCTACCTCGTGTCCGGGCTCTTCCTGTGGTTGCAGGGCTACCTCCTCAACGGGGCGGTGCAGCGCTCGATCTACACCATGCGCAACGAGGTCGAGGCGAAGATCAACCGGCTGCCGCTCAGCTACTTCGACAAGCAGACCCGGGGCGAGCTGCTCAGTCGGGTGACCAACGACATCGACAACATCGCGCAGGCGCTGCAGCAGACCCTGAGCCAGCTGCTCACCTCGTTGCTGACGGTGATCGGTGTGACCGTGATGATGTTCCTGGTCTCGCCGCTGCTGGCGCTCGTCGCCCTGATCACCATTCCCATCTCGGTGCTCATCACTGCCATGATCGGGAAGCGCTCGCAGAAGCTGTTCACCGCCCAGTGGAAGTCCACCGGCGAGCTCAACGGGCACATCGAGGAGGCCTTCACGGGTCACTCGCTGGTCAAGGTCTTCGGCCGTCAGCGCGAGGTGGAGGCGGTGTTCGCCGAGCGCAACGGCCGGCTCTACAACGCAGCCTTCGGCGCCCAGTTCGTGTCGGGCATCATCATGCCGGCGATGATGTTCATCGGGAACCTGAACTACGTGGTGATCGCCGTCATCGGAGGCCTGCGGGTGGCGAGCGGCACCATGAGCCTGGGCGACGTGCAGGCCTTCATCCAGTACTCGCGGATGTTCACCCAGCCCCTCACCCAGGTCGCCTCGATGGCCAACCTGCTGCAGTCGGGTGTGGCCTCGGCCGAGCGGGTCTTCGAGGTGCTGGACGTGGAGGAGGAGTCCGAGGAGGCGACGGGAGTGTTGAACCCCACCCGCGGACGGGTCGAGTTCGAGCACGTGGCCTTCTCCTACGACAAGACACTGATGAAGGGGGACGACCCCCTTGGACCCCCGGACAGGCTCAGGAACCCTCTGATCACCGACCTCTCCCTGGTTGCCGACCCTGGTCACACGGTGGCGATCGTGGGTCCGACCGGGGCGGGCAAGACGACCCTGGTCAACCTGATCATGCGGTTCTACGAGCTGGACGGTGGTCGCATCACTCTCGACGGGGTGGACATCACGTCGGTCCCGCGCTCGGCGCTGCGGTCCAACATCGGCATGGTGCTGCAGGACACGTGGCTCTTCCACGGCACCATCCGGGAGAACATCGCCTACGGCCGCCCGACCGCCACCGAAGCGGAGATCATGGCCGCCGCCGAGGCGACCTACGTCGACCGGTTCGTGCACTCACTGCCGGACGGATACGAGACGGTGATCGACGAGGAGGCCAGCAACATCAGCGCGGGTGAGAAGCAGCTGCTGACCATCGCCCGGGCCTTCCTGGCCGACCCGGCGCTGCTGATCCTGGACGAGGCGACCAGCTCGGTCGACACCCGGACCGAGGTGCTGGTCCAGCACGCCATGGCCGCGCTCAGGTCCGACCGGACGAGCTTCGTGATCGCCCACCGGCTGTCCACCATCCGTGACGCCGACGTCATCTTGGTGATGGAGGCCGGCCAGATCGTCGAGCAGGGCAACCACCAGGAGCTGTTGGACGCCCGCGGCCACTACTTCGAGCTCTACAACTCGCAGTTCGCGGGGGATGAGGAGCCGGTCTCGGTCTGAGCAACCCATTTTGGTCGTGCCAGTGTGACGGTGCGCTGTCCCGCCAGGCTCACGGGCGTCGGGCAGCTACGACTGGCACGACGAAAATGGGTTCAGCGCCTGAAGAATCGTCTGGATGACCAGCTCGGGATGCTCGGTCAGCATCTTCCAGGTGAACCGGAGCACCGTCCAGCCGAGCAGGGCCAGGTGGTTCTGACGCCACCGGTCCGACTCGAACACGAGCTTGTCGTCCTCATGCAGCCTTCCGTCGATCTCGATCGCCAGCTTGACGGCTGGAAACGCGACGTCGACGTAGTAGACGGACCCGATCGTCGGGACCGGGAAGTTGGCTCGCCACCCCGTGATGCCGGCCGCGCGCAGCAGCTGATGCGCCAGCCGTTCCGCGGCCGACCAGGGTTCATCCCGAGAATCCAGCAGCAACCGACGACGGTCGCTATTGCCCGGTCTGTGCGGCGTCAGCTCCAGCGCGGCTCGCATGCCGTCGAGTGTGGCCGATCGAGTCCGCAGAGCCGTGTCTATCCCGTCGGCACCGACCACACTGATCAGGTCCAGAGCCGTCAATGCGGGTGCCGTGTATCGCAGCCCTCCACGGGTGACGACCAAGTCCACCGCAATGCGGCGCTCACAGAGGCGGAAGCCGCGATACTGCCCTCGTCGCTTCTTCGGAGTCGCCAGGTCCACCAGCGGCGACGCAATCCGCGGCCAGAAGGACAGCTGGGCCGCCGCTGGCCCGGTCAGCACCGCATCGGGAGACCACAGCATGGCCGCCCGCATGCGGATCCCCACCTCACGGGCACTGTCGCGCGGCGCGTAGACCCCCGGTAGCACCGGCACCAGTTCGCCCTTGCGAACCAACCAGTTGCACGCTTCGACCAGCTCTGGATGGTTTCGGCGCGCGATCACTCCACCGTTCGCTCGGATGATGCGCTGGATATCGTCAGAATTGGCCCTCATACACAGGAAGGCCCCAGATACAGTCCCGATGTGAGCGGCCGGGACCCACTTTTTCGACGTCAGTGCCGCGATCGACCCGCAGACGAGCGTGCGGCTGTGGTCGGACGCATCACTGACCCGACGAAAATGGGTTCAGAGCTGGGCGACCAGCCGCGCCAGGGCATCAGCGTCGAAGGCCATCCCGTTGAAGGCCGCCAGGGTGCTCATCGGCATGGTTCCGATCACCTTGACCAGCTCCTCGTCGGCCAGGATCGGCGGGGCGCCCTTGCTGGTCAGGAGCTCGTGGCCCTTGTCGTCGGCGAGCCACTCCTGCAGGGTCGAGTCGGCCGTCAGGGGCGAGGCGATCGACGGCGCGTCCAGCGCGATCGTCTGCGTGGCCGCCAGGTCCCGGGAGGAGGATCCCACCTCGATAGCGAAGTCCCCCGGCTCGACCGCCCAACGACCGAGTCGCGACGACCAGAAGGCGAAGGATCGCTCGTCCAACATCAGCGTCAGCTGCTGGGTCTCCCCCGGCTCGAGCGGGACCTTGGCGAACGCCTTCAGCTCCCGGACCGGCCGAGCCACCGACGACGCCACATCACGGACGTAGACCTGGACGACCTCCGAACCCGCCACGGTCCCGGTGTTCGTGACCGACACGGCCACGCTCACCGACAGATCCCCGCCCGCTACCGAGCCCGCTACCGAGGTGGTCAGGTCGGCGATCGCGAAAGTGGTGTACGACAGCCCGAAGCCGAAGGGATAGCTCACCTCCTGGTGAGCCGCGTCGTAGCCGCGGTAGCCGATGAACAGCCCCTCGCCGTAGCGGACCAACCCGGAGTCGCCCGGGAAGTTGAGGTACGACGAGTTGTCCTCCACCCGGACCGGGATGGTCTCGGCCAGCCGCCCGGACGGGTTCGCCTTCCCGAGCAGCAGATCGGCGACCGCGCCGCCGGCGGCCTGACCGGACAGCCAGCACTCGAGGATGGCCGCCACCCGGTCCTGCCATCCGTCGAGCCGGACCACCGAGCCACCCGCCAGCACCACGATCAGCTCGTCGTGGATATCGGCGATGGCCTCGACCAGCGCGAGCTGGTTGGCGGGCAGGTCGATGTCGGTGCGGTCGAAGCCCTCCGACTCGGCCGCCGCCGGCAGACCCAGGAACAGGATGACCGAGTCAGCCCCGCGAGCCACCTGGACGGCCTCGGCGACCAGCTCCTCGTCGCCCTCGGTGGCGCCCACCCCGAAGCCGGCGGCGAATACCACCTCGACCCCGTCACCCAGCCCGGCCCGGAGTTCGTCCAGGGGCACGTCCAGCCGGGTCGGGTTGACCTGCGAGCTGCCCGCTCCCTGGTAGCGCGGGGTCCGGGCGAACTCACCGATGACCGCCACCGTGTTGCCCTCGACCACCTGGAGCGGCAGCAGCCCGTCATCGTTCTTGAGCAGCACTGCCGACTCCTGTGCCGCCCGCCGGGCCAGCGCGTGGTGCTCGGTCTCGTCGAAGGAGCCCCCCTCGGTCAGCGCGGGCTGGGCCAGATCCACCAGCCGGATCATCCGTCGTACCGTCGCGTCGAGCACCGCCTCGTCGAGCGTCCCGTCCCGGACTGCCTGCACGACGGCCACCTCACTGTGTCCGAGGTGCGGTGGCATCTCCAGGTCCAGGCCTCCCCGCAGCGAAGCCGCCCGGTCGTGCACGGCGCCCCAGTCGGAGACGACGACGCCCTCGAAGCCCCACTCGTCCCGCAACACCTCGGTGAGCAGCCAGTGGTGTTCGGAGGAGTAGGTCCCGTTGACCTTGTTGTAAGCGCACATCACCGTCCACGGCTGGGCGTTCTTGACCACCCGCTCGAACGCCGGCAGATAGATCTCGCGCAACGTCCGCTCGTCCACCACGGCGCTGACCCGCAGCCGGTCGTCTTCCTGGTTGTTGGCCGCGTAGTGCTTGAGCGAGGTCCCGACGCCCTGGCTCTGAACCCCCTGCACCATGCCGATGGCCAGCTCGCCGGCCAGCCAGGGGTCCTCGGAGACGTACTCGAAGTTGCGTCCGCACAACGGCGACCGCTTCATGTTGACCCCCGGCCCGAGGAGCACCGAGACCCCCCACTTCTTGGTCTCCCGGCCGAGGGCCTCGCCCACCTCGCGGAACAGCTCGACGTTCCAGGACGACCCGAGCCCGGAGGCGGTGGGGAAGCACGTGGCCGGCACGCTGCCCGACAGACCCACGTGGTCGGCCTCGTCCATCTGCGCCCGCAGACCGTGTGGTCCGTCGGACACCATGATCCTGCCGATGCCCAGCCGTTCGACCGCGGCGGTGTGCCAGAAGTCCGAGCCCAGGCAGAGCGAGGCCTTCTCCTCCAGCGTCAGCTGCGCCACCAGCGCCTCGAGATCGGTACGGGCGGATGAAGTGGTCATGGCGGGCTCCTCGATGACGTTGATGACCCCTGTCTAGCAGTCCTCGTCAGGCAAGGACCCGGAAGGTGAGGTTCATCCGCGGTCCGACCGGCCTCGTGGTCTTCGGCACCGCGTGCGCGTAGTCGCTCTGGGACTCCCCGGTCATCACCAGCAGGTCGCCGTCGCCGAGGTCCCACGACCAGCGCAGGCGGGTCGTGCGGTGCCGCAACGTGAACCTTCGCCGCGCTCCCAGACTCAGGGAGGCGATTGTCGGCCGTTCACCCAGTTCCGGCTCGTCGTCGCTGTGATAGCCCATCGAATCCGACCCGTCGCGATAGAGATTGACCAGGCACGAGTTGAACGGCGTGTCGAGCTCAGCCGCCAGCCGTTCCCGAACGGGGTGGAGCTCGGCCGGCCAGGGTTTCGGCTGGTTCACGACCCCCGAATAGCTGTACGCCACGTCTCCGATCCAGGCCGTCAACCGGGGCGTGGCGACCGTTCGACCGAACAGGGTGATGTCGTGCTGCTCCCAGTCGATGGTGCGGCGGAGGTGCTCGAACAGCGCGTCCGCGTCCGGCTGCCAGCCATGGATGTAGCGCACACAGCTCGGCGCACCGCCGCCCGGACCTGTCACCGGAGCACTGGGGGCGGTCGTCACCGGTCCACGATAGCCACGGGCTCAGAAGGCGCGGTCGACGACCGATGCGCGGGGCCCGTGAGCGAACGGTAAGCGGGCGTTCGTTGTGAGCGCCCTCCGGCGGGAGCACTATGGTTCTATGCTGCGCAAGGCCTCTGACGGCCCCGACCCGACCACGGCCCGCTCGACCGTCTGGTGGGCTCGGTTGGCGGGAGTAGCCGCAGGTCTGGCGGGCCTCGCCGTCAACGAGCTCGCCTCCTGGCTGATCGCCCCCACCGGCTCTGCGGTCACCGGCGTCGGTGAGACCGTCATCAAGCTGCTCCCTGCGCCGTTGATCAACTTCGGCAAGGACACGCTCGGTACGGCCGACAAGCCGATCCTGCTGGCCATCATCACGGTGGTGGTGCTGGCGGTCGCCGGACTGGCGGGTCAGCTGGAGCTCCGCCGGAAGAACGCCGGCGCCCTGATCTTCGCCCTGCTCGCGGTCCTCGGCCTGGCCGGGGTGTCCTCTCGGGTGGGTAGCTCGTTGACGGGATATCTCCCCATCATCATCGGCCTGCTGATCGGGTACCTGCTGCTGAGAAGTCTGATCGACCGCCTCTGGAGCTGGCGCCCCCGCCGCGCGGTCCCCGACACCGGAGTGGGCGGGGCCGAGTCGCTGGCCCGTCGTCGCTTCCTGATGATGACCACCGTGGTCGGCGTGGCCGCCGCTGCTGCCGCCGTCACCGGTCGGGTGCTGGCCAGCGCCGCCAGCGCCGTCTCGGACGCCCGGACCAAACTGAAGCTGCCCGCCGCAGCGCAGCCGGCTCCGCCACCGCCCGCCGGCGCGTCGTTCCCGGTCGACGGCATCACCCCGTACGTGACACCCAACGACGACTTCTACCGCATCGATACCGCGCTGCAGGTGCCCGTCATCGACCCGGACGCATGGTCACTGCGCATCTTCGGCATGGTCGAGCAGGAGGTCGAGCTCAGCTTCGCTCAGCTCACCGCGCTGCCGCTGGAGGAACACCTCACCACCATGACGTGCGTCTCCAACGAGGTCGGCGGGGACCTGATCGGCAACGCCCTGTGGCTCGGCTACCCCATCCGCAAGCTGCTGGCGCAGGCAAAACCCCTGGCCGGAGCTGATATGGTGCTGTCTCGGAGCGAGGACGACTTCACCGCAGGCACGCCACTGGAGGCCCTGACGGACCCCAAGCGGGAGGCGATGCTGGCCATCGGGATGAACGGTGAGCCGCTGCCGATCGAGCACGGGTTCCCGGTCAGGATGGTCGTTCCCGGCCTGTACGGGTACGTCTCCGGCACCAAGTGGGTGGTCGAGATGAAGGTGACCACCTTCGACGCGGATCAGGGCTACTGGACGCCGCTGGGCTGGTCGGCCAAGGGGCCGGTCAAGCTCGCCTCCCGGATCGACACGCCGCGCAAGACGGTCGACGCCGGGACGGTCGTGGTGGCCGGTGTCGCCTGGTGCCAGCACATCGGGATCGGCAAGGTCGAGGTGCAGGTCGACCAGGGACCGTGGCAGCAGGCGGAGCTGGCCGAGACCACCGGTCCGGACACCTGGCGGCAGTGGAGGCTCAACTGGGCGGCCACCACTGGCAGTCATGAGCTCCGGGTCCGCGCCACCGACACGGAGGGCCACCTGCAGATCGAGGCCGAAGCCGCCCCGGCCCCCGACGGGGCCACGGGCTACCACACGGCCAGCGTCAAGGTTCGTTAGCGTTCCGCCCGCATCAGCCCGGGGACGACATCTGCTGAGTGCCGATCACCCGTAGCAACGCCAGGGCCGCTGCGGCGGGGGAGCCGGCGTCGGCCGAGTAGACGATCATCGTCTGGTCCTGGTCAGGCAGGTGCAACGACTCGCAGTCCAAGGTGATCAGGCCGACCGTCGGGTGATCGACGGTCTTGCGGTGGGTGCGCCAGGGCGCCGATCCACCTTCGCGCCAGCTCTTCGCAAAGGCCGGGCTCTTGCGCTGCAGCTCGGCGACCAGCCGCTTGACGCCGGGGTCGTCGGGATATCTGGCTGCGGTGGCCCGCAGCCCGGCCACCGACTGGGAGGCCGCGGCGTCCCGCTCCTGAGCGGTCATCGCCACCCGACCGTGCTCTCGATCCTGATGATCACCGAGGAACCGCTGCCAGGTGACGTTGCGTTCGAAAACGGGCACCGCCGACCAGTCGCGCAGCAGCGGCAGCCATCGCGTTCCAGGCCAGGATGTCGCCTTTGGCGCTGACCACCATCACCGGCAGATCGGACAGCCGGTCTATCAGCCGCTGCACCGAGGAGCGGACCAACATGTTCACCTCACCCGGTCGAGGCGGTGCGTGGCCGGCCAGGTGGAACATCTCGTCGCGCTCGTCGTCGTCCAGCCGCAGCGCCCGGGCCAGCGACGTCAGTACCTGTGCGGAGGGGTGCGGACCCCGCGCCTGCTCCAGCCGGACCACGTAGTCCACGCTGACCCCGGCCAACATCGCCACTTCCTCACGGCGCCAACCCGGCCACGCGGCGCCGGTCGCCGGCCGGCATCCCGACGTCGGCCGGAGTCAGCCGCATCCGCGCTCGACGCAGCACCTCGGCCAGCTCACTGCGGTTCATACGACCAGCATGCCCCCCGTTGATCGACTGTGCGTAGGACCGACAGTCCCAGGCATCGGCTTCGAGACCCCCCACCCGGGCGGCGCCCCTGATGATCCTTGGCCGAGCGGCATCGAGCGTTCACGCGGAGGGGCAGCCGAGAACTGGCAGCTGCGTCGATTAGGTTGCCAGTGTGCGGATTGCGGTGGCTCGGGAGTCGATGGCCGGCGAAACCCGCGTAGCCCTGATGCCCGAGCTGGTCGCGTCGCTGACCAAGCTGGGGTACGAGGTCGCGGTTCAGCCGGGCGCTGGGCTGGCCGCCCTGCAGCCGGACCTCGCCTACGAACAGGCCGGCGCCGTGGTCGTCGAGAACGCACCCGCCGATGCAGTCCTGGTGATCAGCGTCCAACCACTGCCCGAGAGCTATCTGCGCGCACTGTCTCCCGGGACGGCCACCCTGTCCTTCTTCGCGTCGACCTCTCGGTTGCCTGAAGTGGTGCTCCGCCGCGACCGACCGCTGACCACCTTCGCCATGGAGCTGGTCCCCCGGATCTCGCGGGCGCAGTCGATGGACGCCCTCACCTCTCAGGCTCTGGTCACGGGTTATCGCGGCGCCGTGGTCGCGGCCGGACGGCTGCGTCAGTTCTTCCCTCTCAGCATGACCGCCGCCGGTACGGTGCCTCCCGCGCAGGTGGTCGTGCTGGGCGCCGGAGTCGCAGGGCTGCAGGCCATCGCCACCGCCCGGCGGTTGGGCGCGGTGGTCAAGGCCTTCGACGTGCGTCCGTCCTCGGCCGAGGAGATCCGGTCGGTGGGCGCCATCTCCATCGACCTGGACCTTCCTCCGCTGGAAGGGGTCGGGGGCTACGCCCGAGAGATGACCGAGGAGCGGGCTCAGCTCCAACGTGAGCGGCTCACCCCGTACATCGCCGCCGCGGACGCCCTGATCACGACCGCCGCCGTGCCCGGCCGCCGGGCTCCGGTGCTGGTCACCACGGCCATGGTGGAGCAGATGAAGCCGGGTTCGGTGGTCGTCGACCTGGCCGCAGACTCCGGCGGGAACGTGGAGGGCGTCGTGGCCGGTCAGGCCGTCCAGGTCGGCGCCGCTCAGGTCTGGGGCGGCTCCAACGTGCCCAGCCAGATGCCCGCACCGGCCAGCAGGCTGTATGCCCACAACATCGTGAACGTGATCCAGCTGATGACCGTGGACGGCGCCTTCGCCCCCGACTTCGACGACGAGATCGTGGCCAGCATGTGTGTCACGCGCGACGGTCAGGTGACACATCCGGCCACGGCAACACTGCTCGACGGAGAGGCTGGACCATCATGAGCGAGCCGCTGGTGTGGCTGACGATCTTCGTGCTGTCGGTGTTCGTCGGGATCGAGGTCATCTCCAAGGTCTCCTCCACCCTGCACACGCCGCTGATGTCGGGCGCCAACGCGATCCACGGCGTCATCCTGGTCGGCGCGGTGCTGGTCACCGGCTCGGCCGACTCCACCGCCATCCTGGTCCTGGGACTGGTCGCCGTGGTGCTGGCCGCGATCAACATGGTGGGCGGTTTTGTGGTCACCGACCGGATGCTGGTCATGTTCTCGGGCCGGAAGAAGCCCGTGAAGGCGGCCACACCGCCGGAGCTGGACCGGTGACCCCGACCTGGGCCCAGCTGGTCTATCTGGTCGCCGCCGTCTGCTTCATCGTGGCCCTGAAGGGTCTCTCCTCGCCCAAGACCGCCCGGCGCGGCAACCTGATCGGCGCGGCCGGCGCGGTGCTGGCCTGCGTCACCGTCTTCGCCTCCTCCCACCTCCAGCACCTGCTCCCGATCCTGCTGGCGATCGGTGCGGGCACCGTGATCGGCGCACTGGGCGCCTACCGCGTGCAGATGACCCAGATGCCCCAGCTGGTCGCCCTGTTCAACGGTGTCGGCGGCGGGGCGGCAGCCATCGTGGCCCTGATCGAGCTGCATCGGATCGCCGGCGTCGGGTCCGCGCCGGCCTTCGACCTGGTGGCCACGGCGTTCACCATCCTGGTCGGCACCGTCAGCTTCGCCGGCTCGCTGGTCACGTTTCTCAAGCTGCAGGAGCTGATGACCACCCGGCCCGTGGTGTTCGCCGGACTCCCGATCCTGTACGGCCTCGCCCTGCTCGCCGCCGTGGGGTTCGGGATCGTCATGGTGTGGTTCCCGTCCATGTTCTTGGGGCTGCTGCTCGCGGTCATCGGACTCGGGGTCGGCGTCCTCCTGGTGCTCCCGGTCGGCGGCGCCGACGTACCGATCGTCATCTCGCTGCTGAACGCGTTCACCGGGCTGACCGTGGCGGCCAGCGGTTACGTGCTGGAGAACACGCTGCTGCTGGTGGCCGGGACGTTGGTCGGCGCAGCGGGCGCCCTGTTGACCAAGCTGATGGCCTCGGCCATGGGGCGGTCACTGGCCAGCACGCTTTTCGGCGCCCTCAGAGGCGGCTCCACCCAGGGTGCGGCGGAGATCAGCAACCGTCCGGTCAGGTCGGCCCAGCCGGAAGACGTGGCCATCCTGCTCGCCTACGCCGATCGGGTCATCATCGTCCCGGGGTACGGCCTGGCGGTGGCTCAGGCTCAGCACACCCTGCGGCAGCTGGTCGACGTGCTGCTCGAGCGCGGCACCCAGGTGGAGTACGCAATCCATCCCGTGGCCGGCCGGATGCCCGGCCACATGAACGTGCTGCTGGCCGAGGCGCAGGTGCCGTACAGCCAGCTCAAGGAGATGGACGAGATCGACTCGGAGTTCAAGCAGACCGACGTGGTGCTGGTGGTCGGCGCCAACGACGTGGTCAACCCCGCGGCCGAGACGACGCCGAGCGCACCCATCTACGGGATGCCGATCCTGCACGCGAACCGGGCCCGGCAGGTCGTGTTCATGAAGCGGTCGATGCGCCCCGGGTTCGCCGGCATCGAGAACGAGCTGCTCTTCGAGCCCACCACCACGGTGTTGTTCGGCGACGCCAAGGACACCATGGGCAAGCTGCTGGCCGCGGTCAAGGCCCTCTAGGTCTCGGTCCTTCTCGGGACGTCTGCCCAGCCGCTCCACCTACACGCAGGTGCACCGTCTGCAGAGGGTGCGGCTGACTGCAGGTGGTGCGGCTGCGGGTTCGGGATCAGGCGGAGCTCGCTACCTCCGACAGCACCTCGGCCCAGGCCGCGGGGTCGTGAGCGCGGCGGCCCAGGAACAGCCCATCGATCGCGTCACCGAGCGCGGTGAACAGGCCGGGGCCGGCCGTACCTCCGTAGATCAGCCGGGCCGACGGGAACCGGGCCAGGCGTTCGCGCAATCCGGCGGCCACGACCCGGATGTGCTCCACCGGCGCAGGCTGGTCGGCCCCGATGGCCCAGACCGGCTCGTAGGCCACCACGAAAGCGCCGTCGGCGGGCAGCAGGTCCACCACCTCGCTGAGCTGGTCCCCGGCCTGCTCCACCGCTGCCGTCGGATCGATCGCGGTGGTATCGCCGAGACGGCCCTCGCCGACACACAGCAACGGCACCAGCCCGTGCGCCACGGCCGCCTGGACCTTGGCCCGGATGACGTCTACCGTGTCACCGAACAGGAAGCGCCGCTCGGCGTGCCCGATCTCGACGTAGCCGACTCCGAGCTCGGCCAGCAGGGCCGCCGGCAGCTCACCGGTGAACGCCCCGGCCGGCCGGGTGGAGACGTCCTGGGCACCCATCTGCAGGTAGGACTGCCGCCCCAGCCCGACCGCGGCGGGCAGGGCCGGCGCCACCGGAAACACCACCAGGTCGATGGCGGCGCCGAAGCGGCGACCGGTCGCCGCCGCCGCCTCCAGCCACGCCAGCGTGCCGGCATAGGACAGGTACGTCTTCTGCCCCACGGCCACGATGGGCCGGCGGCCCGAACCTGGCTCAGCCAAGGCGCTCGGCGACGGTGGTCAAGATCATCGCCAACGAGGTGGCGCCCGGGTCGGCGTGGCCCTGGCTGCGGTCGCTGAGCACCCGTGCCCGGCCGATCTTGGGCGCCAGCTCGGCGGTGGCGTCCGCCTCCGTCGTCGCCACCCCGGCCGCCGCGGACCAGGCTTCGGCAAACCCGATGCCCTGGTCGACGGACTGTTGGAGCGACTCCGCGAACGGGATCAGGGCGTCGAGCAGGGTCTTGTCGTAGCGGGTGGCCTTGCCGAAGGTGAGGACCAGGTCGAGCGCGGCCCTGACCGCCGCCACGCCGTCCGCGGCGCTGGGTCGACCCTCGTCGTCCAGCGCCGTCGAGGCCTGCCGCAGCCCGTTCCCCCAGAGAGCCCCCGAGGTGCCGCCGGCCTTGTCCGCCCAGGCGATCCCGGCCGCCGCGAGCGTGCTGGCCAGACCGGCACCGGCGTCGACCGCGACCCGGGCCCTAGCGAGCGCCGCGTCGCAGCCCTTGGTCATCCCCCGGCCGTGGTCACCGTCGCCGGCGATGGCGTCGAGGTCGCCCAGCTCGGACTCCTTGTCGTGCAGCAGTGCCGCGACGTCGGTCAGGGCGTCGAGCAGCTCAGCCGCGAGCGCCCGGCTCTCTTCGCTGGCCTCGCCGAACTGCTGGACCTCGGCCTCGGCGGTCGCCCGGTGCACGACCCGACCCTGAGGTGCCGCACCTCGCTTGAAGGCCGGCGTATCAGCCGGGGCAAGCCAGAGCTCCTCCAGCTCGGAGTCCAGCCAGGTGAGGGTCAACGAGACTCCGGCCATGTCCAGGCTGGTGATCAGCTCACCGACCTCTGGCTGCACGATCTCCAGGCCGGCGGCCTGCAGCAGCTTGCGCACGTCGTTCCAGAGCACGAACAGCTCTTCGTACTTGGTGGCGCCGAGTCCGTTGAGCAGCGCGGCGACCCGGCCGCCGGAGCCGTCCGGGCGCTCCTCGAGCAGCCGGTCGACCAGCCGCTCGGCCAGCTCAGCCGACGACTCCACCGGCACCTCGGCCACTCCCGGCTCGCCGTGGACGCCCAGCCCGACGCCCATCTGACCCTTGGGGACGGTGAACAGCGGCTCGGTGGCACCCGGCAGCGTGCAGCCGGCGAAGGCCACGCCGAAGGAGTAGGTGGCGTCGTTGACCTTCCTGGCGGCGGCGATCACCCCGTCCAGGTCGTCGCCCCGCTCCGCAGCCGCGCCAGCGATCTTGAACACCATCAGGTCCCCGGCCACCCCGCGGCGCTTGGTGCGTTCGCTGAGGCCGGCGCTGGATACGTCGTCGGTGACCGGAACACTGACGGCCCGGATGCCCTCGGCACCGAGCTGCTCCTCGGCCAGGTTGAAGTTGAGCACGTCACCGGCATAGTTGCCGTAGGACATGAACACTCCCACGCCGTCGTCCACGGCCTTGGCCACGGCGTAGATCTGCTGGGTGGAGGGGGAGGCGAAGATGTTGCCGATCACCGCGGCGTCGGCCAGTCCCGGCCCGACCCAGCCCGCGAACGCGGGATAGTGGCCGCTGCCGCCGCCGATGACCACGGCCACCTTGCCCGCGCGGGTGGAGCGGGCGCTGACCACCCCGCCGTAGGTCTTTTCCAGATACTGCGAGTAGACCGACACCAGACCGTCGACCGCGTCGTCGGTGAAGCTGTCGGCGGTGTTGAGAACCCTGGTCATCGCGCCTTCTCTCCGGTCGGTACGGGGTCGGTCCCGGTGGCCGTCGTCGGTGCCGGGCCGTCGGGCTGGTCATCACGCCAGATGCCGGACGGCCCGAGGTCGATCAACAGCTGCGACAGCCGGCTGTAGGCCTCGCTGCGGTAAGCGACCACTTTCGCCATCTCCTCCGGGGTGTGCTCGCCGGTGAAGCCGGAGCCGGTCTTGAACCCGTGGTGCCCGCCGGACACCTGGTCGGCCAGCAGCTGCGGGGGCGTGAAGCGCTCACCGAAGGCGTTCTCGAACGTCTTGAACGCCATGCCGTAGACGTCCAGCCCGGCCATGTCGGCGATGGCGAACGGGCCGAAGAACGGCAGCCGGAACCCGAACGTGGTGCTGACGATGGTGTCCACGTCCCGCGGGGTGGCGATGCCCTCCTCGACGATCAGGGTCGCCTCTTTGAGGAGGGCGTACTGCAGCCGGTTCAGCACGAAGCCCGGGGTGTCCGCGACCTCGGCGCCGGAGTGCTGCGCGCGGGCGAGCAGTTCCTTGATGACGGGGACCAGCGACGAGTCGGTGTGGTCGCCGGAGACGATCTCCACCCCCGGGATGAACGGCGCCGGGTTGGAGAAGTGCACGATCAGGAACCGCTCGGGGCCCGTCACCGCCTCTTGCAGGACGTGCACCGGGATGGTGGAGGTGTTGCTCCCGATGATGGCCTCGGGCCGGGCTGCGGCCGAGATCTCCCTGAGCACGGCATGCTTCACGCCCGGGTCCTCGAAGACCACCTCCTCCACGAAGTCGACGTCGGCGACCGCCTCGGCGATCGAGTCGGCGGTGGTCAGGTGCGCGGTCAGCTGTTCGACCGCGCCGGCGGGGAACAACCCCTGCCCGACCAGCGTCTCGGTCTCGGTGACCAGCCGGGCGTACGAGGCGGCGGTGAGCGCCGGGTCTCGGTCGGCGATGACCACGTCGATCCCGTTGACGGCCAGGCACTGGGCGATGCCGCCGCCCATGTAGCCGGCTCCGATGACCGCAACGGAGGTGATCGTACGAGGCTGGTCCGGGTCGCTCATGCTGCCGCTCCTGGGGTGGGGTGCTGCCGCGCCGGCAGGATGCGCTCGAGGTAGCTCTTGTTGGTCCCGCAGACGCTGAGTCCGTCGCCGCCGTAGTGCTCGCAGAGGAAGGTCCCGTCGAAGCCGTTCGCGATGGCCAGCCGGACCGCCATCCGGTAGTTGATGACGCCCAGTTCCATCGGCGACGGTGCAGTCACGATGGCGCCGGTCGTGGCGTCCTCGGTCCGGAAGTAGTTCTTGACGTGCCAGTACCGCGCGTACGGGACTGTCTTCTCGACCATGGTCTGCCAGTGCTCGACCGGGCGGTGCAGCCGCTGGAGATTGCCGATGTCGGGGTTGAGCCAGACGTGGTCGGAGTCGATGTCGGTCAGCAGCCGCACCGAGGAGTCCGCCGTCCCCAGGTAGGTGTCCTCGTACATCTCCAGCGACAGGTGCACCCCGACCTCGGCCCCGTGCCGACCGAGCTCGGAGAAACGGCGGACCGCCAGCTGCCACACCTCCGGGTCCTCCGAGTCGTGGTACCCGTCCACCGTCCAGAACCAGAGCGCCTTCTTCTGGGCCGGCGTCAGGTCCTGGAAGAGCCCGAAGGACACGTCGGCCACGCCGAGTGAAGCGGCGGTGTCGATCAGCCGGTGGGAGTAGTCGAGGTACTCCTCAGCCCGGGCCTGGTCCAAGATGCTGCGCCGTGCGGTCGAGATGCCACCGATGCCCAGTCCGACGGACTCGCACACCTCGGTGAAGCCCTTCAGCCGGTCCGGGGTCAGGTCGGCCAGACGGAGCCACGAGTCCGTCGGGTCGACCAGGTCGAAACCGGCGTCGGCGACCTGTCGGAGCGGGTCCTCCCAGGCGCTCACCGGTGCGTCCTGCACGGGCGTCCCGTCGGAGAGCGGTCCGACGAAGTTGATCATCGCGGCCGCAATAGGCCAGGATCCTTCGTCGGCGGTTCTGGTGTGCGGAGTAGTCAAAGCCTCATCCTCGGTCGGGTAGCGGTATGGGGTGGGCGCTTCGGCCCGCTTCTGGTGTAGTGCATCGCTCTCCGGGCCGGGAGCGCGCCCCCGCGTCTGCGTCCCTCCTCGGTCACAGGAACTCGTCGGCCTTGTTCTTGAACCGTCGGGTGGCGAACATCAGGGCCGCCGCCAGGAAGGGCAGGACGCCGAGGGCGTAGACCCCGGCGGAGCCGGTGGGAGATCCGGTGGCCCCGTTGATGGCCGTCCGCAGGATCGGAGCCACGAAGCCACCGAGGTTGCCCAACGAGTTGATCAGCCCGATGCCGGCGGCAGCCGCGGCCCCAGTCAGAAAGGCGGTGGGATAGGACCAGGTGATGGGCCCGACCGCGAGGAAGCTGCAGACGGCCAGGGTGATGAAGATCAGACCGAGCGCCGGCAGGTGGTTGGTCCCCGCCCACGCGGAGCCGAAGATGCAGAGACCGGTGGTCAGGAAGAGCACGGTGCCGTAGAGCCGGCGGCGCACGATGCTGGTCGCGGCCCGGCCCACCAGGTAGCAGGAGATGATCCCGAAGAACCACGGCACCGCCACCAGCAACCCCACGGCCAGTCCGACCTTCTGACCGGTCAGCTGGGACACCTGCTGAGGGAGGTAGAACGTCACACCGTAGACGGCGACCTGCAGGCAGAAGTAGATCACCGTGAAGTACCAGACCTTGCCGTTACGCATGGCGGCCAGCACACCGCGTGGTCCGGTCTCCTCCTTGACGGTGTCCTCCAGGGCCATCACCTCCTTCAGCGCGTACTTCTCTTCGGTGCTCAGGAACTTGGCGTTCTCCGGCCCGTTGGTGAGGAAGAAGAAGGCCGCCACGCCGGCCAGCACGGCCAGCAGGCCCTGGATGAAGAACATGGCCTGCCAACCGTGGACACCCGGTAGCCGGTCACCGATGTTGATCAACCAACCCGACAGCGGGCCTCCGATCATCTGGGAGAAGGGCTGGGCCAGGTAGAAGATGGCGAACATCCGTACCCGCACCTTGTTGGGGAACCACTGGGACAAGAACATGATGACCCCGGGGAACAGTCCGGCCTCGGTGACGCCGAGCAGGAACCGCAGCGCCACGAAGGACGTCTCGCCCTGGACGAACGCGAAGCAGGCCGCCACGATCCCCCAGGTGATGGCGATCCGCGCCAGCCAGAGCTTGGCGCCGACCCTTCTCAGCGCCAGGTTGCTGGGAATCTCGAAGATGGCGTAGCCGATGAAGAAGATGCCGGCACCGAGTGCGAACGCGGCAGCAGAGACGCCCTTGTCGGCCTGCAGGCCCGACTCGGCGAAGCCGACGTTCGTGCGGTCGAGAAAGGCGACGACGTACAGGATGACCAGCATCGGCATCAGCCGCCGGGTGGCCTTGGAGATGGCCGCCTTCAGCACCGGCCGATCGAGCAGCTCCTGCGTGGTTGCGGTGGACATGGTTGAGCTCCTCGTCGAGATGGTGGCTGCGGTCTGGCGGCCGGTTGGTCGTGGTCCTCCGCGAGGACGTGTTCAGGGTTCTGGTCTAGTGCATGTAGAGGCCGCCATCAACGTTGAGGGTCTGTCCCGAGATGAACGACGCGTCCTCACCGATCAGAAAGCTGATCGCTGCGGCGACGTCGTGGGTGGAGCCGACCCGGTTGACCAGCAGGTCCTCCGCCAGTTCGGACTTGCGTTCATCGGTCAGCGTGCCGCCCATGATGTCGGTGTCGATCGGTCCGGGCGAGATGGCGTTGACGGTGATGTTGTACGGCCCCAGCTCGCGGGCCAGCGATCGGGTCAGCCCGATCACGCCGGCCTTGGCCACCGAGTACGGCGTCTTGCTGAACGTGCCGCCGCCCCGCTGCGCCGACACCGAGGACAGCGACACGATCCGCCCCACCGAGCTGCGGACCATCGACTCGGCCACCCGGTGGGTCACGTAGTGCACGCCGTTGAGGTTGACGTCGATCACCCGGTGCCACTCCTGGGAGCTGAGCTCGAGGTACGGAGCCGATGAGCTGACGCCGGCGATGTTGGCCAGCGCGACGATCTGCGGCAGGTTGTCCTCGATCTGGTCGATCGCCGCTCGGACCAGCAGCTCGTCGGACACGTCGGCCGCGGCTCCGAACGTCTGCACGCCGTGCCGGTCCGCCAGCTCATCGGCCAGAGTCTTGCACTCGCCCTCGTCGAGGTCGATGATGCCGATGTTCCAGCCCTGGCCGGCCAGCAGGTCGGCGGTGGCGCGGCCGATGCCGCGGGGTGAGACGGCACCGGTGACGATGGCGGTCCGCTGGGCGGGGAAAGCGCTCATAGGAGGTCCTTGGTCAGCCGTGGGAATCAGGTGGAGTAGGTGTAGTCGGCGCCGGCTTCCAGTCCTTGAATGCGTAGTCGTCGACCGAGACCTCGGCGCCCTGCGTGACCGCACCCTTCAAGGGCGGATCTGACTGAGGGCGAAGGTGGCCGGGTCGCCACCGATCCGGGACCCCGCTTCCAGGGCCGTCACGATGTCCAGCTCGGACGCCGTGAGCTCGAAACCCACTACGTCGAGGTTTTCGACCAGCCGGGCAGGAGTGTTCGACTTCGGAATCACGATGAACCCCGACTGCAGGTGCCACCGCAGGATCACCTGGGCGGGTGTGACCCCGTGGGCGTCGGCGATCGTCCCGATGGCGCGAGCGGTGAGGTCGGCGCCCTGGCCGAGCGGGGTGTACGCCTCCACGGCGATCCCGCGGCGCAGGCTGTCGGCCACCAGAGCGCGTTGCTGGAACGTCGGGTGCAGCTCGATCTGGTTGACCGCGGGGACGAGCTCGCTGTGACGGGCCAGCTCGTCCAGGTGGTCGGGCAGGAAGTTGGACACCCCGATGGCGCGGACGGCGCCGTCGGCGTAGAGCCGTTCCAGGGCTCGCCAGCTGTCGACGTAACGCCCGGCCGACGGGAACGGCCAGTGGATCAGGTAGAGGTCCAGCGCGTCCACGCCGAGTCGGTCGCAGCTGTCGGCGTAGGCGGTGAGTGCGGACTCGTAGCCCTGTTCGCCGTTGCGCAGCTTGGTGGTGATGAACACGTCCTCGCGCGGCAGGCCGGAGGCCCTCACCGCGGCGCCGACGCCGGACTCGTTGTTGTAGGCCGCCGCCGTGTCGATATGGCGGTAGCCGACCTCGAGGGCATACTCCACCACCCGTTGGGCATCATCGGGCGGCACCTGGAAGACACCCAGACCGAGCTGCGCGACGGTGACGCCGTTGTTGAGCGTGACCGAGGGGATGCCGCTCATCGGGGCGTCAGGACGATCAGCGAGACCGACGGCAGCGGCAGGCTGACGGGGAGGGCGAGCTTGCCGTCGGCCGGGGTCACGTCCACCTCCTCCGCCAGCGACTCCAGACCCTGACGCGCCTTGATGGCGGCCAGCTGATCGCCGGTCGGGTCCTGGGGTGACTCGAGCGACTGCCAGACGGTGTGGGCGTTGCTGTGCGCCAGGTCGATCCGGAAGTGCTGCAGGGAGTAGCGAGCCGCGTCCAGCCCGACGACGTTCAGGTCGACGAACGTCTCCTGCTCGGCCACCTGGTACTGGTCGTCGGTGTGCCGCCAGACGAGCACGGCCACCGTCCCGTCCTCGTCCCGGGTGGCGAGGGTGTCGACCTCCTCCGGCATACTGCCGCCGTTGACCGAGTCCAGTCGGTCGATGGGCCATTCCCCGGTTGACGAGGCCTCGATCCGGCGCGACCCGAGCCGGGCCATCATCCGGTAGCCGTTCAGCAGCGGCTTCTCGATGCCGCCGGCGGTCAGGAACGACCGGGTGCCCTCGAAAAAGCGCTCGCCCTCGAAGTAGAAGCTCCACGAGGTGGCCTGATCGACCGACAGTGTCTCGGCCTCGTTGAGGTCCAGGATCTTCTTGAACAGCTTCACCTGGAAAACCGGGTAGTACTCGGTGTTCTGGAACTGGAAGTTGGCGTTGTCGTAGACGCTGTAGTGGGCGGGGACGCCGGCATCGCACTCGTCGACGATGGCCGGCAGGTCGTGGTACTGCTCGAACTCGCCGATCACCCGCAACATCCGGCGGATCTCGAAGAGCATCTTGTTGGCCGACGGGTTCTGCTTCTGGGGCGCCGGGCCGCCGGTGGGCCCGTAGACCCGCCACGGGGTGAACGCCGAGCCCTTGGTGTGGAAGGAGACGAAGTCCAGCGCGGTGCCGTGCGCAGAGGTGTGAGCCAGGAAGCCGCGGAGGAACTCCACCCCACCACCGGTGACGGCCGGACCGCCGACCTTGGCCTTCGGTAGCACACTGCGGACCGCCTCGGCGGTGACCGTGTACAGGTCGTAGAACTGGTTGGGCGTGCCCCGCCAGTAGAAGATGTCCGGCTCGTTCCACAGCTCCCAGAGCCAGCTGTTGACCTCGTCCGCGCCGTAGCGCTCCAGGCAGTGCTGCGCGTGCGCCGCGATCAGGGCGCCCCACTTGGCGTAGTCGCGAGGTGGGTAGGCCCAGGCGCCGGCTTCGTAGTTGCTGTAGACCGTGGGGCTGCTCTCCACCACCAGGTGGGCCGCCTCGTCGGGCAGCAGGTCGCGCGGGGTGAAGGCCAGCTCGACCAGCACATGATGTCCGGCGTCGACGATCGCGTCGTAGGTCTGGTCGGCGATGGTGAAGTCGTAGAACGGGACCCCGTTCTCGTCCTCGTGATAGACGTTGCCGTTGCCCCAGTGCGGGATGCCGAATCCACTCCCGGAGCAGAAGACGTAGTGCGGGCGCACGTAGTAGGGCCGTCCCGCGAACTCGTGGAACGTCTTCAACAGCCGCTTGCCGGTCGAGGTGTACGTCCAGTTGATCTCGTCGTAGCCGAAGCTCTCCCAGATCCGCTTCAGCGGGCCGCGGTCTCCAGACGCATCAACCGTGACGGTTGCCGTACTGACGTGTGGGGCGCTGGGATCGCTGGGCGCCGACCGCGGAAACGCGTGTACGTCGTCGGCCAGGCCTGGGTTCTTGGTCTCGGTGTTGACGCTCACAGTGGTGCTCATCTGCCTTCCACATCGATGTGTTCGGTCGCCGCACGCCCTCGGTCCGGATCGGATGCCCGACAGCGAAGCCGGCACTGAGGGTCCTACCTGGCGCAGTGACGTGACCACGCTCCGCTCTTGAGTCTCGACCGACCCCGGCGTTATTGTCAATCGTTAATTGCTAACAATTTACGATCCGAGACGACTGAGACGCCACCGCGGATCACCCGGACGAGTTACGATCTGGTTGCTTGGACCGGCCGCACTGAGCCGCCATCCTCAGCCTGACCACAGTTGATGGGGAGGTGACCACGTGATCCCGAACGGCCTGATGCTCCCCCAGCCTGCCCAGCCGTCCTTGAGCAACATGGTGGTCAAGGTGCTGCGGGAGATGATCTCCCAGGGTCACTTCCAACCCGGGCAGCACCTCAAGGAGACCGAGCTGGCGACTGCACTCAACGTGAGCCGGGGACCCATCCGGGAGGCTCTCACGCAGCTCGAGTCGGAGGGCCACGTAGAGCTCCGACGGCATCGGGGCGCCTTCGTCAGCCGGCTCACCCGGGTCGACGTCGAGGAGGTGCATTCGCTCCGGGCCGCGATCGAGCGGTTGGCGGCCGAGCGGGCCTGCGTTCGGATGGGTCCTGCCGAGTTCGCCGCGATGGACGCAGTACTGGCCGAGATGGACGCCGCCGACGCCGACGTGAAGCCCGAAGAGGTCGTCCGGCTCGACCTGCAGTTCCACGACATCATCTACGCGGCCTGCGACCACCAGCGCGTGCAACGGGTCTGGACCTCGATTCGCAGCCAGGTCTCGTTCTTCCTGCACACGCGCAATGTGGCCTTCCCCGACTTCGCCGCGGTCGGCTATCCGGAGCACCTCCAGCTGCGCAACGCGCTCGCCCTGGCCGACCCGGCGGCGGCCCGCGACGCCGTGGACGAGCACCTGAGCGGTGCCTACGAGCGGTTGAAGAAGCTCGACCTGCCGGCCAAGCCCGGATAGCGGGCGGTACCAAACCGGCTGGAGCGGTGACGGGAGATGCTGGAGCCATGACCTGGACCGCCCCCGCTACGCCCTCCCCCACCGACGGACCGCTGACCGGACCCGACCGGGCCATCCTCGAGGCCTTCCTCGACGGGCAGCGGCACACCCTCCTCGGCCTCTGTGCCGGGCTCACCGGCGCGCAGCTCGCCGAGCGCGCGATCGCGTCGTCCAACCTGTCGCTGCTCGGGCTCGTCCGGCACCTGGCCAAGGTGGAGCGGACCTGGCTCCGTGAGCGGGCGGCGGCTGAACCCGTGGGCCCGTTGTACGAGCCTGACCTGGGCAGGGACCACGACTTCAACGCCCTCGACCCGAGTGCCGCTCCGGACGACTTCGAGCGTTACGAGACCGAGTGCCGGCTGGGCGACGCCGCGGTGGCCGGGTTGCCGCTCGACCACGAGTTCGTGTTCCGGGGCGAGACGTACTCGCTGCGGCTGGTCTACGTCCATCTGGTCGCCGAGTACTCCCGGCACCTCGGCCACGCCGACCTGCTCCGCGAGGCGATCGACGGGACCACTGGCGTGTGAACGCGGTGCGGCACCTTCGTCGAGCTGGTCAGCGGTCACGGAGCCCGGGCGCGACGACCTTCACCACGGCTGAGTCGTCGGCGGCGCCGAGGCCTTGGGCCTGGCCGAGCAGGTAGAGCTGCTCCGCGGCCGCGGCCACCGGCGTAGGAAGTCCCGCGGCCCGCGCGGCTTTGCCCACGATGCCCATGTCCTTGACGAAGATGTCCAGCCGGCTGAGCACCTCGGGCTCGTCCTCGGCGTAGGCCTGCAGCATCCGAGGCCCTCGGTTGGACAGCATGAACGAGCCGGCGGCGCCCACTTCCAGCGCCGCCAGGGTCTTGGCCCGATCGAGGCCCAGCGCGTCGGCCAGAGCCAGCGCCTCCGCGGCCGCCGCGATGTGCACGCCACAGAGCAGCTGGTTGACCGTCTTCAGGGCCTGTCCGTCCCCGGGCGCGTCACCGACCACGGTCAGCGTGGAGGCGAGCAGCTCGAGCACCGGTCGGGCGCGCTCCAGGGCGTCCGGCGCTGCACCGACCACGATCAGCAGATCGCCGGCGCCCGCACGGACGGGCCCACCCGACAACGGCGCGTCGACAAGTTCCACGTGAAACGCCGCCAGCCGTTCCACCGTGGCCGGGATGGCGTCGGTCCCCACCGTGCTCGCGAGGATGACCACGGAACCGGGCAACAACGCCTCGGCGACGCCCTGATCTCCGAACAGCACCTCGTTCAGCTGCTGACCGTTCCGGACCGCGAGCAGCACGGCGTCGGCCCCGATCGCTGCGGCGCGGGCCGAGGCGAAACCCTGCACCCCGTCTTCGACGGCCAGCGCGACCCGTTCGGGGGCGAGGTCGTAGCCGTGCACGGTCAGTCGGCTGCTGAGCCGACGGGCCATCGGCAGGCCCATCGCGCCCAGGCCGAGGACGGTGACCGTGTAGTCCGCGCTCGGCGGTTGGCTGGGATTCGACATGGTTCTCCTCGGCGTGCGGGGTCAGGTGTGGGGCGACGTGCTGCTGCTCAGGACGCGGACCACGTCGAGCAGCGACCGGTCATCGCCCACGTTTCCGGCGAAGACGACGTATGGGATGCCGTGGGCCGGACCGTCGACGGGTTCCCACAGGGACACGATGCCCGGCAGCATCGGCCCGCGGACCATCGCATGCCGGATCTGCAGTCCGAAGGCCGCCACGTCGGAGGAGGTGATGCCGCCCTTGGCGACGACGAACCGGGGCGGATGCTCGGCGAGGGTGCGTTGCACCACCTCGACCACGGCGGCCGACACGGTCCGGGAGATACGCAGGCTCTCCGCCGGGTCGTCACGGGTGACCAGCAGCCGACTGGTGTGGACCACCACGTCACCGGCGTCCAGCCCCGCGACGACCGCGGCGACCACTCGGTCCAGCTCGGGGGCGGCCCGCGCATCGTCCAACAGGTCGGCGACGTCGAGCTCGACGGTCAGCGCCGGGTGCTGAGCGGTCAGCCGGTCGAGCTGGCGGGTGGTCAGGCCGACGTGGGAGCCGACCACGATGAGCCCGCCACCGGGAGCTGGGGTGGTGCCTGCGTAGGCTTCCTGGGCGGTCAACGGAGTGCGCACCGGCTGGCCGATCCGAGCACGGACGAAAGGTGGGCCGACCCGATAGAGCAGCTGCTGGCCGCGGCGCTCCGCCTCGGTCAGGCCCAGCGCCAGCGCACGCAGGTCGTTCTCGGTGACGATGTCGGCCACGATCGGGGCGGAGTCGCGGGCGGGCGAGACGGCGTCGGCAATCAGGTCGCTACCACCCCGGATGATGGCCAGGTCGAGGACGATCACGTCGGCGGCGCGGAAGCGACCGCCCGACTTCTCCTCGACGTAGTCGGCCAGCCCTGACGAACGGAAGCCGAAGGTGGCATCCCGGGCGAACTCGGTCTCCGCCACCCCCACGACCGAACCGCCGTCCCCCCGCATGTAGTGAACGCCGCCGATGGTGACCCGCCCCGCGTCGGGAAAGGCCGGC
This sequence comes from Propionibacteriales bacterium, assembly GCA_038238065.1. Lineage (GTDB taxonomy): Bacteria > Actinomycetota > Actinomycetes > Propionibacteriales > Propionibacteriaceae > Microlunatus. The sequence continues at coordinate 9,204 of JBBRYD010000016.1, read as the reverse complement.
ACGATCACCACCCCGTCGGTCCTGATCCCCGCCACCTCGGCGAGCACCTCAGCGATCACCGTCGGCTCGAGCGGGTAGTGCCCGCGCAGGGTCGAGTCGCTGCGGCTGACGAAGCCGAGCGGCACCCCCTGCGCGGCCAGCAGAGCGTTGGTCACCACCTCGCGGTTGCGAGCCGCAGCCTCTTCCCGGTCAAGGCTGCGGGTGTTGGTCAGGACGTAGACCGCCGCCGCCCCCTGGCCCAGAGCCCATCGCAGGTCCTCGACCTCCCAGCGGGTGAGCACCGGCAGGTCGGCGACGGACTGAGTACCGGTCGGGTCGTCGTCCAACACCACCAGGATGCGTCCGGACGCGGTCACCGCGTCGGCGACGGTCTCCGGGCTGATCTCGACCTCGGCCGGATAGGCGGCAAGTAGGTCGGACTCGAGCATGCTCTCCCCTTCGTCGATGCTGGCGGTCGTTGCTGGGGCCTGGGGGCGCGGACGGCGGATCAGGAGATCTGCAGCCCGCCGTTGATGTCGTACGTCGCGGCCGTGATCCAGCCTGACTCCTCGCTCAGCAGGAAGGCCAGCAGGGCCGCGACCTCTTCCTTCTGTCCCACCCGGCCCATCAGCACGTCGGCCGACAGGGCAGCCTTGCGTTCGTCGGTCAGGGTGCCGCCCATGATGTCGGTGTCGATCGGCCCCGGAGCGACCGCGTTGACGGTGATGTTGTGCTCGCCCATCTCCCGAGCCAGCGCGCGGGTGAAGCCGATGATGGCGGCCTTGGACGCGCTGTAGGCGACCTTGGAGTAGGTGCCTCCGCCACGCTGCGCCGAGACCGACGAGACGCTGACGATCCGACCGAGCCGACGCTCGATCATGCCGCGGAGCACCCGCTGGGTGACGATGAACGTGCCTCGCATGTTGACGGCGAAGACCCGGTCCCAGGCCTCGACGGTCTCGTCCATGAACACCGTCGGGGAGCTGATCCCGGCCAGGTTGGCCAGACCCACGATGGGTGGCAGAGCCGCCTCCACCGAGTCGATGGCCGCGACCACCGAGTCCTGGTCGGAGACGTCGGCGCCTACCCCGATCACCTGAGCCTGCCTGGCCTCGGCGATCTCGGCAGCGGTGGCCGCGGCAGCGTCGGGATCGAGGTCGACGATCGCCACGGACCAACCGTCGCGGGCCAACCGGTCGGCGGTGGCTCGGCCGATCCCTCGCGGGGATGCAGCTCCCGTCACCACCACGGTGCGTTCGGCGGGGAAAGTCCCTGGGTCTGCCATCTCAGTCACTCCCTGGAGCGTCGTTGCGTGACGGTGTGTCGATCCACACCCCTAGGAGCCCATCCAACAGCGTCGCCGGCTGGGGTCAGCGGCGGGTGCGCTCGCTGCGGCACGGCCGAGTCTCCAGCGGAAACTGTCGGTCCTGTCTGGCACAGTCCACAGCCTCGGACCAGAATGGTCCGGCGGCAACAGAGAGGACTCAGCTCATGAACTGGAAGATCGAGCTCATCGGGGTGCCGGTGTCCGACGTGGACCGCGCCATCGCCTTCTACCGCGACCAGGTCGGCTTCGTGCTCGACCACGACATCCCGGTCACTGACGGACTGCGTTTCGTCCAGCTGACCCCGCCGGGGTCAGCCTGCTCGATCGTGATCGGCATCGGGGTGACCGACCAGATGCCGCCGGGGTCGCAGAAGGGTATCCAGATCGTGGTGCCCGACGCCGAGGAGGCCCGCGCCCATCTGGTCCGCGCCGGGGTCGACGTGACGGAGGTCGACGAGCAGCCCTGGGGGAAGTTCGTCTTCTTCGCCGACCCCGACGGCAACGCCTGGACGTTGCAGGAGTTGCCGGCGCGCGGCTAGTAGTCAGGACCCGGCACCAACTTCCGTGAGCCTTGTGCCACGAGCTCGCGGTTCGGTCCCGGGATCTACCCCCGACGAGGTGTATTCCGGGAGGGAGTCGCGACTCTTTGAAATGACCCAGAGGAGGGTGCCATGGCTGTGGCGAGCGGTGACGATGCGCTGGTGGCGTTGACCAGGCTGTTGGGCCAGGAACGGGTGCCGGCGAGCGCACTGTTGCACCGTCCGAGCTACCTGCCCCGGGAAGTGGATCCGTCTGCGGACCCGGTCCGGTTGGAGCCCCACAGTCTGGTCGGTGGCTACGGAAACCAGGCTCACTACCTGCTGGGGGGCGGCGATGCGGCCCTCGCCGCGTCGATCTCCGGCCCGCCCGCCGAAACGCTTTCCGGGTCGGAGACCATCAGCGCGGATCAGGTCACCGCCTATATGACGAGCAGTCTCGACCTGACCATGCAGGGCGGCACGACGTCGGGGGTGGTCTACCCGCTGGCGGTCTGCGAGCTGGCCGGTCAGTTCCGGTTCCGCAACGTGGGCGGCGCGTCGGCCGGAGCCATCGCCGCCGCCCTGACCGCCGCCGCCGAGCTCGGACGCAGCGAGATCGCCCTACATGGCGAACGTCCGGTGGCCGAGGTCGATGAGCCGGGTGACGCGGCGCCGGGCGTACCGCGGATCCGTCGCGGATTCGTGGGGCTGACCGACATCATCGGCTGGCTGACCCAGACCCGGGCCGTGGACGGTGACGCCGAAGAGTATCGGCTGGCCCAGCTGTTCCGACCCGGGGCACAGACCCGCAACCTGTTCCGGGTCGTGGTGGCGGCGATGCGTCAGCGGACCTGGACGCTGCCGCTGCTGGCGGTGACCGCCTTCCGCTGGGGAACGCGAGTGGTGGCCGGCCTGCTGATCGTGGCTACGGTGCTGCTCACCGGCTGGATCGGTGGCCTGTTCAGCGGAGTGCGGCGTTCGCCCATGGCCACGCTGGGCTGGGGGCTCCTCGACAGCGCGACCTTCGTGGCCACCGTGGTCGGCGTCGTGCTGCTGCTCCAGGGCGTCCCGATGGCGATCCACCGCCGGGCTACTCGACGGGACGGTTCGCCCAGGTGGCTGCAGCTGCTGCGCTTGGTGACCAGCGGCCTCGACCTTCCTCGCGCCACAGTGCGGCCGCGTCTGCTGACCGGAGCCGCGCTGGTCGGCGCGGTGGTCGGCCTGGCGATCGCCCGACCGTCGGCGTACGCGGCCGCGCTGGTCGTCGGTCTGGCCGGCAGCTTCGTGGTGATTGCGACGTTGGCCATCTCGGCACTGACCTACGTCGGGTCGCTACGATCTCGGTCGTTCGGGCTGCTTCCCGGGACCACACCACCGGTGCGCAGCCGCAACCTGCTCGATCTGCTCGCCGGCGTCCCGGCCCAGACCGTCGAGCATTCGGTGGTCCCTTGGCTGAACGACTGCCTCGGTCGGCTGGCCGGGCTGCCCGCCGGCGAGGTGCTGCGCTTCGGCCACCTCTGGTCGGGCGCCGACTTCCACGACGTCCGGGCCCACGCCACCTCGGAGCAGCTGGGGAGCTGGCAGCAGATGTCGGGGCGACGGGACCTTCGGTTGGTCAACTTGGAGCTGATGACCACTGACCTGACCCGCCAGCGGCCCTACCGCTTCCCGCTGCCGGTCACGGGGACCGACGACCCTGAGCAGCTCTGGGTGTGTGTCGACCAGCTGGTGCAGAGCGACGGCCAGCTGTTCCCCGACACGGTCCTCGACATCCTGCGGGAGGGCGACGAGCGGGTCGTCAGCGACCGGTCCGGCACCCCGCACACGTTGCACCGGCTGCCCGACCCGTGGGATCTCCCGGTGATCTTCGCCGTCCGGCTGAGCATGGCCCTGCCGGTGCTGTTCCAGGCCGTTCGGTTGTATCGGATCGTGGTCCGAACCCCCGTCCAGGACGACTTCGGTCGATCGTTGACCTACGACGGGCAGCCGTTGGTGTGGCCCGACGTCGAGGACCTCGCGGACGAGGTCTGGTTCTCCGACGGGGGCATCACCTCCAACTTCCCCGTGCACTTCTTCGACTCACCGCTGCCGCGCTGGCCGACCGTGTCGCTCAACCTCGGCTCGCACCCCGAATGGGCTCCGCACCAAGACGTCGGGCTCCCGCAGGACTGGGACGTGGCGACCATCCCGGTCCAACCGTTGACCGAATCCGGGCTCAGCCTCGGTACCAGCGTGTTCGACACCGCGATGTCCTGGCGCGACAGTATGCAGTCGGCCATGCCGGGCTACCGCAACCGGATCGCGCAGGTGCGGACACGGCGCAACGAGGGTGGGGCCAACCTGTTCATGCCTCGCCAGACGATCGCCTCGTTGGCGTTACGTGGCGCGCTGGCCGGCGCCCGGCTGCGGACCCGGTTCGGCAACGCCGACCAGTGGGACCGGTTCCGCTGGCTCCGCCTCCGGACGGCGCTCAGCAACGTCGAACGCCTCCGCCGGACGACCGAGGATCGGCAGGGTTTCTACGCCGATGCGCTGCAGAGCCCGGACTGGCTGGCACACCAGCGCGCAGACTTCTGCGACCAACCCCTCGGCCAGCCGATCGACTGGTACGAGCCGGATCCGCCGTTCTGGCCCGCCGCGGCGGAGCTGCTCAGCACCTTCGCCGACGCCTACCAGCCGCCACCCGAGAAGGGGGCCGACGTGATGACCGCGAACGTGCCGCTGCCGGAGCCGGTCCTGCGCCAGGTGCCGCAGGAGTAGGCGCGCTGGAGCATCCTGAGGATTATTCGCCGCCGCGCGAGCGCGGGCGGGCCCGACGACTACTCCCGCGCACGATCAGCGTGGTGTCCAGCACCACGTTCTGCCGTTCCTCCGGCGCCTCGTTACGGATCCGCTGCACCAGCAACCGCGCCGCTCGGGTGCCGATCTCGTACGCCGGCTGGGCGATCACCGACATCGCGGGCTCCACGACCGGAGCCCAGGAGGCGTCATCGAAGGTGATCAGGCCGATGTCTCGACCGACCCGCACCTTCCGCTCTTTCAGCTCGTTCAACGCCCCCAGGGCCAGCAGCGAGTCGGCGGTCAACAGCGAGTCCGGCGGGTCACTGGCCTCGAGCAGCGCCGCGACCACCGACCGGCCGCCGTCGGCGTGGAAGGGCACATGCCGAACGATCTCGGGCAGCCCATGCCGGCGGACCACCGCCTCGTAGCCCAACCGGCGTTGCTCGGTGGTCGCCGTATCGGCCGGACGGGTGATGCAGGCCGGACGCTGCCACCCTCGGCTCAGCAGGTGCTCGGTCGCCGTCACTGCACCCTCGAAGGAGTCAGCGGTGATGAAGTCCACGGGCTGATCGAGGCTGCGGTCGACTGCGACCAGCGGGATGTTGCTGGCCATCAGCCGGCTGACCTCGGAGTCGGGTGACCGGGGCGCCCAGATCACGCCCGCCACCCGTTCCTGCTCAGCGACGTCGAGATAGCGCCGCTCCTTGTCCCGGTCCTCGTCGGAGTTGCAGAGGAGCACCGAGAAGCCGGACTCCTGGGCGACGTCCTCGACTCCTCGGGCCAAGGCTGTGTAGAAGGGATTGTTGATGTCGGTGATGATCAGCGCCCACACCTGGGTGCCCTGGCGGCGCAGGTTGCGGGCCACCGCGTTGGGTCGGTAACCGAGCCGCTCGGCCGCCTCCCGTACCCGGGCAGCCAACTCGGGACTCACACTGTCGTTGTGGTTGAGCGCCCGGGAGACGGTGGCCACGGAGACCTGCGCCGCCCGCGCCACGTCGACGATCTTCGCGATCGCTGGACCCGTCGTCTCGGTGTTGGCGTTATCCCGAGCCGATCGCACGCCCGACCGCGTAGTCACAGCGGCACCACCTCAACGGCTGACCGGTCCGACACGCCGGGAAAGGGGCCGGATGAGTGCCCCCTAGGCGTCACGGCGACGATGTTCCGGGCTTGGCGTCCCCTGACACCACCTGCCAGGAGTCACCAGCCTCCATCGTCGCTCGCGGAGACCGATACGACGTCCCCGGCAGGACCAGCTCCGCCAGCTCGACCCGTCCCCGCAGGAGCCGCAGCCTGCCGAGTTGACCCGCCTCGCTGCCGCCCTGCTCCCAGGTCCCGTAGGCCGAACCGGTAGACCAGAAGTACCGTCCGGGCGCCAGCTGACCGACAGTGAGGACCCCAGTCGGCTGGTGGTACGCGATCTGATTCCAGGCGACCAGGGCCGACCAGCTCGCCATGGCCCGGGCGTAGTGGTGACCGCACTCCGCCTCGTCGAACGGGTTCCGCTTCAACCCGTCGTAGCGGCTGCGGATGGCGCCGATTATTTCCAGGCCCTCCGCCGTGGCGCCCGCCTGGAGCAGGCCGGTCGCGGCTGTGTATTCGAAGCCGGTCATCACCTCGTTGAAGTACGGGAACGGCCGCGGCGGCCGCTGGCCCGGTTCGTACGTGGCCATCACGACGCCGGCCTCGTCACCGAGCACAAAACTGCGCATGTGGTTGAAGTGGTGGGTGAACGAACGCTGGAAATTACGGCTGTGCACCGACCGCAGGGCGACCTCCGTGTTGGCGGGGTCCAGCAGGTCGCCCAGGCCCACGACCCGGGACGCGTACTGACCGACGAGCTGGTCGACCAGGCAGCCATCACCGAGTTGCAGGTCGGGGTCGCTGGTGCTGGCCGAGCCCATGCTCTGGTGCCGCAGGCCGGGAGCGATCTCCTCGACGCTGGCCACCGGCTTGATCTGGTGCCGATAGTAGGAACCGTTGAACAGATTCTCGTCCACCCAGCGAGAGCCCGACTCGAACAGTGTGCGGCAGCGGTCGGCGAAGCCCTGATCCCCGGCGGCCACGGCCAGGGTCTCGGCGGCCCGCATCGCCGCGAGATACCAGGAGCCCATCTGCGGGGTGGGGCCGTAGTACTCCACGTCCATCGTGTTGTGCTGCACTCCCTCCATCACCCCGTCTTGGTCGGCGTCCCAGCCGCCCGGGATCCAACAGAACTCCAACGCCCGCTTGGCCGCCGGCCACAGGTCACTGATCAGAGACGGGTCACCGGTCAGAGACCAGTCGAGGTAGAGGTGGACGATGCAGGCCATCTGCCCGTCGGCGGCGGCAACTGGCCACACCTGAGACTTCTCCGGCGGCAGCCCAGCCCGGAAGCTCATCAGACCGGACTCGTTGGTCGACTTCGCAAACTGAGTCTCCCGGAAGGAGCGAGCAATCGGCGCATAGAGGAAGGAGGTGGCGAACTCGTACCCCCAAACGTGGGTGCAGGTGCCGAAGCAGCTGCCCGCGTCATCCCCCACCCCCTCCCAGCCGTAGTAGCCGCCCTCGGCGATCTGGAAGACGGTCGGGCTCCGGAGGGTGCTCAGATTGAACAGCGCTGCCTCGAGTATCTCGGTCGGCGTGTCTGTGTCCACCACGGCGCGGACACTGGCCAGCGTCTGCTCCTCCAGACCGACCAGCTCCGAGGCCACCTGGATACTGGTCTGCCACGGGTCTGGATAGCGGGCGGAGTAGGCGTTGCCGACGATGGCCTCGCTGTACTCGCCGATGTTGATGCCGCCGTATTCCTCGGACCGCCAGGCGCGCCGGTTCGGAAAGTTCCAGGACAGCAAAAAGGTCAGGTCCGTATTTTCGCCCGGCTCCAGGGTGACCTGGCCGGCCAGCGAAGCGGTCGGTCGCGAAGCGCTCGAAGGGCGGTCCTCGAGCTGACCGTCGTCCAGCAGGTCGTCCCAGAAGTCGAGCAGCGAGTTACCCCAGCTGTAGTCCGCCCACCCGGTGCGATGACTGACGTCGATCCCCTTTCGAGTGAGCATGCCCAGGGTCACGACACCCGCGGACTCGGCCTGGGGATCCAGTGACTTCGCCGTCATGGTCAGGCCCGAAACCCCCTCAGCGGCGCGGAAGGTGTTGGTGTTGCCGCCGGTGAGGTCCTCGGTCCCGTTCGCGCCGACGAAGTTGCTCAGGCAGCCGGCCACCGTGGCGCGAGTGGTGGCCGACGAGCGGTTGGTGAGGCGATAGCGCAGCACTGCGACCGGGATGGAGCTGGCGTCGACGTCGGTCAGCACCATCGGGCTGAACCCCTGCAGGTCGACGGTCAGCGGGAAGTCATCGTCGGTCAGGTGCACCTGGCCCAGCGGGTACGCGGCGTCGAAGGTGCATTGGGCGAACCGCGGCAAGCCGTGATTGGGGGCTGCAGAGCCGAAGGCGCCCTCGTAGGAGTCGAGTGGCAATGGACCTTCGGCAACCAGCGCCTGCGGTTCACTGTCGCCGGACTGGGCTCGCACGACGAATAGGGCAGTCGCGGGCCGGAAGCCCTTGGCGGGACGGTTGCCGAGCTCGAAGTCGCGAAGGTCCCCGCGACCGCCGAGACCCACCGTGCCGGTGCCGATCCCCCCCAGCGGCAAGGAGATCCGCTCCAAGTGCTGCTGGTCATAGCTCCGCAATACGGGCCAGGTCTTGGTGGTCACCGACTTCTCCTCAACGAATGGTTGGTCGCGGCGGGGGGTTCGCCGCTGCTTGAGTCGAGCAGCACGTGCGTACGGTCCGCGGCCGCGGCGAAAGCGGCGCTCCAGACAAGCGCCAGCACGCCGGGGACTCCGAAGGTGAAGGCGAGGCTGTAGCTCTGCACGACCCAGACGCTCAGGCCGCCCAGCGACAGCACTCCAAGCACCGGCAACGCATTGTGGCTGGCGGAGAAGAACCCCACCAGCCACCAGCGCTGGAGCGACCCTGACGACGCCCCCACTGCGTAGGGCAGAGCAAGCACCCAGCAGAACAGGGCCAGCACGCTGACCGTCAGCCCCACACCGACCGAGACCAGCATCCAGCCCTGACCGCTGAGATGCCAGACGTCGAACGCTCCGAAGGTGAGCAGCACGGCAAGGGTCACCGGCAGGCTGGCTTGGACGCTCCTCAGATACCGTCGCCCCCACGTCCGGAACAGGTCGATGACGCCAACGTGCTCGCCAGTGAGCAGCACCTGGCAGGCCACGAGCAGCGCGGCGAAGGTCGGCACCACCAGCAGGCTGTGCAGGAGGACCGCCAGCAGGCTGAGGCCCGGCGCGACCATCCGGACCAGCAACCACATGAAGCTGACCAGCACACTGCCGGTCAACAGCAGCGGCAGGTTGGGCCAGAGCAGCCCGAGCGCCTGCCGGGGATGGTCTGGGCGCACGTCACTCACCCCCGGATCCCGACGGAGGCGATGCTTTCCACGAACGCACGCTGGAAGGCGATGAAGACGACCAGGATCGGGAGCACCACCAAGGTGATGCCGGCGAACACGACCACCGCCGGCCCGCCGCCCTGCCCGGCCGACAGCGAGACCAGCCCGATCGGCAGGGTCATCTTTTCGGGGCTGCTGAGGAAGATCAGCGG
>JBBRYD010000015.1:0-42682 GCA_038238065.1 Propionibacteriales bacterium | reverse complement strand
GCACGGGCCACGGAGGCCGCCGCCGCAGGTGCTCCCGACGACGCCATCGTCTGGGACGCCGTCCTGGACACCGCCTACGGTGAGGTCCGCGGGTCGTGGTCGTTCTACGCCTTCTTGACCCTGGCCACCGCGATCGCCGCCGTCGCCGTGGTCACCGACTCCTCCATCCTGGTGGTCGGGGCGATGGTGGTGGGCCCCGAGTTCGGCGTGGTGGCCGCCCTGGCCGTCGGCATCACCGCCACCCGCTGGGGGCTTGTCGGCCGAGCGGGTGTGCTGCTGGTGAAGGGGTTCGGCTTCGCGATCGTGGTCACGGTCGTGCTGGCCCTGTTGGCGCGGGCCGCCGGGTGGGTCGTCCTCGCCGACGTGACCGGTCCTCGTCCGCTCACCGGGTTCATCTGGCGTCCTGACCGGTGGTCGGCGGTGGTGGCGGTCCTGGCCGGTTGCGCCGGCGTGCTGTCTCAGACCGCCGGCCGGTCCAACGCGTTGGTCGGCGTGTTCATCTCCGTCACCACCGTGCCCGCGGCGGGCGACATCGCGCTGTCGTTGGCGATGGGCGCTCCGGACCAGGTCGCCGGGTCAGCCGCGCAGCTCGGCATCAACCTGCTCGGGATGACCCTCGCTGGAGCCATGACCCTGGTCACCCAGCGGACACTATGGAAACTCCTCCGACGGCGAACCCTCCACCAGCCGAAGACCACCACCGGGGACGGCTCGCGCATTCGCTAGACGCACGACCGAGTCGAAGTATGGACGGCCCGTCGGCTTCCACCGAGCCGACGTGGGGCGAGACGCCCCTGCCGTCACCGGGGGTTGACGCGTTCGGGCCGGCCAACAGGTCAACAACCAAACCGCCCATCCCCGGCCCCCACCCACCGACCCACACCGGGCGACAGTCCGGTCGAGCCGGGTCAGCAGATCAGCCGGGGCGCGGATGGTGCAGGGGTGTTGGGCCCGCTAACGTGATGATCGAGATGTCCAGTCGTCCTCAGCGCGTCCTGATCTCGGGCGCTAGCGTGGCGGGGCCGACTGCGGCCTACTGGCTCGGCCGGCAGGGTTTCGCGGTGACCGTGGTCGAGCAGATGCCACTCGCGCGGGTACGCACCAGCGGTCACGCGGTGGACCTGTTCGGACCGGCGATGGACGTGGCCGAGTGGACTGGCGTCCTCCCCACGGTGATGGATGCCCGCACCAGGACCGAGATCGTCTCCTTCCAGCGGACCAACGGCCGCGGCGTCGACCTGAAGATGCGAAGCCTCGTTGCAGGGATCTCCGGTCGGCACGTCGAGATCATGCGTGGTGAGCTGGCCAGCATCCTCTACGAGGCGACACGGCACGACGTGCAGTATCTCTTCGAGGACTCCATCCAGACGCTCGACGAGGAACCCGAGGGCGTCGCCGTCACGTTCAAACACGCCCCGGCCGACCGGTTCGACCTGGTCATCGGCGCGGACGGACTCCACTCGACCGTCCGTCGGCTGGTCTTCGGGCCCGAGGACCAGTACCGCCGGTTCCTCGGCGGCTACCTGGCCGGAGCCGCCCTACCGAACCACCTGGACCTCCAGGGCCGGATGGTGGTGTGGAACGCCCCCGGGCGGCTCGCGGCGATCTACCCCGTCCACGGCACCACCGCCGCCCGAGGCGGTTTCCTGTTCCGCCGCCCCGACGAACTCGCACTCGACCACCGAGACGCCGCCGGGCAAAAGCAGGCGCTGCACCAAATCTACGGCGGCGACGGGTGGCACGTTCCCCAGATGCTGGCCGCGATGGACACCTCCGAGGACTTCTACTTCGACTCGATCAGCCAGATCGTGATGGACACCTGGACCAAAGGACACGTCGTCCTGGTCGGCGACGCCGGCTACTCCCCCGGTCCGGCCGTGGGCGGCGGCACCAGCATCGCGATGGTCGGCGCCTACGTTCTGGCCCAAGAGCTCGGCCAAGCCGGCCAGGACCACCACACGAGGTTGCGCAGCTACGAAGACCGCATGCGCGACCTCGCCACCAAAGCCCGCGGCATCGGCCGCAGCACCATGTCCACACTCATCCCGGGCACCCGGCTCCAAGTTCGACTGATGCCGGAACTGCTGAATCTAGTCACGCGACTGCCACCAGGACTTCAACAACGCCTGTTTCAACTGCAAGCCACACCAGCCCGAGTCCTTGACTCCATCCGTCTCACCCAACCAACCAGCGGAGGAGAGGTTCCCACGCCGCAACCTTGACTCGGCGGTCAGTGGCTCGTGACCCAGCTGGCCGAAGTTGACGCAGCGCAGGTCCAGGAACGCCGCCGCGGCGGTATCTCGCCGATCGGGCCGGTGTCGGTGGCGAGGTCGGTGGCGTGCGGCCGCTCGCGAGGTGCGGCGTTGATCTGAGAGGTTGACCACTGTGATACCCCAGCTCCCTGACCGAGCGCTCAGCTGGGCGAGGTCGACCGCAGGGCAGGCGATCGTGGACGTCGCTCCGATCGGCGGCGGCATCACCAACACGAAGTGGATAGTGAAGCTGGTTGCGGGCGGCCCGCTGGTGATGCGGTGGGCCGACCCGGAGGTATGGGGTGCGGTCGGCCGCGAGCACGTTCGGCGGGAGGCACTCGCCTGCCGGCTACTCGCCGACTCCACCCTCCCGGTGGCGGAGCTGCTGGCCAGCGATCTGGACGGGACAAGCGCCGGCGGGCCCGCCAACCTCATGGCCTGGCGACCCGGCCACACTCGGCTCGACCGCTTGAAGTCAGCCGCGATCACCGCCCTCGCCGGCTCCGCGGTGGCGGTGCACCGACAGCCGGTGTCGACGCCAGACCGGCCGCCGGCCTTCTCCTTCCGTGGCCCGGCCGAGCCCGAGATCCCCAGCTGGGCTCGGTGGCCGAACCTGTGGCGGGAGGCCATTGACCTCTTCGGCGCCGGTGCACCGTCCACCCCGTACGGCCTCCTCCACCGTGACTTCCACCTCGGCAACATCTTGTGGCTGGACGACGAAGTCAGCGGGCTGATCGACTGGGCAGAAACCTCCTGGGGTCCGCCCGATCTCGACGTGGCTCACCTCTGCTCAGACTTCGCCATGATGCACACGCCCGCAGACGCTGAGCTCTTTCGTGCTGCCTACCTGCAGGAAGGTGGACGGCTCGACCCTGACCCCGACGCTGCTCTCTTCTGGACGGTCAGCGACATCCTCGGCTTCCTTCCCGACCCCGCCCACATCCTTCCGGCGGTACAGACCACCCGCCCCGACCGGACCCCACAGCTGATCCGCCAAGGCCTCGAAGATCTTCTCGCGCTATCCCTCGGTTTCTGACCTGCTCGTCCTCCCAGCGGTAGCCGGCTTCGGACTCCCCATGCGCACCGATGAGTTTGGGGATGGCGACGGGTCTATCCGTTCATGGGCTAGCGATGAGCCTGCTGCTCGATCATGCACAGTGAGAAGGGATTAACACCATGACCATAGACGTGGCGACGACAGACCAACCGGGCACCGTCACACTCGGGGTCGAGCACTTCGGCGCCACGGCGGCTCCACTCATTCTGCTCGTGGGCGGCACGACCATGTTCTCCTGGCCCGACGCGCTGTGCCAGGTGCTCGCCCGCGCCGGGCGCCACGTCGTTCGATACGACCTGCGCGACTCTGGGGAGTCGACCACGGTCGATCCGGAGGCTCCCGCTTACACACTGCGAGACCTTGCCGGTGACGCCGCCGCGCTCGCCCACGAACTCGACGGCCGACCAGCGCACCTGGCGGGAATCGGAGTCGGCGGCTTGGTCGCCCAGGTCGCCGCACTCGACCACCCGAACGCGTTCTCAGCGCTCACCCTCGCGGGCACGCGGCCAGTCGCTCCCGGCCCGGTCGACGACGACCTGCCTGATCATCACGCGGCGACCATGGCGCGGCTGTTCACGCGTCCGATGCCCGACTGGTCCAACCGCACTGGAGTGGCCGAGTATGCCGCCGAAGGGGCAGAGATCCTCGGCGACGACCCCACCTCCGCCCGCGAGACGGCCGAACGCAAGTGGGACCGTACCCCCGGCACGACGCCCGCAGTGCAGATGGCGAACCAGCTGGGCACGGTGTTCGCCGCGCTCGACTGCGCGCCCCGCTGGCGCGAGCGCCTGTCTGAAATCACCATGCCAACGCTCGTAGTGCACGGGCGCCACGATCGGTTCTTCCCTCTCGGGAACGGCGAAGCACTCGCACGCGAGATCCCCGGCAGCCGGCTGGTCATACTCGAACGGGCCGCGACCTCGATCCCGAACGCGGCCGTCGACGAGGTCGCAACGGCGATGCTTGCGCTGTAGACGCTGACGGTCCCGATGTCCGCGGCAGGAAGGACGCTTCCACCCGGACCGCATCAAGGTGCTACCCCGCGGTCATGAGCCCCGGGACTGTGGCCTCTTCCCTAGAAGATTGCGGCAACGAGCGCCAAGAGAGGTGGGACCGCTTGGGCGACTGCTCCGCCGACACCGGTCCCGCGTGGGCGACTGAGCTCCAACCGGTCGGCCACGAAGAGGACCAGGCCGGACAGGAACATGAACAGGCAGACGTAGACGACCAACGCCCGACCAACCTCCTCATGACCTGTGCTCCAGGAGATGACTCCAGCGACGCCGCCGCCGGCGAGGAACAGGTTGTAGAAGCCGACACCGAACGCCCAGAGCCGAACGGCTGGGAGGTCGGTGGCCGGGATCTTGAAGATGCCCTCGTGGACGCCGGGTCGTTGCAGCAGCAGGACTTCCCAGGCGAAGGCGAGGAGGTGGACGGCGGCGGCGACGAGCGTGAGGACCCACACGACGAGCGTCATCGAACGACCCCCCTGCCGGCCAGCGTGACGTCGTGGCGACCCAGGACCTGTGCAAGCTGGTCGACGATCTCCTCGATCGGACGGCCGTGCGGCACGGTGGCGTCGAGATCGGTGTGGAACCGGCCCATGGCGTCGGTCAGGCTGACCACCAGGAAGGTCGCCGTCGGGCTGAGCACGGTGAAGGTGTGCAGGGCTCCGGGTGGGATGGCGACAGACGCCCCGGGCCCGACGTCGAAGCCCTCATGCTCGACCTGGACGACCATCCGGCCGTGGAGGACGTAGTAGGCCTTGGGCCAGCCGGTTCGGTGTGGCGGTGTGGCCGGGCCACGCGGGGCGACGACCTCGAACAGCTCGTAGGCGGCGTCGGTGTGATCGGCGTCCACCTTCACGGTCAGGACCGCGTCAGGGGCGGTCAGCTCGACTCCGTCGCCGGCGGCGGTGTGTTGTACGTGATGGGTCATGCCAGCGACGCTAGACAGCGCAAGGTGCCCGGTCGATCCCAGAATTGTGGGAATGCCGACCGGCCCGGATGGTGACATCCTGGAGCTGTTGGGAGGGATTGTGTGGGACGAAAGAGCGCACCGCATCCGTCGAGACATTGCGGCCCTGGCGGCGTCGGGGCTTGGCGTCAGCGAGCTGCACGCCGAGGCGATCCGGCTGACCAGCCGCGAGGTCCGGTCTGATCTGACCTGCTGGGCCGCCATCGACCCGGAAACGTTGGTCATCAGCACCATGGTCAGCGGCGAGACGCGGGTGGCTCAGGAATATGAGCCACGCCTGGCCGAAGCGGAATACTCGGCGACTGAGCCGCAGACCTTCGCCGCCCTGGCTCGTGAGCACAGAACCGTCGTCAGGCTGTCGGACTGGCCGGACCACGAACGAAGGCGTTGCTCTCGCCTCAATCATGTGTGGCGCCCCTTGGGTCTGGACCGGGAGGTGCGCGTGCTGTTCATGGCGGACGGCGCGTGCTGGGGGGCAGCCGGACTGGTGCGGGCGGGGAAGGACTTCGACGACCGGGAGACCGAGCTGCTCGCCGCTGTGGCTCCTGCCATCGCGGCCGCCACCAGGGTGGCGGTCCGTTGCGAGGTGGGCTCGGCCGCAGGCGGGACTCCGGCGATCGTCGTGGTCGGCGCCGGGGGAGAGTTGCGGGCGGCCACTGCGGCCGCACGCGAGTGGCAGGAGCGGCTCGATGAGATCGCCCCTGCACGGTTCACGGTGATGATGCAGGTCATGGCCATCGGCGGCCGCGCGGCCGCGCCGGGCGGATTCCGCACCCGCATCCGCGACGGACGTGGTCAGTGGGCCGTCCTCCAGGCCAGCCAGCTGATCGGTGGAGAGGACGGCCAGATCGCGATCACCATCGAGCCGGTGGGTGGTGACCAGCTCACCGGCCTGTTGCTGGAGGCGTACGGCCTGACCGCGCGGGAGCGGAACATCTGCCGAGAAGTCATCGCCGGCCACCCCACTGCGGAAGTCGCTGACCGGCTCTTCATCTCCGCCAACACCGTCCAGGACCATCTCAAGTCGGTCTTCAACAAGGTGGGCGTCCGGAGCCGCGGTGAGCTGGTGGCCACGCTGCGACCGGCTGGTTCTCGCACGAGTGGTCCCGCCGCCGCGGTCTGCGAGCCTTGAAGGTCGTCTGGGGTGAAGGAGCTCGTCCGCGACCTCCGCGACGAGTCGCTCCACGGCGCACGGACGATGTAACCGATCGCGGGCTGGCGTCAGGTGGCCGTCAGTCGTCACGCAAAAGGGCACCACTTATCTCGGTGAGGAAGGCAAGGTCGGCGGTGGACCGACGCAGGCCGAAGAGCGCGGTGAGCAGTCGGGGGTCGGTGGGCGACGGCAGCTGCTGCACATCGGGGTCGATATCGCGGGCGGCGAGGATGTGCCGGCAGTGGGCCTGCTGACGCAGAATCTGGTCGCGCCAGTTGTCGAGCAGGCGGGCGGTGTGCTCGGGGGGAGCATGGGCGGCGAAGAACAGCAGCAACTGCTGGGGGTGGCGCGGTCGCTCGGCGAGCTCGGCCGCGGCCAGCCAATCGGAGAACGCCGCCCGGCCCACTTCGGTCGCCTCGTAGACGCGCTTGTCCGGGTAGTGCTGCTGGGCCACGTCAGTTCCGTGGACGTGACCACGCTGCTCGAGCCGCGGGAGCTCTGCGTACAGTGCTGACCGCGTGACCGGCCAGAAGTGCAGAACCGACCTCTCGGCGCGCTGCCACAGCTCGTAACCGCTAGCCGGCGCGTCCAGCAGGAGACCAAGGGCGAGCCAGCCCACGACCCCGCGCTCACCAGGACCAGTCACCACCACCACTCCATGAGTCGGCTGTATTGACGGTACCGTCCTGACTGTACTAGTCCTGTCAGGACTAAAGCTACCTATCCCAACATCAGGAGACATCGTCATGACGCCCTACTCCACCGAGCAACTGCTCATCGCCCTGCGTCGAGCTCTTGAGGTCGCCGACCAGCACGGCAGTAGCTTCGGCATCGCGTTCGTCGACGACGGAGGTCATGTGCTGCTGCACACCCGGCAGCCGTTCGCCACCGTCGGCGCCGCCGACAGCGCGCTGACCAAAGCCCGCACTGCGGTGTGGCTCGGCGCGGACACGGGAGGGCTACCGCCGACGGCCTCTGTCGTCCCGGCGCTGACCGCCGGAGTCCCTTGGCCGGTCGCGGTCTTCCCCGGCGGACTCGTGCTGCGCCATCCGGATCACGCTCAACGAATCGTCGGCGGCGTTGGTGTCGGCGGCAGCACCGACTCCGCCCAGGACCTGGCTGTCGCCCGCGCCGCTCTGCAGGCCCTCACGAGTCCATAGCGTGCCCCACACGCCACGCCGCGGCAGAGGACTTCTGGAGCCGCGGCACGTCCACCTCGACGTTTCAGGCCAGTGTCAGGTCTGTATCCGAGGCTCAGTGCTCGCCTTCGGAAGCGTCCAAGACCTGGCGGGCGCTCGTCACCGCCGTTGGTCGATCGTCACTGCTCCCCCCGCGTGGGCTTGAAGGGGTCAGTGCGGCTCGCGGCGTACTCCAGGTCGGTGACGTGTTGTCCCCACTCGGTCGTGGTGCTCCGGTCGTCGCTGTGCTCGAACATGGCGAGGTGCTCCATGAAGTCATCCGGCGTAGCGCCGTGCCAGTGTTCCTCACCGGGCGGGGTGTAGACGGTCTGCCCGGGGTGCACTTCGATGATGTCGCCCCCGCGGGACTGCATCAGGGCGACGCCGTGCGTGACGTGAAGGGTCTGCCCCTTGGCATGGCTGTGCCACGCGGTGCGGGCACCCGGCGCGAATCGGACGAGGCCGACCATCATCCGCTGGTCCTCATCTCGGGGGCCGGCGATGACGTCGAACCACACGTCGCCGGTGAACTGTTCCGGCGGGTTCTTCACCGTGGGCAGTTTTGGTTGGACTTCGATGGTCTTCTCCTGTCGCTCGTGGTGTGACCCTGGGAGGGGTGTTGGCGAAACGGCGACTGGTCTCCCGGCTGACCTGAGTCTGTCATTGAGCGGTGTAGCCGCCGTCAACAGGAAGGGCGACGCCGACGACGAAGCTCGCTCCGGGGCTGCACAGCCACAACACGGATGCGGCGATCTCCTCGGCCTGTCCCAGGCGGGCCATCGGTGTCGCGGCGGCGGCCTCGGCGCGATCGAGTTCGCCTTTCGAGATCATGTCGGTGACCATCGGGGTCTCGATGGTGCCGGGGCAGATGGCGTTGATGCGGATGCCGCGAGGCGCGTACTGCAGGGCGGCGCTGCAGGTCAGCCCGATCACGCCGTGCTTGGAGGCGTGGTACGCGGCCCGGCCGGGGAGTCCGACCAGCCCACCGAGGGAGGAGCAGTTCACGATCGAGCCGCTGCCCTGGGTGCGCATCTGGCCCAGCTCGTGCTTCATGCAGGCCCACACCCCGCGCAGGTTGATCGCGTTGACGCGGTCGAAGATCTCGGCCGGTTCGTCGGCGGCGTCGCTGGGGGGAACCTGGATGCCAGCATTGTTGAACGCCATGTCGAGCCGACCGAACCTGTCGACGGCGGCCTTCACCATGGCCGCCACGCTGCCCTCATCGGCGACGTTGCACGGGACGCCGAGCACCTGGTGGCCGGCGGCAGCCAGGTCGTCGGTAGCCGAGCCGAGGCTGGTTTCGTTGACGTCGGCGAGTACGACCGCCGCTCCGGCTTCGGCAAAGGCGCGGACGGTGGCCAATCCCATGCCAGAGCTCGCACCGGTGACGAGGGCGACTTGCCCGGCGAAGTTGTAGGTGGGGTTCACGATGTCGGTTCTCCTTCTGCGTTGGGACGTGGTTGATCAGGGCGGCGGCCGGAGAGCACGTCCAGGCCACAAGACCTTCTCAGGTGACCGAGGCGACAGCCCGCGGACCTGGTTGCGAAATCGGTGTTCAGGCACGGTCGATCCGGACCTGGAAGGGGCCATCTTCATCCTTGATCCGTTCCATCGTCGTGTCGAACCGTCCGATACCGACGATGCCGTTGAAGTAGCCGACCTCGCCGTAGTAGAAGACCACATCGCCTGAGGGTGCGTAGTAGCCGATGTCACCAATGTCGGGATCGGACCCGGCTGGCGCCCCGTCCAAGGACAGTTGACGGGGAAGTTTGGCGATCTTCTCGACCTGGTTGAAGTCTGTGAAGGTCAGCGTCAGCGGGAGCTGTTGCGCAAGGTCACGCGCGGTGGGATTGTCCGCCAGTCGAGCGGTCATCACGGTGTCGGCCATGGTGATCGTGATCGGCACCTCGCCGACCGTCGGCCCGGGTATGGGGCATGGGAGCGACGGCACTCCCGTGGCGGTCGATTCGGCGGTTTGGCTCGACGAGTCCCAACCCTCAGGTGTTTCGTTCGTGGGCCGCGGGTCGGGCCCAACCGAGCAGCCAGCAGCCAACAGGCTGGAGAGGAGAATCGGAAGCACGAGCGGCCAGGTCAAGGGAGCCGGTGGTCGGCAGTGGGTGAAAGTCAGTGTCGGGATCATGGCATCGGCGATTCCTTGGTCGGCAGAGGTGGCGGGCAGGTCTTCAGGTCCGGCTCAGGCACGATCCGTCCTACTGGCGCAGACCATGTCTAGAGCGTCTGGCCGCCGTCGGCGACCAGGGCGTGTCCGGTGACGAAGGAGGCTGCATCGGAGCACAGCCAGATCACGGCGGCGGCGATCTCGTCGGGTCGGCCCATCCGCCCGATGGGGTCTTGGGCGATGACCCTGTCGCGGCCCTCGGCAGTTCCGCCGGTGAAGCGGTCCATCATCTCGGTGTCGATGATGCCGGGGCAGATGGCGTTGATCCGAATGTTCGATCTGGCGTAGTCGAGGGCGGCGTCCTTGGTCAAGCCGATCACGCCGTGCTTGGCGGCGGCATAGGCGGCGCCATGCCCGAACGCTTTGACCCCGGCGCCGGAGGAGGTGTTGACGATCGCGCCGCCGCCGTGCTGAAGCAGTAGTGGGAGTTCGTACTTCAGGCAGAGGAACACGCTGCGGAGGTTGATGGTGATGATCCGGTCCCACTCGTCCTCGGTCATGTCGACGGTCGGCATGGGCCGCTGCTCTGCGCCGGCGTTGTTGAACGCGTAGTCCAGCTGGCCGAACGCCCCGACGGCTTGGTTGAGTGCAGCCTGCACGTCCTCGCTCTGGGTCACGTCGCAGCGGACAGCGATCGCCTGCCCGCCCTGGTCGGTGATCAGCCGGGCAGTCTCCTGGTTGCCTTGTTGATCGATGTCAGCCACCGTGACGCTGGCTCCGTGACTGGCGAACGCCAGCGCGGTGGTGCGGCCGATGCCGCTGGCGGCGCCGGTCACGAAGGCGACCTTTCCGGCGAGGCTTCCACTGGAATCGGGCATGGGTGCTCCTTTGTTTCTGGTTCGGCTATTGGGGTGAGGCGTGGAGGAGGACTTTGATCGCTCGCCGGCTGTCCATGGGCCCGGTAACCCTCAGCCGCCTCGGCGAGCGGCAGTTCCAGGTCGAAGACCTTGCCTGGCTGGATCTGGCCGTTCAGGACGCGGTCCATCAGGTCGGGCAGAAAGCGCCGCACCGGGGCCGGTCCGCCGTGCAGGTGGACGTGGCTGAAGAACAGGTGCCGTCCGTGAGGTTCTTGACCGCCCCACTCCGTCGTCGCCGCGTTCGGTGACGATGTCGGTGGCGCCGAACTCCACACCGAGCTGCTGCCGATCCTCGTG
Source organism: Propionibacteriales bacterium (assembly GCA_038238065.1). Taxonomy (GTDB): domain Bacteria; phylum Actinomycetota; class Actinomycetes; order Propionibacteriales; family Propionibacteriaceae; genus Microlunatus. Next base: position 31,732 of record JBBRYD010000015.1, on the reverse strand, counting down.
CCGGCTCATCGCGATGATCCGCTCAGCCCCGAGCTGGTCGGCGGCTAAGACACGGAGCAGCCCGACGGCGCCGTCACCGACGACGGCTACCGCTTTTCCGGGGCCGGCCTCAGCGGCGACGGCGGCGAACCAGCCGGTGCCCAGCACGTCGGAGCAGGCCAGCAATTGAGGGATCAGATCGTCGGACAGCAGCTCGGGGGTGGCGACGAGGGTGCCGTCGGCCAGAGGAACCCGCATCCGTTCGGCCTGCGCGGCACCGGACGGTCCGAACGCCTCCTTGTGGGGGCAGGAGGGCTGGTAGCCCGAGCGGCAGATCTCGCAGGTGTTGTCGGAGGCGAAGAACGACCCCACCACGAACTGACCCGGCGTCACCGTGGTGACGGCCGAACCGACCTCCTGCACAATGCCGCAGTACTCATGGCCCATCGGGCGCGGACCGTCCAGCGCCTCGACGCCACGGTAGGGCCACAGGTCCGATCCGCAGATGCAGCTGGCCGACAAGGCGATGATGGCGCCGGTGGGCTTCTCGATGGTGGGTTCCGGGTGATCCTGAACACTGACCTCACCGGGTGCGGTCATCACGGCAACAAGCATGAATGTCCAACTCCTCAACATCTCGTGGGCGCGCCATCAACCCGATCTGGCCGCGGGCCTGGATCCAGCCAACACGGAAACCGTGTGAAGTGGGATGCCCTGTCGGTACACGTCAGGACAGAGTCCCCGTCCGGCACCGCCGGGGTCGTAGGTTCGGATCATGGACAACCGAGCCGAGGTCCGCGAGTTCTTGATCTCGCGGCGCGCCAAGATCACGCCGCAGCAGGCTGGCATGCCCGACGTCGGCCCCCGACGAGTGCCGGGGCTTCGGCGCGGCGAGGTTGCCGCCCTCGCCGGGGTCAGCGTGGAGTACTACTCCAAGCTCGAACGCGGCGCCTTCGCCGGTGTGTCCGTCGCCGTGTTGGACGCGATCGCCCGCGCCCTCCAGCTCGACGACGCCGAACGGACCCACCTGTTCCATCTCGCCCACGCCGCCGACGGGACCAGTGCCGGCATGCGACCCCGCCGCCGCTCTACCAAACGTTGGGTACCGCGGGCCAGCCTGACCTGGGTGCTGGACAGCATCACCTCCCCGGCCATCGTCCGCAACGCCAAGATGGACCTGCTGGCCACCAACCACCTCGGCCGCGCCATGCATGCCGCCGTCTACGCCAGCGCCGCCGGGGGGCAGCCCAACTTCGCCCGCTTCACCTTCCTCGACCTCGACGGCGCCTGCGACTTCTACCCCCGGTGGGAGATCGCCGCCGACACGTGTGTCGCCATCCTGCACACCGAAGCCGGTCGCGACCCGCACGACAAGGACCTGCACGACCTCGACGGCGAGCTGTCCACCCGCAGCAGCGACTTCCGGGAGCGCTGGGGCCGCCACGACGTCCGCCTCCACGGGGCCGGCAGCAAGCTGTTCCACCATCGCGTGGTCGGCGACCTCGACCTCGCCTATGAGAGCGTCGATATGATCTCCGACCCTGGACTCACCCTCACCATCTATGCCGTCGAACCTGGCTCGCCCACCGCCCACGCCCTCGACCTGCTCGCCTCCTGGGACGCGACCCGGCTCGCTGAGGTCACCGCCGCAGACGTATGACCTTGACCGGCGGCTACGGCGCCACGCCAGACCGAAACGACGCGATCGCCCTGTTGCGCGGGGCCGTCGAACAGGGGGTCACCTTCTTCGACACCACCGAGATCTATGGGCCGCACGTCAAGCAGGAGCTCGTCGGCGAGGCCCTCGCCCCGTTCGACGGCCAGGTGGTGATCCAAGGGGGTCGCTACCTGGACCACCTCGAAGCACAGACCAACCGCTGAGCGCCCTGACCAACACCCTGTTCGTGGCAGTCACGGTGAGCGGGTCGTCGACGCTCGCTCGGAGCGCGAACCCTGATCGGCCGTGTCGGTGCGGTGTCGGCGTTGCTGTCCGTACTCGCGCCAGGTGAGAGCCACGATCACGACGTCGAAGACTGTGAGTGCGATCAGGCCAGCGTTCGGACTCAGCGCGATGCGGTACAGCTGGTAGCCGATGAAGACCAGAAGGACCATGATCATCCACGGGTAGGCCCAGATCTTGTCGAGCAGCAAGGCGACGACGAGAGCCACCTTCACGACGCCGTGCGCCAGCAAGTAGATCGCCCCGAACAGGACCGCGTTGCCGGTCAATCCGTTGGCGGTGTGCAGCAGATGGGTGGCGACGAAGTCCCCGGGGTCTTCGGAGAGCTCCCCTTGGGTCAGAGCGACGACGACGTGGTGGATGCGGTCCGGCTCGAGGACCAGCAACAACACGCCACCGATCAGCTCGGCGGTCCCGTTCAGACCCTTCCCGACGATGCCGACGGCGAAAACGCGGTCCAGCCAATTCTGGGGCTTGAACATCTGGCACACCTCCGCTTCTGCACGGCGGTCACCGCGACCGTCACGACTTCGCGGGCACTCCGGCGGCCCAGACTGTCCGGGTGGTTCTCACCGCGAGGTCGTTGCGTAGCAGGATACTTCGGTGGCCGGTTGTGTCGAGGAGCTGGTCAAGGGCGGCGAGGTCGTCCGCTGACATCGCGTCCACGGCCGCCTCCCGGATGCCCCGGAGCGCGGCGAGAGCATAGGCACCGACAGTATTGCTGGGTGAGCCTTTGACCTCGACGTCGATGGACAGGCTGCCTTGGAGCGTGTAGCCGGCGGCGGTCAGCTTTGGGGCCCAGTCGGCGCCACGGTGCGGCAGGTGCTTGGTCAAGAGCTGCCGGGTGGCGGCGTGGCAGCGCTCCTCCAGGCCGGGCCTGTCCTCCGGGGCAGTGGGAGGCAGGAAGCGGGGGAGACCTGCGACCTCGACAATGACGATCAGCCCACCCGGGGCGAGGATCTCGCGGACGTTGCGCAGTGCACGGCTTGGGTCGGCCAGGTGGTGCATCGAGGCGGACGCCCACACGAGGTCAGGTGCGCCGAGATCGGGCCATTCGGAGGCGTCGAGATCGGCCTGCACGATGCGTACCCGTTCGCTCAGCTTCGCTGTGTGCGCCTTGTTCCGCAGCTGTTCCAGGTGCGCGGCCGAGGAGTCGACAGCAGTCACGTGTGCGTCCGGAAACCGGCTGAGGAGGGCGAACGAACCGGCGCCCGTCCCAGCTCCCAGGTCCACGATCTCCGTGGGCGTGGCGTGGACCGGCAGCCAGGCGGTGACCGCGGTGATGTGCTCGGCCAGAACCTCCGCATCGAGGTCCAGAAGGCGAGCCTGGGCCTCATGTGGCGCCTCGTGGGTGCCCGGGTGCTCCTGGCCGTGTTCGGCGGGTCTCGGTTGGTGGTCGTGCTTGGCGAGCATGCGACTGACATTACGAGCGGTCTCCCCATATCTGCAACTTGTCATGCGGAATCTGCAAGATACAGTGGGGGCCGTGCCCATGGATGACTCCGATGTCGACCTGTCCCGAGTGGTCCGGCAGCGCATCCGCGGCCTCCGGCAGGCCCGGGGCTGGAACCTGGACGCCCTGGCGGCCCGATGCCGGATGAGCCCGTCAACACTGAGCCGGATCGAGACCGGACAACGCAGCATCGGCCTCGAACAACTGGTGCCGCTGGCCCGGGCATTGGGGACCACCGTCGACCATCTGGTCGAGTCCGCACACGACGAGGACGTGCTGATCCATCCTGTGTCTCATCAAGAACAGGGGGTGACCACCTGCCTGCTGTCCCGCGAGTCACCGCAGCCCGGCGGGTCGATGGTGGCCAAGATGCGCATCTCGCGCCGGCGACGCCACGGTCCGGGATACTTGGCGGTGCACCCGGGCCAGGAGTGGTTCACGGTCTTGTCCGGGACGGCGCTGCTGCACCTGGGCGACCGGAAGATCACCGTGGAAACCGGTCAGGCGGCCGAGTTCCCCACCATGACCCCGCACTCCGTCGGGACCGTCGGGGGGCCGGTGGAGATCTTGACGATATTCGATGCTGACGGCGAGCGGGCTCACCATCGGCCCGTCGACGTCGAAGACTGACCCAGTCGCAGGCGGGTCCACGTGACTCGGCCTTGTGTTGGGTTGACGTCTCGTTGCGGCTCCTACCTGGCGGGCCGCGGTGGGGGTAGGTCCTGGACGGGCAAGACTACGATCCTCGGTGAGGGCTGTGTGTGGATCGCCGGCCCTGAGCGCACGGATGGTTTCGTCCCCACGGCCCGAGCAAGGAGAAGTGCGATGAGCCAGACCCAGACCGCCCTCGTGTACCGGACCGTCAACCCGGCGACCGGTGAGGCCGGGCAGACCTTCGACACCGCAACCGACGCCGGGATCGAGGCGGCCCTGGCATCGGCCCATGCGGCATACGACGCCTGGAAGGACGTTCCCATCGAGGACCGCGCCAAGGTGGTCCACCGGATCGCCGAGCTCTTCGTGGAGCGCCAGGAGGAGCTGGGAGCGATCGCCACGCGCGAGATGGGTAAGCCGCTGAGCGAGGCCGTGGGGGAGGCGGAGTTCTGCGGAGACATCTTCGACTACTTCGCCGGCGAGGGCCCGACGCTGGCAGCGGACCAGCCGATCAAGACGTTCTCCGGTGGTAGGGCCGTCTTGCAGAAACTCCCGATCGGGGCACTGCTGGGGATCATGCCGTGGAACTACCCCTTCTACCAGATCGCGCGCTTCGCAGCGCCGAACCTGATGTTGGGCAACACGGTCATCCTGAAACACGCCGAGTCCGTGCCCGGCTGCGCGCTGGCGGTCGCCGAGCTGATGAACGATGCCGGGGTGCCCGAGGGTGCCTACGTCAACGTCTTCGCCTCCCACGACCAGATCGAGACGATGATCGCCGACCCGCGGGTGGCCGGGGTTTCGTTGACGGGGTCGGAGCGAGCCGGCGCCGTCGTCGCGGCGACCGCGGGCCGGAACCTGAAGAAGTGCGTGCTCGAGCTGGGTGGCTCCGATCCGTACGTCATCCTCGACACCGATGACGTGAGGGCCGCAGCCGACACCGCCTGGGAGACCCGGATCAGCAACACCGGTCAGGCCTGCAACTCCAACAAGCGCATGATCGTGATGGACGACGTCTTCGACGGCTTCGTGGCCCGCCTGACCGAGCACGCGAAGGACCTGCGTCCGGGCGACCCCAAGGCGGAAGAGCAGGGCACGTTCGCACCCCTCTCCTCGCGCTCGGCCGCGGAGACCTTGGCCGAGCAGGTGCAGGAGGCGGTCGGCAAGGGCGCCACCCTGCACGCCGGCGGTGTCCTGGGCGAGCCGCCGGCTGCGTACTACTCGCCGGCGGTGCTCACCGGGATCACCAAGGAGATGCGGGCCTACCGCGAGGAGCTTTTCGGGCCGGTGGCCGTGGTCTACAAGGTCTCTGACGACGACGAGGCTCTCGCGCTGGCCAACGACACGCCGTACGGGCTGGGAGGTGCAGTGTTCAGCACCGACCCCGAGCGCGCAACCAGGCTCGCGCGGCGCCTCGAGGTCGGCATGTCCAACGTGAACACACCGGGCGGTGGGGGAGCGGAGGTGCCTTTCGGCGGCGTCAAGCGCAGCGGCTTCGGCCGTGAGCTGGGACCACTCGGCATGGACGAGTTCGTCAACAAGCGGATGTTCTACGTCGCCGATTGACGGTACGCCCCGCCACGGTCAGGCGGGGGCGACGCGGTAGCGGACGCTGAGCACGCCGGTGGGGAAGACCTCGCTGCTGGTCACGGCCAGGGGCGTTCGGGGTCCCGCCTCTGGGAACAGCCGCCGCCCGGTGCCCACGACCACGGGGTGGATGAACAGGTGCAGCTCATCGGCCAGTCCGGCCTCCAGCAGGGTGCGCGACAAGGTGATGCTCCCGTTGACGAGGATGTGCTGACCGGGCTGGTCCTTGAGATACTTGATCTGAGTGACGATGTCGTCACTGATGACCGTGGTCCGGGCCCAGGAGGGGTCGGTGACCGTCGCCGAGACCAGCACCTTGGCCGGACGGTTGACCTCCGCGGCTACCGGGTCGTCGGCCGGCGCGCCCGCGAAGCTGGAGGCGAACACCTGGTAGGTGACCCGGCCCAGCATCATGGTGTCGACTTCACTGTTCACCTCGGCCAGCACCCGGAACATGTTCTCGTCGGCGTAGGGGAAGTGCCACTGCTCCGGCGCCTCCACGACGCCGTCCAGCGATACGTACTGAGCGATGATGATCTTGCGCATGATGCCTCCGATCGGATCGGGGCGGTCGCGGTCCGGCCTGCCCTCACTCAGTGCAGCGATCGAGCCGCCCTAGGATCGACATCACGCAGTGATATTTTCCTACGACTTTTCGGCCTCGGTATCCCGACGCGAGTTGAGCCCCGGATGGAGACCCAAGATGCGGTACCTGATGACGTTGAACGGGGGCGGTCCGGCCGCGGACGAACAGTTGTACGCGGATATGGCGGTCTTCGTCGATGAGCTGTCACACGCGGGGGTGCTGCTGGCGACCGGCGGGCTCGACCCGCGCGGGACCCACATGTCGGCCACCGACGGCAAGGTGGTCGTGCTGGACGGCCCGTACGCGGAGGCCAAGGAGACGATCGTCAGCTTCGCGCTGCTCGACGTCCGCTCCGAGCAGGAAGCGGTGGAGCTCGGCCGACGCTTCTTCGCCCTGGTCAAGGAAGGAGAGGGCGACATCCGACGGGTGTACGGGCCGGAAGGATGACCACAAGCACGAGCGACCCCCAAGCCGTTGTCGAGGCTGTCTGGCGGCTCGAATCGGCGCGCATCGTCGCCGGTCTGGCCCGCCTGGTCCGTGACCTGGGATTGGCCGAGGACCTGGCGCAGGACGCCCTGGTCGCCGCCCTCGAGGAGTGGCCGCAGACGGGGGTGCCGAACAACCCGGGGGCCTGGCTGATGCTGACCGCCCGGCACCGGGCCATCGACCGGCTACGCCGTGACGATCGGCTCACCGAGAAGGTGCGGCACCTCGGCCACGATCTGCTGACCCGGCCGTTGTCGGCGGCGGCCGAGCTCGACGCGGTCCTGACCGACGGGGTCGACGACGACCTGCTCCGCCTCATCTTCACCGCCTGCCATCCCGTACTCACCACGGAGTCGCAGGTGGCGCTGACCTTGCGGGTGCTCGGCGGCCTCAGCACCGCCGAGATCGCCCGCGCGTACGTGATCAGCGAGGCGACGGTCGCCCAGCGGATCGTCCGGGCGAAACGTTCCCTCACCGAACAGCGGGCCGGTTTCGAGGTTCCTGAGGGAGCCGAGCAAGCCGAGCGGCTGACCGCCGTGCTTCGAGTCGTGTACCTGATCTTCAACGAGGGCTATACGGCTACCAGCGGCGACGACTGGGCGCGTCCCGAGCTGTGCTACGAGGCCCTTCGGCTCGGGCGGATGCTCGCCGCCTGGGCTTCGGCCCAGCCGGAGGTGCAGGGGCTCGTCGCGCTGATGGAGATCCAGTCCTCCCGGCTGGACGCGCGCGTCGACTCGCACGGGGTGCCCATCCCGCTGCTCGAACAGGACCGCAAGCGCTGGGACCAGCTGTTGATCCGCCGTGGCTTCCACGCGCTTGCTGCGCGCCCGTGAGCTCGACCGCGCCGCCGGCCCGTACGTGCTGCAGGCTGCGATCGCGGCCTGCCACGCCAGCGCCCGACACCCCGCAGACACCGACTGGCCGCAGATCGTCGCCCTCTACCACCAGCTCGCGCGGGTCGATCCCAGCCCGATCGTGCAGCTCAACCGGGCCGTCGCCGTCAGCTACGCTGACGGACCTGCGGCTGCGCTGGCGCTGATCGACACCATCACCGGGCTCGACAGCTACTACCCCCTGCACTCTGTCCATGCTGAGCTGCTCGTCCGGCTCGGCCGCCCGGACGAAGCCCGTGATCAGCTCGAGCACGCCGCGAGGCTGACCCGTAACGCTCGTGAACACGAAGTGTTGCTCGCGCGTCAGGCCGCTCTGTGACGCGACCACGAATTGGGGGCCACGTTCGGCGGCGTCTGGTGCGCTATCCCCAGTCGCGGAAGCACCGAGGCCTACCATGTCGCTCAGGAGCTCCACCTCATACTCCGCGTTCGAGGGACTGAAGTCGATGAACGAGATCGTGCGTTGCGTTATCTCTCCGGGGCTGGGTATCGCGCGCCTCGGCAACTCGCCCCAGGAGTATTTCGTCGGACCGGAGGCCCCGGGACAGGTGCCGCAGCCGGCGGGCGGCTTCAAGGATCCGGCCGGGCGGATCAAGCGTCAGGCGGCCCGGTTCCGGGTCTACGGGCTGGACACGTCCGGGAAGGTCGTCGGCGAGGTCACGCCCGAGCTCGGCGAGGTCAAGTGGCGGGTTCACCTCGCCAACCGCAAAGCGGCCTGGTACCAGTTTCTCAACGCCATGGACCTGGGCGCCAAGTATGCGAAGACGGCCGGCCGACGCAACAGCGCGGTGACCGGCACCCAACGCAAGGGGCTGGTCATCGATCCGGGGCCGCGTTCCATCACCGGTCGAGGGACCAGCGGGGCCTCGTACCATTTCGACACCGGAAAGTTCATGGGTGTGACCGTGCCGCTCGGCGAGCTGCGGACCGACCCGCAGGGCCGGCTGCTGGTGCTGGGCGGCTTCGGCACGTCAGCGTCGTATCTGAAGAAGCCGGCCACCACCTTCGCCAACAACGACGGCTGGCACGACGACACCTCCGACGGCTGGGTGCGCGCGACGGTCCGGATCGGCAGCAAGACGATGGAGGCGGAGGCGGCGGCGGTCGCGGTCACCCCGCCCAACTTCGGCCAGGGCCTGTACGGCGTCGTCACCCTGTACGACGTCGTCTACGACCTGTTCTGCCGCGAGCCGCGTTTCGCGATGGACGCCCCCGCTCGGCCGTCGTTCTGGCGCCACATCTACCCGGTGTTCTCCCGTCTGGTGGACAGCGGCTGGGTGAACAGCGGCGTCGACGTCTTGTTCGGGCCCGGCAGCCCGAGCCACCTGACCACCCCGGCACTACTGGCCCAGCTGGCGGATCCGGCCCCGGAGCACCAGGCGTTGCGGACCGCGTACGCCGGCTGGTTCCGCGACCCGGGCGGCACGGGCGGCAAGCGGGCGGCGGCGAAGCTGCCCCCGTTCTACGGTGACGCGTTCGGGGACTTCCCCCATCTCGGGATGGACGACCTGGCCGTCACGGCCACCCAGTACCACTGGCTCCAGCAGTGGGCCGCCGGTGACTTCGACCCCGATCCGTCCCTGCGCTCCCGTCCGGCCACCCTCGCCGCCTATCCGGTTGCCCAACAGCCGCACGCGCTGGACGAGGCCAATCTGGAGAGCTGCCTGGGAGGCCCGTTCCACCCGGGCATCGAGCTGACCTGGACGCTGCGGGTCGCCTCGATGTGGAAGTCGCCGTTCAGGCTGAACCTGCTGGCCGAGAAGGCCGAACCCACGATGGACTACGGGGTGACGCTCACCCCGGCGGAAGCCCTGGGCAAGGGCGGGGTGGTGCAGAGCACGGCGCCCGGCACGCTGACCTGGTGGATGGGCGTGCCGTGGCAGACCGACGAGGCGAGCTGCCTGTCCGGCTACGAGATCGGCACCTATCTTCCGCTGCCGTCGTTCTGGGCGGCGCGTGTCCCCAACCAGGTGCTCAGCGAGCGCTCGTACACGCGGGTGATGGACACCGACCTGCCCGTCACCCAACGGCTCAAGCACCTGTTCCACCGCCTGGACTGGCTGCGGTTCTTCGGCCCGAGCTATCAGACGCGGATCAACGACAACGTCGCCCGCTGGGACCGGCTCGGCATCGTCACCCCGCGCGCCGCACCGGCGGATCTCGAGGGACTTCCGGACCGGCTGTGGGTGGAGACCGGGCTGGCCGACGAGCTCACCAAGTCCGACGCGACCTGGGAGCAGGTCCGGATCGCCGAGAGCATCGTCGGTGCACCGGCTGCGGACTCGGTGCAGTTGCCCGCTCAGGCCGCGGTGCGGTTGGCCGCCGAGCACGAGGAGGTCCCAGCGGCCGCTCACCGTCGGGTCCTCGGCCGCGACGAGCTCTGAGGCAGCGCGTATCGCCCGGGTGGTTGTGGTCGGTGGTGGACCGGCGGGGGCGGCGACGGCGATCGCGCTCTCCGAGCTCGGCGTGCCTTCGGTCGTGCTCGAGGCTGCCCCGGGACCGCAGCACAAGGTCGGTGAGAGCATCCCACCGAGCGCCAACCCGGTGCTGGCCCGGCTCGGGCTCTCGGCCGGGCTCGCGCGGGCGGCGCTGCCCGCGTACGGGAACCGGTCGTTCTGGGGAGCAGCCGAGGCGGTGGACGCCGACTACGTCTTCGGGACCACCGGCACCGGTTGGCGGGTGGACCGTCAGCGGTTCGAAGCGGACCTGGCGGCCACGGCGACGACGGCCGGCGTGGACTGGCGGTACGGCTGTCGACTGGTCGGCTGCACCCGTCGTGAGCCGCGGGGCTGGATGCTGCAGGTGATCAGCAGCGCGGGCCGGCAGGCGCTCGCGGCTGACGTCGTGGTCGACGCCTCCGGCCGCGCGGCCCGGGTAGCTCGGTTGCTGGGTGTTCGACGGATCCGGTACGACCGCTTGGTCGGTGCGGTGGCCTACGGCTCGACGGGGGAGGGTTCCGACGGGGTGGACGCCGACTCGACGACGTTGGTCGAGGCGGTCCCTGACGGTTGGTGGTATTCGATGCATCTGCCGGCCGGCCGGATCGTCACGGCCTTCATGACCGACGCCGACCTCTTGACCGCGACGGGCGCGCGGACAGCGGAGGGCTGGGGCGCTCTCCTCGACAGCGCACCGGCCACCCGCAACCGGGTACGGGCAGCCGCCGGTGACGGGCCCTGGGACGGACCGCACGTCTGGGGGGCGCACACCTCGCGCTTGACGGCCGTCGTCGGTCCGGACTGGCTGGCCGTCGGAGACGCCGCCGTGACCTACGACCCGCTCACCTCGTACGGGATGGCCGCCGCCCTGGGCCAGGGGGTCTACGCCGCCGCGGCAGTGGTCGAGCACCTGGCCGGCCGGCGTGAGGCACTGCCCGACCACGCCCGACTGATCGACGGCGCCTTCGCGCGCTACCTCATCCTGCTGCACGACCGCTACGCCGGTGAGCAACGATGGCCCGACGCCGTCTTCTGGCAACGGCGTCAGCGGCACCGATCTCCGGGAGAACCGGCGTCCCCCTGACGTTCCGCCTGCTGCGGTAGGCACTCGTCGGCCGGGGACCGTCATCGCGGACGGGTACGGCCTGGGCGCTCACGTCATCAACGGTCCGCGGCTCGCGCGATCGACACCAGCCGATCCACGGCGACACAGGAGATGAGGCATCGCTCCTTGGCGTCCGACATCAGCGTGGCGGTCCATGGTACGAACCCGCCGTCGCCGACCTCCACCCCGCCGAGCTCGATCCGCAACGCCAACGGATCGTAGTAGCCCTCGGCCCGGCTCCGGTCGACGTCTTCCACCACGGTCAGGGTGGGACTGGACCACGACGTGAGAACCTCAGCGACAAGCGGACGAGCGGCCGCCCGAAAGGCGATGACCGCGACTGTGGCGGGAACACCTGGCGCCAGGGTGGACAGGGCGACATCCCAGTAGCGCAGCTGGTCAACGAGGAGCTCCGCTTCGGTCCGGAGGCTTCCCCAGTCACGCGCGCTCGAGACCAGGACGAAGAGGAGGAAGTGGGCGGCGTTGGGTGCTGAGACGGTCTGTCCGCGCAGCACCCGGTGGGCCGCCGCCAGGTCCACCCGAGCCTCCCCGGCCTGGCGCCGCTGCGCCGCAACCAGGGCCAGCACGTTGGTGGGGTCGCTGACCACCTCAGTCCCGCGCACCGTGGAGACGACCAGGTTCTGGTCCACCGGCGCCACCACCGAACAGCTGCCCAACGGGGCGACGGGCGAGAGCTCAACGCCGGAGACCGCGTCCGGTAGGCAGTCCCACAGCCTCGCGGTGGCCTGGGCCAGCAGGCGAGGGTCGGTGTCGCCGGGTCGGACGAAGCGGTCGGCACGCCAGCGTTGCATCAGTCGCGCCGGTGTGACCGCGGACGCCCGGGCGTGCGAGACGTCCAGGAGGAGGCTCTGCAGGTCGGTCGGGGACAGGTCAGCACACAGTCCGGGCCTGGATTCGGCGGGGAGCTGGGACCACACCCGCTCGGCGGGGGTCCGTTCACGTTCGTCGCTCATGGCGTCATGATGCCGCACACCCTGGTCAGGCCCCCTCGAACCGCGCTTGCACCGACGGCGACACGGGGACGGTGACGGCGGCAGGGGCCGGTTGAGGGTCTCCGTACCGGCTGTCCATCGGCAGCACACCAGTCCACAGGTCGGGGGCGACGGCCTCGCCGGCGGCGGGCTCTCCCGGGCCGGCCGCTCGTACCTTGACGGTCCACTGCCCGTCGGTGATGTCCAGGGTCAGAGCCTGGGTCGCCGCCAGCTGCTTGCGCGTGTGCGCCGGCACCTCGGCACCGCGGCCCGGAAACAGGGTGTCGGACAGATCGTTCAGTGCCTGCCGGGCGTCCAGACCGGTCAGGACGACCAGCTCACCGTGCACCACGGCCGAACGGTAGTTCGCACTTGAGTCGAACAACGTGTGTGCGTAGACCCAACCGTCGAGCAGGGCGACGCAGAGGGCCACCGGGGCACCGGCCGCGCCATGTCCAAGGGCCCCGGCCGCGACCGAACCGTGGAGCAGGATCCTGTCCCCGGCCCGGGCGTACAACATCGGCACCACCCAGGGGCGCCCGTCCACGACCGTGCTCAGGGTGCCGAGATGGTGCCCGGCGTCCAGCACCGCATAGAGGTCGGTGCGCTCCTTCGAGGCTCGCTCGGCGTGACGGTGGATACGTTGTTCGGGGATCGGCACGAACTCGATTATGACGACGGAACCGTCGGAGCGTCCAAACAGTGGCCGTGGCGCCCGGGGTGAGGATGGCGGAGTGAAAATGCACGAGGACGAGCTCGACATCGACGCGCCCATGGTGCGACAACTGGTGGCGCACCAGTTCCCGGACCTCGCGTCGTTGCCGATCCACGAGGTGCGGTCCACCGGCACCGTCAACGCGGTCTTCCGGCTGGGCGACGAGCTCTACGCCCGGCTGCCACGTAAACCTGCCTGGTCCGGTGACCTGGACCGTGAGGGCCGCTGGCTGCCGGAGCTCGCACCCCGGCTGACCCTCCGGGTCCCGGCCGTCGTCGGTCGCGGGCGACCCGACACCGCCTATCCGCTCCCGTGGGCGGTGTACCGCTGGATCGAGGGCGACGCGTACGCCGACGAGCTGGTCAGCGACGAGGTGAGGGCGGCACAGGAGCTGGCTCGGTTCGTGATCGAGCTGCGACAGGTCGCCGTGGTCGCGGCAGCGCCCCCGGCAGGGCGGCGCCCGCTGGCCGAGCTGGACGCTGGAACCCGGGCCACGCTGCGAGCCGGCCGCGGGGTCATCGACACGGACGCGGCACTGTCCGACTGGGAGGCTGCGCTGCAGGCGCCGCCCTGGAGCGGGACGCCGGTGTGGATCCACGCGGACCTGCTGCGGCCCAACATCGTGGTCTGCGACGGCCGCATCTGCGCGGTGATCGACTTCGGTGGCGTCGGGGTCGGCGATCCGGCCGCCGACGTGATCGCGGCCTGGAGCGTGTTCGGACCCGTCGGCCGCCGCGAGTTCCGCCGCGCGCTCGAGGTGGACGACGACACCTGGCTCCGGGCTCGGGGCTTCGCCCTGCACCAGGCCGCGGCCATCATCCCGTACTACAAGGACAGCAATCCCGGCTTCGTCACCCTGGCCCGACGTACGGTCGAGCAGGTGCTGCTCGACTCAGCTCGTTCAGCTTGACCAGCAGGGATGGCCGAGCTCTTTCAGGCCGCCTCGAATTCGGAGATCAGCCCCGTCCTGCGCCCGTGCGGTCGCCCTGCGCCCGTACGGTCGTCCTGCGCCCGTACGGTCGTCCTGCGCCCGTACGGCGGTGCTGAGCCTTCTGCACTAGGCGCAGCGGGCGACGTCAGGGCGCAAAGGTGGCTCCGGGCGGCCGGTTCCGCGTGACGGTCGTACTCTTCGAAAGAAAAAAACTCGGCTGAGGTGTCGGATGGGGCGGGAGCCGTTCGTAGCAAGGGTGAGGAGCGGGCTGAACGGGCCCGCGAAACGTGAGGAGACAGAGATGACGCAGTACCTGATGTCGGTCTTCGGGCCGGCCGAGCACAAGGAGTACGGAAACTACCCCTCCGAGGAGGCGATGCAGCAGGCGTTCGCGGACACGGGCGCCTTCAACGAGCGGCTGCAGGAGGGAGGCTACTGGGTCTTCGCGAACGGGTTGGCGCCCGCAGTGACGGCGACCGTCGTCGACGGGCGGGGTGCGGAGCCGGTGGTCACCGACGGACCCTACCTGGAGTCGAAGGAATACATCGGCGGCTTCTGGATCGTCGAGGCTCCCAACCTCGACGTGGCGTTGACGCTGGCCGCCGAGGGATCGAAGGCATGCCGGGGCAAGGTCGAGGTGCGTCCCTTCTCGGGCGAGTGACGCTCGTCGCCCAGGCGATCACTCGGGTCCACCGCGAGGAGTGGGCCCGGGTGGTTGCCGCGCTGGCGAGGCGCTTCGGCAACCTGGACATCGCCGAGGAGATGGCGGCAGAGGCGTTTGCGGTCGCCGTCGAGCGCTGGCCGACCGTCGGCGTACCCCCCAATCCCGGAGCCTGGATCATGACGACCGCCAACCGGCGAGCCATCGACCGGCTGCGCCGCGAGTCCCGTCGTGAGGACAAGCAGAAGGAGGCTCAGATGCTGTACGACGACACCCCGGCCGAGCCTCTCGGCGCCATCGACGACGACCGGCTCCGACTGATCTTCACCTGCTGCCACCCGGCCCTGGCGATGGAGGCCCGGATCGCGCTGACCCTGCGGCTGGTCGGCGGGCTGACCGTATCCGAGATCGCCCGCGCCTTTCTGGTCCAGGAAGCCACCATGGGTCAGCGGATCACCCGCGCGAAGGGCAAGATCTCCGCGACGAAGATCCCGTACCTCGTTCCGTCGTCGGAGGACCTCCCCGCCCGCATCTCCGGCGTCCTGGCGGTCCTCTTCCTGGTGTTCAACGAGGGCTACCTCACCTCGGACCCGGAGCACGAGGCAGTGCGCAGCGACCTCACCCTCGAGGCGATTCGGCTGACTCGGCTGCTGCGCGCCCTGTTGCCGTCCGATGCTGAGGTGGCCGGCCTGCTGGCGCTGATGCTGCTCACCGAGGCCCGCCGGTCGGCTCGGATCTCGCCCTCCGGTGAGCTGGTCACCCTGGACGAGCAGGATCGTGGCGCCTGGGACGTCGCCTTGATCGCCGAGGGGCAGGCGCTGGTCCGGGAGCGGATCGCCGCCGTCTCCGCGGGCCGGGGCCGCCCGGGCCGCTACCAGATCCTGGCTGCCATCAGTGCGGTCCACACCTCCGCCCGGGACGTACGCGACACCGACTGGTCCCAGGTCGTCGCCCTCTACGACCAGCTCACGGCCATCGACCCCTCACCGATCGTCGCGATCAACCGGGCGGTGGCGGTCGCCGAGCTGGACGGGCCCGAGGTGGCGCTGGCGATCGTCGACCGGCTGGACCCTTCGGACGGCTCAGGACCCCGCCTGGCCGGTTACCACGCCTACCACGCCACCCGGGCGGATCTGCTGCGTCGAGTCGGCCGCTCGGCGGATGCCCGCGCCGCGTACGAGAAGGCCATCGAGCTGGCGGGCAACAGCGCCGAGGTCGCCTACCTCATCCGCCGCCGGGACCAGCTCGGGCACGGCTGAGCTTGGAGATCCGAGCGGCGAACGGCCTAGCGTCCCCCCGCCCGGCCCGCGCGGCCGGACCGCGTACCGTGAGCGACGCGGCCAACGCTGACGCGTCGTCGGTCGATGAGGCGGCCATGCCGGCCCCATCTAGGACAGCGGGGGTGCGTCCGCGGAGAGGGGACTGGTGGCACGGCTGCTGATCGACTCGAAGCTGTACGTCCCCAAGGTGCAACCCGGTCTGGTGGTACGTCCGCGACTGCTCGAGCGTTTGCGTCGGGGAGCCGACGCCAGATTGACGTTGGTGTCCGCCCCGGCAGGTTTCGGCAAGACGACGCTGCTGGCCGAGTGGCTTCGGGCGGCCGCGGGTGACGACCGCTCCGTGGCGTGGCTGTCGCTCGACCCGGCGGACGACGAGCCTGCATCGTTCTGGACCTACGTCGTGACCGCGCTTCAGCGCGCTGTGCCCGGCGTGGGATCGACAGCCCTGGAGCTGCTCGGCGCATCTCCCCTGCCGACCGACCTCGTGCTGACCACGGTGCTCAATGAGCTGGCCGCGGTCCCGCACGAAGTGTGGCTGGTCCTCGACGACTACCACCTCGTGCGCGACCGGGCGATCGGCGAGGGGATGGCCTTTCTGCTGGATCATCTGCCGGGCCAGGTCCATGTGGTGCTGGTCACCCGGGCGGACCCGCACCTGCCGCTGGCACGGTGGCGGGGGCGCGGCGAGCTGGTCGAGATCCGAGCCGCCGACTTGCGGTTCACCGTCGACGAGGTCACCGCCTACCTGCACGGGGTGACGGGCCTGGAGTTGGCTCCCGAAGACGTGGCCGTCCTGGAGGAGCGCACCGAGGGCTGGATCGCCGCGCTGCAGCTCGCCGCGCTCTCCATCCAGGGCCGTAAGGACGTCGGCGGGTTCATCGCCCGGTTCGCTGGAGACGACCGCTACATCGTCGACTATCTGGTCGAGGAGGTGTTGCGGCACCAAAGTGACGCGGTTCGGGGTTTCCTGCTCCAGACGTCGGTCCTCGATCGGATGACCGGCCCGCTGTGCGACGCCCTCACCGGCCGCGGGGACGGGAGCGACATGCTCCTGGCTCTGGAACGCGCCAACCTGTTCATCGTTGCGCTCGACGACCGGCGGCAGTGGTTTCGCTACCACCACCTGTTCGGCGATCTGCTGCGTGCGCGGATGCTCAGCGACCACCCCGACCGGCTCCCGTCCCTGCACCAGCGGGCCAGCCGGTGGTACGAGGATCAACAACTCCCCGAGGAAGCGGTCGGGCACGCGCTGGCTGCGCGAGACTTCGACCGTGCGGCCCACCTGATGGAGCTCGCGGTACCCGCCATCCGACGGCGTCGGCAGGAAACGCTCATGCACGGCTGGCTCCAGGCGCTGCCCGATGCCGCCGTCCGGCACAGCCCGGTGCTCAGTGTCTTCTACGGATCCATGCTGATGGTCTCCGGCGACCTCGATGCTGTCGAACCGCGACTGGACGATGCCGACCGTGCGCTGGCTGCCGTACCCGACGGTGAGACTCCTCCCTGGGCCGACACCGACGAGCTGCACACGCTGCCCGCGACCATCGCCATCTATCGGGCCTCCATCGCCCAGGCCCGAGGTGACGTGGTCGGCACCCAGCAGCACGCCCGGCACGCCTTGGAGCTGGCCGGTCCCGATGACCATCTGGCCCGCGGTGGCGCGTCGGGGTTTCTGGGGCTGGCCGCGTGGGCGGAAGGGAACGTAGCGGGCGCGCTGGACACGTTCTCGCAGGCGGTGGCGAGCCTGCGGGCCGCCGGCAACGTGGTCGACGAGCTCAGCAGCACGGTGGTGCTCGCTGACCTGTGGATCGCGTCCGGTCGTCCGAGCACAGCCCGTCGGCTCTGCGAGCAGGCCTTGCAGCGGGCCCAGGCACACGGCGCGCCGGTGGCACGCGCCGCGGCTGAGCTGCACGTGGGGCTGAGCGAGATCGACGTCGCCGCCGGAGACCTCCACGGCGCGCAGGGGCACCTCGAGGCCGCAGCGGCACTGGCAGATCGGGCGCCGATGACCGAGAGCCGCTACCGCTGGTTCGTGGCGAAGGGACTCCTCGCCCGAGCCGATGGGGACCCGGAGGCGGCCCTGGACCTGTGGGACCAGGCCCAGCGCCTCTACCGTCGGGGTTTCTTCCCCGACGTGCGACCGATCGCGGCGACCAGGGCCCGCATCTGGATCGCGCAGGGACGGCTGCCGGAGGCCGCTGACTGGGTCCAGGACCGCGGAGTGTCAGCCACCGATAAGGCCAGCTATCTCAGCGAGTACGACCACCTCACGCTCGTGCGGCTGCGGCTGGCGCAACACCGGGCGCACCCCGACACCAGCGCACTGGTCGCGGTCACCGGCCTGCTGGAGCGGCTGGACGGCGCCGCCGAGCGGGCCGGCCGCGCGGGAAGTCTGCTGGAGATCCGCATCCTCCAGGCGCTCGCCCAGGAGGCGCAGGGACGTCGGCCGGAGGCCTCGGCGGCCCTGGCCCGAGCGTTGCTGCTGGCTCCCGAACCCGGCGGATACGTCCCGCTCTTCCTGGACGAGGGCGCCCCCATGATGGGGTTGCTTCGCGACGTCACGCAGCGCGATGGCGCCGGCCGGGACGTCGAGCGACAGGCGGCCAGCGACGTGGCGCGACGCCTGATGGGCTTGGTCCCCGCGAACGTCGTGTCGAGTCCGGACTCAGGGCCGGGTTCGCCAGCATCGACCGAGTTGTTGAGCGAGCGGGAGCTCCAGGTGCTCCGGCTGCTCGACAGCGAGCTGAGCGCGCCCGAGATCGCTCGTCAGCTGTTCGTCTCCCACAACACCGTGCGCACCCACACCAAGCACATCTTCACCAAGCTCGACGTCACCAACCGCCGGGCAGCGGTCCGCCGTGCCCACGAGCTCGGCCTCTCGTAAGCCCTGTCGATTCGGTGGATGTCACCCTGCCATCACATCGGCGGGCGGCCCCGATCGCGGTGGCGCGGGCCTCAGCCCCGCGCCGGCCTCGACGTCAGGTTTTGCTCAAGATCGTTGTCCAGGGCACCAAACCGGCAGGGATGGGGGAAAATTGGGGAGTTCTCGATCGGGGACGGCCCCTCGCCCGGCTCACAACGGGCGAGGGTGCTCCGCTCGACGCCTCAGGCGCACCACGTCGTGAGCCTCCGGTCATGACGCTCCGGCCCCCGCTGCCGCCGCTTCGCGCGCGGCTACGAAGGGCAGCCGATCGAAGATGATCCGCAGGTGGCCGATCCTGCCGTCGATCACGCACAGACGTTCAGCCCCTGGCGCGCCCGCCACCGCAACGGTGTTCGTGTCGTACATCAACACGGCGACGTCCTCGTCACCGAAGGCGGCGAGCAGCTCGGATCGGGTCGTCAGCCGGGAGAACGGTTCCATGAAGTCCCGGAAGGCCTGGGAGCCTTCGAGCCGACCGGCTGGAGCCTGACACACGATGTCCTCCGCGACGTAGCTCATCGCCAGTTCGAAGTCGTGGTGGGTCCAAGCCTGGTAGTAGGCCAACGCCACCCGTAGCGCGCCGCTGTTCTCGGTCATGATGCCTCTTCGTGGGTTCGGGACCCGCAGTGGTAGATCCTTGACCGTTGAGACACCAGTCAGGGCACCATCGGAACGCTCCGACACCATGCGTTCTGATCGCGCCGGTGGTGCCCCGAGATGCGGTTGAATGGATCGGTGAGGTCGTTCTCGCCAGACGTACCCGGGGCTGCTGACGTCGACGCTTTCCGCGAGGCGGTCCTCCCGTTCGAGCGTGAGCTGAAGCTGCACTGCTACCGCAGGCAGCGGGAGGCGGTCGAGCTGGCCTTCATCGCCGCCCTGCAGACGCTTCCGCCCCGGCAGACGGCCGCCGTGCTCCTCTGTGATGTCCTGGGGTACTCCGTGGCCGAGGCGGGCTCCCTGCTGAGCTCGCCGGCAACGGTGGTCAAGGGCACCCTGCAACGCGTCCGGGCCTTACTGGAACGGCGCCGGTCCAGGCCGGCCGCGTTGGTCGAGCGCGGTGACGCCCAGGCGGACGCCGAGCTGGCCCGACGGTTCGCGGAAGCGCTCACCGGCGACGACATCGACGGCGTCCTGGCCCTGCTGACCGACGACGCGTGGCTGGCTATGCCCCCGGCGCCGCACGAATACCTCGGCCGGGCCGAGATCGAGTCGTTCTACCGGTCCAGCATCGACTGGAAAGGCGCCCGATCACTGCGACTGCTCGAGACGTCGGCCAACACCCAACCGGCATTCGGTGCCTATCTCAGCGACCTGGGCTCCCCGACGGCCAAGCCCACCGGGATCATCGTCCTGACCCTCGTCGAGGGACGCATCGGGGCCATCACCGCCTTCCACGACCAGCGCCTACCCGGCGTTTTCGGGCTACCGCCGTGGGTCGGGGGAGACCTGGCCGACGGAGACGGGACGGACCTCCGATGATCGTTGGTCGACAAGACGGACCAGAGGATGAGCCGAGCCAGTCGCCCGGTGCGGACCTCCGGGTGGGGTTCGACCACGATGCCGAGCTCTACGACCGGGCTCGACCCGCCTATCCGGACGCTCTGTTGGACGATCTGTTCGAGCTGTCCGGACTGGGACCGCGACCGCGGATCCTCGAGGTCGGAGCCGGCACCGGCCAGGCCACACTGCCCCTGGCGGCCCGGGGAGCGTCCGTGCTGGCGGTCGAGCTGGGCCCGTCGCTGGCCGCCGTGTTGCGCCGCGGAGCTGCCGGGCTGCCGATCGACGTGGTGACCGGCGCCTTCGAGGACTGCGTGCTGCCCGACGAGCAGTTCGACGCGGTCGCTGCGTTCACCGCCTGGCACTGGCTCACCCCAGACGTCCGGTTGCTCCGAGCCCACACTGCGCTACGACCGGGCGGGTCCCTGGTCACCGTGACCACGACGCACGTCCGAGGAGGCACGGTGCAGTTCTTCGACGACGTCCAAGAGTGTTACGAACGCTGGGACCCGGCCACTCCACCCGGAGTTCGCACCGTCCTCAGCGACGCCATCCCTGCCGCCGTGGACGAGGCGGACACCTCGGCACTGTTCGGCGCGGGCGTGCGTCGCCGTCATCACCAAGACATCACCTACTCCACGAGTGCCTATCTCGACGTCCTCGGCACCTACTCCGGGCACATGGCCCTGGCCCCGGAACCTCGGGCCGGCCTGTTCGCCTGCGTTGCTCGCCTGATCGACGACCGCTACGACGGAGCCGTCACGAAGCGCTACCTCTACGAGCTGCGCGTCGCCCCGAAGCGACGTGGATAGTCATCCACGGGCGCTGTGCAGCGGGCCCGACCGAGGCGGTGGCCAACGCTTCACGTCGCTGGTCTTGAGATTGCGGCGCTCGGCCACGTCACGCAGTTCCATGGCGGCGGGAATGATGGCCAGGAACCCGACGACGATGATTCCGAGCACGGCGGCGGAGATGATCAGGAGCTGAGTGACGTCCATGGACCAAGGATGTGCTCGGACACTGACAATTCCGTCGGTCCGTCGTCTCGATCCGGAGCGACCGTGGTCTGACCCTTGTCGCCCGCGGTCCTACCCGGTGTCACGACCTCCGTCGGGCTGGGCCAAGATCGCTGGCGGCGCCCCACCACTCCCGGTGGTCCAGCCGTCAGCGACGACGAGCAGGAGATCAGATGAGCGAACAGACGCTACCGGTCAACGAGCTGGGCCGGACCGGGCTGGCCGTGACCACGCTGGGCTACGGCGCGATGGAGGTCCGCGGCTCCCGCATCTGGGGTGGTAGACCCGTCGAGGACGATGACGCCGGCACCATCCTCAACGCCGTGGTCGACGGCGGCATCACGTTCATCGACACGGCCAACGACTACGGCCGCAGCGAGGAGTACATCGGACGCTTCCTGTCCCACCGGCGTGACGAGTTCGTGTTGGCGACGAAGTGCGGCTGCACCGTGGTCAAGCGCGACCGGACCACTGACGACACGCCGCACGTCTGGACCAGGGAGAACCTCTTCCGCGGTCTGCACGAGAGTCTGGATCGGATGAGGACCGACTACGTCGACCTGATGCAGCTGCACAACCCGAGCGTGCAACAGGTGGAGCAAGGCGACCTGGTGGCGGTGCTGTCCGAGATGAAGACGCAGGGCAAGGTTCGCTGGATCGGGATCTCGTCGACCGACCCGCACCTGGAGGCGTTCATCGACTCTAAGGTCTTCGACTCCTTCCAGATCCCGTACTCGGCGCTCGAACGGCAGCACGAACAGCTGATCCAGGCGGCCTCGGACGCCGGCGCCGGTGTGATCGTGCGCGGGGGCGTGGCCAGGGGCGAGCCGGGCGCGGGCCTCGGCGACTACGACCGGTGGTCGTCGTGGAACGCCGCTCAGCTGGACGAGCTGCTGGAGGAGGGCGAGAGCCCGACCCAGTTCCTGCTCCGTTTCACCAACGCCCATCCGGGCATGAACACCAACATCGTCGGCACCAGGAGCGTTGAGCACCTGGCCGAGAACATCGCCGCGGCCTCGCGGCCCATGCCGGCCGACACCTACGCCGAGGCGAAGCGGCGGCTGGACCGGATCTCGCCACCGACGACCTGATCAGTCGCGGTCCATCCCGCTCGACTCGCGCACGATCAGTTCGTGCGGCACCACGTAGGACACCCCCACGTGGCGGTTTCCCTCGATCCGGCTGACCAACGCGTCCAGGGTGAGCGCCGCCAGCCGTTCCAGGTCAGGTGCGATCGAGGTCAGGCTGGGGGAGTGGTAAGCGGCGTCAACCGTGTTGTCCCAGCCCACCACCGCTATGTCGTCGGGAACGACGATCCCGTGCCGCCGGAACGACCGCATCGCGCCGATGGCGAGCAGGTCGCTCGCGCAGACCAGGGCGTCCAACGAGGTGATGGCGCGCACGAAGTCGTCGCCGCGAGCCTCACCTTCCTGCCGGGTGAACCGCGACGCGCGCGCCGTCCACCCCTCCAGCACCTCAAGACCTGCCTCGGCCATCTCGAACCGGTATCCCTGGTTGCGCTGCTCCCCGACGCCGGTGGTCCGATCGGGCTGGTTGCCCAGAAAGGCGATCCGTCGCCGTCCACCGGCCAGGAGATGCCGGACCACCTGGCGGGCTGACGCCACGTTGTCGATCGCCACGTGGTCGGCGGTGCTGTCGGGGAGATGCTCGCCCAGCAGCACCATCGGCGTGTCGTGAGTCATGGCCGCCAGGTGCTCCGGGTTGAGCGCGGCGGGACTGAAGATCACTCCGTCGATCCCGTGACCCGGGTATCCGGTCGCGGCCAGCTCCTCGTGCTCGGCGCCGCCGCCCGTCTCGTCGATCAGCACGGTGTAGCCACGCAGAGTTGCAGCGGCGATGATTGCATGGGCCAGCGCGCCCAGGTAGGGCTCGTCGATCCGGGGCACGGCGAGCGTGATGGTGTTGCTCCGGCCGCTCTGCAGCCGACGCCCGGCCAGCGACGGCCGGTAGCCCAGCTCCTCGATCGCGGCCTGGACGCGTTCTCTGGTCTCCTGCTTCACGTAAGGCCGGTCGTGCACCACATTCGTCACGGTCTTGAGCGAGACCCGGGCCAGCGCGGCCACGTCTTTGATGAGCGCAGGTTTGGTCCGGGCGGGCTCGACCGCTTCGGGCGCGCTCATGCCGACCAGCTGATCTCGCTCATGTCTTGTTTCTACCGGAGATCTTGACAATCGGACACCTTTGGCCCGAACCTGTTCTAACGTTAGAAACTGTGACGCGGGACACGCGATCACCCCATCACCTGACAAGGAAGTCACCGTGGCCGCACGCACAACCCCCAGCCGACCAGCAACGCTCCTGATCGCTGTCTCCGCCCTCGCCCTGAGCCTGACCGGCTGCTTCGGCGGCTCTCCGGCCGCCGAGTCGTCCACCGCGCCGCAGGTCTCCACCGGGCCGGTGGAGATCCGGTTCCTGATCGGCCAACCCGAGAGCCCGGAGGACCTGGCCAACATCAAGACCGACATCAAGAAGTTCGAAGCCGGCAGCAACGGCATCACGGTCAAGCTCGACGTGGTCCCCAGTGAGAACGTCCGGACCATCCTGCAGACCCAGCTCCGCTCAGGCAACGGACCCGACGTCTTCGGATACGACACCGGCCCCGGTTTTGCCGGCGCTTTGTCCAAGGCGGGCCTGGTGCACGACCTGACCGGTGCCTACGCCAAGTACAAGTGGCCGGTCTACGACTTCGCCAAGCAGCGCGTCACGTTCGACGGCAAGCTCGTCGGCATCCCCAGCCAGATGGAGGAGGTCGGTGTCTTCTACAACAAGGACATCTTTGCCAAGCTCGGTCTGGCGGAGCCCACCAACCTGAGCGACCTGATGGCTTCCGCCTCGAAGATCAAGGCGGCCGGGATCATCCCGATGACCCTGTCCGACAAGGAAGGCTGGGAGGGCGGCCACCTGCTGAGCATGTCGCTGTCCAGCGAGGTCGGCAGCGCCGGGATGGACAAGCTGCTGGCGGGCGACACCCCCTGGGACGACCCCAGCGTGGTCAACGCCCTGAAGGTGTGGAGCGACATGTACGCCCAGAAGGTCCTCACCCCGTCGCCGACTGCGGTCACCTACGACAACGCCAACGCCCTCTTCTACTCCGGCAAGGCAGCCATGAACCCGACCGGCAGCTGGCTCGCGCAGGAGATCGAGCGGCAGGCCAAGTTCAAGGTCGGCTTCATCCCGTTCCCGGCCAGCACCGGAAAGGGCATCTTCAGCGGCGGACTCGGCTCGGGCACCTTCATCTCGGCCAGCAGCAAGAAGGTCGACGCCTCCGAGCAGTTCCTCAATTACCAGATGACCCCCGAGCACGGAAAGTGGGCGGTGGAGAAGCTGCAGGACATCCCGGCCTACCCCCTGGACACCACCGGCATCACGGCGTCGCCCCTGTTCACCCAGATCCTGAAGGACACGGCCAAGATCGCCGACGGCACCGGTGACTTCGGCTACAACATCGACGTACTGACCAACGACGCGTTCAACAACGCCATGTGGAAGGGCATCCAGGGTCTGCTCAGCGGACAGAGCGACCCGACGAAGGTGGCCGGCCAGCTGCAGAAGAGCTTCAAGAAGCCGACGAGCTGACCGTGGCAGCCACGGCTTCCAGCACACGGGCTGGGCACGCGCCGCTGGTGACCAGGAGGGCTCAGCGTCGGCTGGGCATCCTGCTGGTCATCCCGGTCACGGTGATGATCATCTTCTTCTTCCTGCTCCCCCTCGGCAACGCCCTGGTCTACTCCGTGGTGGACTTCGACGGGATCAGCCCCAACCCGCCCTTCGTCGGGCTGGCGAACTTCAAGGAGATGTTCACCGACGACGAGGTGTGGCATGCGCTCTCCAACAACGCCATCTGGATCATCATCGGCACCATCGCGCCGCTGGTCTTCGGGCTGCTGATCGCCCTGCTGCTCTGGGGCGTCGAACGCGGCAGCCTGATCTACCGGCTGTGCTTCTTCTTGCCGTACGTGCTGCCGGGCGTGGCGATCGGGATCGTCTGGGGTTGGATCTACGACCCGGTGCAGGGCCTGCTCAACCAGGCGTTGGGTGGGCTGGGCCTCGGGTCGCTGCAGCACGGCTGGCTGGGGGATCCGAAGACCGCCCTCTACGCCGTGCTGGTGACCGCGATCTGGGGTGGCACCGGCTTCGCCATCGTCATCTTCATCTCGGCGCTCCGCAACGTCGACACCGAGCTGGTCGACGCCAGCCGGATCGACGGGGCGGCGGGCCCGGCCCAGCTCTGGTACGTGATCCTGCCGCAGATCATGCCGGTCTTCCTGATGGTCCTCACCCTCACCCTGGTGGGCGGGTTCAGTGTCTTCGACATCATCTTCATCATGACCGGGGGAGGACCCGCCGACGCGACCAACGTGATCGGAACCTACGCCTACGACCAGGCCTTCCAGCTCAGCCGGATCGGCTACGGCACCACACTGGCGCTGCTGATCACCGTCTTGTCGGTGCCGTTCGCGGTCGGTCTCAACCGCCTGCAGCGCCGGCTCTCACTCCAGGGAACGGGAGCCTGATGGCCACCATCCTCCAACCGCGGCCGGCGGCACCGGTCGAACCGACGGCGGGAGGTGGCCTCGCGCCGACCCGACACTCGGGCCGCCGCCGGATGACCCTGGCCATCCGGCACGCCGTACTGATCGTGCTGTCGTTGCTCACCATCGTCCCGGTGCTGTTGGTGATCTCGACCACCCTGAAGACCGACGCCGACGTCAAGACGAACCCGTTCGGGCTGTTCACGTCGTTCTCCATGGCCAACATCGATCGGGCCTGGACTGCCGGGCACTTCAACGACTACCTGTTCAACAGCTTCCTGCTGTCGGTGCCCAGCACTGTGCTGATCATCGTCATTTCGACCATGGCCGGCTACACCTTCGCGAGGCTGCCGTTCTTCGGCCGGACCGTGCTCTTCTACCTGGTGGTGCTCGGTTTGCTGGTGCCGTTCTTCACGTACATGATCCCGCTCTACTTCCAGCTCCGGTCGATGCACCTGCTGGACACCCTGCCCGGCGCCATCCTGGTGCTCACCTCGACCGGCATATCTTTCGGCACGTTCTTCATGCGCGCGTTCTTCTCCGATCTGCCCGAGGAGCTGGAGCAGGCGGCGCGGATCGACGGCTGCTCGGAGTGGCGCATCTTCACCCGGGTGATGCTGCCACTGGTCACGTCCGGCATCGGGGCACTGGCCGTCTTCACGTTCCTCAGCACCTGGAACAACTTCCTGGTGCCGCTGCTCTACCTGCCCGGTGGCAACTACCGGCCGTTGACCGCCGGGCTCTACAACTTCATGGGTGGGCGGTCGATCGACATCGGCCCGCTCGCCGCCGGCACCCTGATCACCATCCTGCCGATCATCGTGCTGTTCATCGTCCTGCAGAAGCAGGTCACCGCCGGCTTCATCTCCGGCGCGGTCAAGGGCTAGCACCCGTCCGTTCGCCCCACCCCAGGATCAAGGAGAACACCACTATGGGCTCGATGGTGAGCTTTACGTCCCCAGGCGTCGCCGAGGTCGTCGACGACCCCGAGGTCCGCCTCGGTACCGACGAGGTCCGTCTCAAGACGCTCTTCTCGGGCATCTCGGCCGGCACGGAGCTGACCGCCTACCGCGGCAGCAACCCCTACCTGACGAAGAAGTGGGACGACGACAGCCGGCTGTTCGTCGACGGGTCCACCACCTTCCAGTACCCGGTCAACGGCTGGGGCTACGAGGAGGTCGGCGCGGTCGTCGAGGTCGGCTCGGACACCACCGGCATCGCGGTCGGAGACCGGGTCTACGGCACCTGGGGCCACCGGACGCACACCGTGCAGAAGGCTGAGCGCGCAGCCAAGCGGCTGCTCGACGACTCGGTGGACCCGCGAGTCGGGATCTTCTCCCAGATCGGGGCCATCGGGCTCAACCTGGTGCTCGACGCCGACATCCACATCGGCGAGACCGTCGCGGTGTTCGGGCTGGGCGTCCCCGGTCAGATCGCCGCCCAGTTGGCCCGCCTCAACGGCGCCCGGGTGATCGGCGTGGACGGCATCGGCGCCCGACGTGACCTGGCCACCAAGCTGGGCGCCGACACCGTGCTCGACCCGGCCGACGGCGGGGTGGCGGAGCGTATCCGTGACCTGACCGACGGACGCGGCGCCGACGTCTGCCTGGAGATCACCGGCAACTATCGGGCCCTGCACGAGGCGATCAGGAGCGTTGCCTACAGCTCGCGGGTCTGCGTGGCGGGGTTCATGCAGGGAGAAGGCGCCGGGCTACGACTCGGTGAAGAGTTCCACCACAACCGGGTCGCGGTGGTCGCCTCCCAGATCTCCGGCGTGGCTCCGGCCCTGCAGCACCGCTGGGACGGCTTCCGGCTGGCCAAGACGGCCATGGACCTCGCCGTCGGGGGGCGGCTGGAGCTGATCGACCTGATCACCCACACCTTGCCGCTCAGCGAGGCGGGCGCCGCCTTCACCATGCTGGACGAGCACCCCGAACAGGCGTTGCAGGTCGTGCTGAGCTTCGAGGAGACCCCGGAGGTGGACGCATGAGCTTCCTGTTGGCGGCGCAGGAGTCGACCCTGCCGGGCGAGAACCTGATGGAGAAGTTCCAGTTCACCCTGGACTGCGGGTTCGACGGCATCGAGCTGTCCGGGCAGGGCGACGGGATCTTCGGCGGTCGTGCCGGAGAGCTGCGCGAGGCCCGGGCGGCGGGCGTGGTGATGTGCTCGGCGGTGATGCACACCCCGACCTTCCTCGGCACCTTCGACCCCGCCGGCCGACAGACAGCGATCGAGGACCTGAAGGTGCTGCTCAGTACCATCGTCGAGGCCGGTGGGCTGGGGATCGTCTCGCCCAACGCGTTCGGCGTGTTCTCGACCAAGCTCCCGCCGTTCACCCCGCCGCGGAGCGCCGAAGCCTCTCGAGCGGCGCTGGTCGAGGCGCTGGTGGAACTCGGTGAGCACGCCGTCGGGGCCGGCTCCCAGCTGTTCCTGGAACCGCTCAACCGCTACGAGGACTACCTGGTCAACACCCTCGCCGACGCGGTCTCGATCGTCGAGGAGGTGGCCTCGCCGGGGGTCGCGGTGATCGCTGACACCTATCACATGTCGATCGAGGAGTCCGACGTCGGAGCAGCCATCCGGGCCGCCGGAGCGCACATCCGGCACGTCCAGCTGGGCGACAGCAACCGGTTGGAGCCGGGGGCCGGGCACTACGACTGGGACGACACCCTGGACGCGCTGACCGACATCGGGTACCAGGGCTGGCTGGCCATGGAGTGCGGCCTCAGCGGTCCGACCAGGGATGTGCTGCCCGGGGTGGCCCGGCTGTTGGGTCGCTAGGTTAGTCCAGCGTCACGTGGACGGCCTCGGCCGCCCGATGTCCGGACACCAGTGCGCCCTGGATCGACGCCGTATCGCGGTGGTCGCCCGCGACGAATACGCCGTCGCCCAGCGACACAGGGGTCCGGGGCCGGAGCGGTGGTCGCAGCACGGGCAGCGCGTCCGGGATCCGGTGCCGGACGACCGTGCGCCAGCCAGCGGTGCTGCAGCCGTAGATCTCGCCCACGTGGCGCAGCACCGCGTCCTCGGGAGCGTCGCCGTCGGCCCGGTCCAGCACGGTGGTCGCCTCGACCAGATGACGTCCGGGCGGCGCGTACGAGGGGGCGGCTGCGCTGACCACGGCGGCGTTCCAGACCGGACCCGGCGGGGTGGGGCCGGATCGCCGGCCGTCCACCGCGACCAGCGGTCTCGTGGACGGCGCCTCCGGTGCCTCGAACCACCACGTGACCAGACCGTGCGTCTCCGGATCGGGCAGCGCTGTCAGCTGCGCCGCAGAGCGGGGGTTCGTGGCCACCACGACCGCTCGGGCCCGCCGGGTCTGTCCGTCGACTCGCACACCGGCGTTGCTTTCCTGGGACAGCACGGCCTGCACCCGCTGGCCCAGCTCCACCCGGGGTAGCTGCGCCGCCAGCTGGGCGGGCAGTGCGCCCATCCCCTGCTCGGGAAGGCCCGGCCGACCGAGCACGAACGACCGGATCAGGAGCTTGACGAAGTTGGCCGACGTCAGACCATGACTGTCGGCCAGGACTCCGGCGAGGAAGGGTTCGAGGATCTCGTGCCGCAGCCGGCCATCCACGCCGGCGGCGTCGAGGGACTCGGCCAGGGTGTGGTCGGGTTGGCCGATCACTGCCTGGGGGTCGACCAACACCCGGGCGCACCATCGCCCCAGCGCCCCCAGCTCGAGCGGTCGGGCATAACCACTCCGCAGCGTCAGGCTCAGCAGCGCCGGCTCCCGGATCGGGTCGGCGACCACCCGCAGACCGCTGTCGCGTCGCACCATCACCCCGGCGCCGAAGGACTGCAGGCCCAGTGCCGCGAGGTCCACCCAGCGGCGGGCGGCGGGATAGGAAGGGTTCAGCAGCTGAAATCCTCGGTCACAGCGAAACCCGTCCACCACGTCGGTGCGGACCCGGCCACCCACCTGGTCCGCAGCCTCCAGCACCACGACGTCGTGCCCGAGCTCCTGGAGCCGGAGGGCACACCGGAGACCGGCCAAGCCGGCCCCCACCACGATGACGTCAGCGTCCATCTCGCTCATCCGCCGGCACTCTCGAAGACGTGTCGCATCCGGCCCCTGCGTTCGTCCTCCTCGTGCCAGACCGTGCGGTGGTCGGCCCAGCCGAGCCAGTGCGCGGCCAGCTCCGGGGTGCTGTAGATCGGGCTCAGATCCCGATCCTCGCCGTAGTAGATCCGGTTGATGGCTGCCGCGGTCACCCCGTGCGCGGGCACGGGTCCCAGCACGATCCGGTCGCCGGCCTGCAGCACGCCCTCCTGCAGGATCCGCAGCAGCACCCCCGGGCGCCGCGACCGTGCTGCCCGGCGGGGGAAGGCGGGGTCCTGCAGCCTCACTCCGAGCTTCCAGCACGGGGTCCGCGGCTCGGTGACCTGGAGTACGGCCGTTCCGACCCGCCAGATCTGCCCGATGAAGGCGTTGGTCAGGTCCAGACCCAGGGTGGTCAGGTTCTCGCCGAACAGCCCGTTGTCCTCCGGACGGCCGAGCTCGGACTGCCACCAGTCCTCGTCCTCCCGGGCGTAGGCGTAGACCGCCTTGTCAGCGCCGCCGTGGCTCTTGCGGTCCGACTGGTCGTCGCCCTCGAGATTGTGGAAACGCACGGCCACCGGTCCGGCCACCGGATGTTTGAAGATGCTGGTGACGAGCTCCCGCCCCAGCCAGGTACAGGTCCTGGGTCCACCCACCTGCACCGACAGGATCCGCGGCTCGACAGCCGGTTCGTCGGGGCGTCGATCCGGGTGGGTGGGGCACATGAGCGTTCCTTCGTGTCAGTCACACGCGGCGCCCCGTGCGGTCACGATGGTCACGCAGGGTGCGTCCCCCACTGGACACCTGAGCGTCGTGTCGATGCTTTCACACTGGGCCACCCGGGTGTCAACCAGGGGAACCGTGGGTCACGTCGCCGACGGCCGAGCTGGAAATGTGGGCCGATCAGGCGCGAGACTGTACGTTGAGAGTCCTAGCCGTGTCCCCACGTGGCGAGTGCGCCGACCTTTCGGTGCGTCGCCCGGCCTGTGTTTCGCGGCCACACCAGTTCCCGACTTCGAGAGACCCACCGTGAGAACCACTCAGCCATCTCCATCACTTCCGCTGCTACCCCCCGACGGCCTCCGGGTCGTGGGACTCGGCGGCCTGGGGGAGATCGGTCGCAACATGACCGTGCTCGAGCATCGAGGAGAGCTGCTGGTCATCGACTGCGGCGTGCTGTTCCCCGAGGAGCACCAGCCCGGCGTCGACGTGATCCTGCCCGACTTCACCTGGATCCGCGACCGGCTCGACAAGATCGCCGCCATCGTCTTGACCCACGGTCACGAGGACCACATCGGCGGGGTGCCGTACCTGCTCCGGGAACGGCCCGACATCCCGGTCGTCGGCTCCCGACTCACCCTGGCGCTGGTGCAGTCCAAGCTCGAGGAGTTTCGGATCAAGCCCAGGCTGGTTGAGGTGCAGGCCGGCCGCCGGGAGAGCTTCGGCGGCTTCGACTGCGAGTTCGTGGCCGTCAACCACTCGATCCCGGACGGTCTGGCGGTCGCGGTACGCACCACCGCAGGTCTGTTGCTGGCCACCGGCGACTTCAAGATGGACCAGTTCCCGCTGGACAACCGCATCACCGACCTGCGGGCGTTCGCCCGGCTCGGCGAGGAGGGCGTCGACCTGTTCCTGGTCGACTCCACCAACGCGGAGGTGCCCGGCTTCACCACGTCGGAACGCGACCTGGCCCCGGCCATCGAGGCGGTCTTCCGCACCTCGCCCAAGCGGATCATCGTGTCGAGCTTCGCCAGTCACGTGCACCGCATCCAGCAGGTTCTCGACGCGGCCCACGCCAGCGGGCGCAAGGTGGCGTTCGTGGGTCGATCGATGGTGCGCAACATGGGGATCGCCCGTGACCTCGGCTATCTGACCGTGCCGAACGGGCTCGTGGTGGAGCTCAAACAGCTCAACCGGCTGCCCGACCGGCAGATCACCCTGGTCTGTACCGGGTCACAGGGCGAGCCCATGGCCGCCCTGG
>JBBRYD010000014.1:0-46984 GCA_038238065.1 Propionibacteriales bacterium | reverse complement strand
GAAGATGGAGATCCCGGTCCTCGCCGAGGTGGCTGGGGTGGTCAGCGAGATCTTGGTGTCGGTCGGTGACGTGGTCAACGACGGGGATCCGTTGGTCGCCATCACGCCGACGCCGCAGCGCTGAAACACCACCGCGTGGCCCTAGACTGACCCCATGCCCCAGCCGCCCTTCGGTCGCCTGCTGAGCGCGATGGTCACGCCCTTCGGGCCCGATCAGGAGCTGGACCTGGTCGGTGCGGCCAAGCTGGCGTGCTACCTGGTCGATGAGCTCGGACACGACGGACTCGTGGTGAGCGGGACCACGGGCGAGTCGCCGACCACCACCGACGACGAGAAGGCGGAGCTGCTCACGACAGTGGTCGAGGCCGTGGGCGACCGGGCGTCAGTGATCGCCGGGGTCGGCACCTTCAGCACCCGACACACCGTCGAGCTGGCCCAGCAAGCGGCGAAGATCGGCGCCGCCGGTGTTCTCGTGGTCACGCCGTACTACTCCAAACCCCCACAGGCGGGGCTGGTCAACCATTTTCTGACCGTGGCCGACGCCACCGACGTGCCGGTCATGCTCTACGACATCCCGCACCGCGCGGGAGTGGCCATTCGGACCGACACCATGATCACCCTGGCGGCGCATCCGCAGATCGTGGCGGTGAAGGATGCCAAGAGCGACCTGGCTGCCTCGGCCCAGGTGATCGCGGAGACCGATCTGGCCTACTACTCCGGCGAAGATGCGCTCACCCTGCCGCTGTTGTCAGTGGGCGCGGTCGGTGTCGTCGGGACCTCCACCCACTTCAGCGGACTGCCGACCAAGGCGATGATCGAGGCCTATCTCCGCGGCGACGTGGAGACCGCACTGCGGCTGCACCAGCGACTGCTGCCCATCTACGTCGGGATCTTCGCCACCCAGGGCTGCATGCTGGTCAAGGCCGGCCTGCGGCTCCAGGGGCGTGGCGTGGGCGGGCTGCGGGCGCCGCTGCTGGAGGCCTCCGAGGCCGAGACCACAGCCCTGGCCCGTTGCCTGACTGCCGCCGGGCTCTAACGCCGAACGCGCCTCCACTCGGAGGCGTTGGACTGGTGGACCGGGACCGGCTGTCCCGCACAGGTTCCTGCCAGGATTCGCTCAGCCGATTGCCAGCATCGTGCGCCAAACTGGGAGATCAGATCATTACCCGAGATGACGTAGTGCAGAACAGGAGGTCGGCCGGTGACGCAATGGCCTCCTCCGCGCTCGCAGGACCGGCAACCGCCGGCGGAGACCGAATGGGTCCCGCCGACGTGGGAGCAGCTGGTTCGCGACCACAGCGTCCGCGTCTACCGGCTCGCGTACCGTCTCACCGGTAACCCGCATGATGCAGAAGATCTGACCCAGGACGTGTTCGTGCGCGTCTTTCGGTCACTGCACCGCTTCCAGCCCGGCACCTTCGAGGGCTGGCTGCACCGGATCACCACCAACCTCTTCCTGGATGGCGCCCGTCGCAAGCAGAAGATCCGCTTCGACGGCCTCGCCGACGGATCCGCCGACCGGCTGCCGAGCACCTGGCCCACCCCGTCGGAGCAGCTCGCCGACGAGGACCTGGACCATGACGTGGCGGCCGCCCTCGCGGCTCTGGCGCCGGAGTTCCGGGCCGCCGTCGTGCTGTGTGACATCGAGGGCCTGAGCTACGACGAGATCGCTGAAGCGCTGGACATCAAGATCGGTACGGTCCGCAGTCGGATCCACCGGGGGCGTGCTCAGCTCCGCGTCGCGCTGGATCATCGCCGACCCACTGAGGACCGGGTCCGCTATCTGGGCGTCGAGGTCGAGATCGGTCAGCCGTCCACTCCTACCGCTCGCGCCCGCTCGGGAGGTCGTGAACCGGCGAGGACGGCGTGAAGGACCGCAGCTGCACCGCCCTGGGCGACATCCGGTCCGGCTACGTCGACGGAGCCCTGAACGACGCTGATCGTGAGCGGGTGCTCACCCACCTGGTGGGCTGCGCCGGCTGTCGAGCCGAGGTGGAGGAGCTGCGGACAGTACGCCAGCTGCTGCACCGGATGGGGTCGGACCGGGCCGGGCCCACCTCCTACGAGCTGTCCTCCCGACTCGTCTCCATCGCCGGCCGGGACGCCTATGTGCCGGTCTGGAGCCGACCCTTCCGGCGGACCAGGCCAGGTTTCGTGCCCAGTGCACGTCGAGCGACCCGAGTGCGCACTGCGGCGGCAGCGCTGGCCGTCGGCGGCCTCGTGTCGACCCTGGGGGCGGTCGGCTACGTCGCGGCCCCGACCGTGGCCGCCACCGTGTCCGACCCCACCGACCGGGTTCGGTCGGAGTTCGTGGCCACCCTGGCCCAGTTCCCGCTGGCCAGTCGGTCCCTGAGTGCCCTGATGATGACGCCGCAGAGTGGGCTGATGGTGTCCGGCTCGCCGGCGCAACCTGCACCGCATGCCGGCCGGTCGCGGACCGCCGTCTCGCGCGCCGTGGCGCTCAGCACGCTTCAGCGCGCGGCGACGGAGTCGGGCCAGGTCAGCTATTCCGGCACCCAGGTCGTCCGGGTGGCCCGCGGCCGGCAGACCCTCTCCGCCCAGGTGGGGGTCAGCTATGAGGTGGGACAGGGCACCTCGGTGTCGGTGCCCCGCCCAGGTGCCACCGCGCTGGTGCGTTTCGTGCCGGCCATCTCGTCGTCCCGGATCGTCGACCAGGAGCTGTTGACCCTGCTGACCCATAGCTACAACCTCACCGGCTGGCGGGGGAGCTCGGTGCTGGGTCGACCGGTCACGCTGGTCGAGGCGACCGCCGGCGCGACCCCTGACGGTGCCGTTGCCGCGCGGTGGTGGGTCGACGACGCCACCGGGATGCTGCTGTGGCAGGAGACGTACGACGCCGCCGGTGCGGTTGCTCGGGCGTCCGGCTTCACGCAGCTCAGGGTGACCACTCGGCCGGTTTTCCTCCCGCACCTCGCCCCGCGGCTGGCTACGTCGACCACGACCGCCAGCCTCACGCTGTCCAACGTGGCCGACCTCAGTACCCGGGGTTGGTTCTGCCAGGGTCAGCTGGCCGGTCTGTCCCTGGTGCGCCTTCGCAGCGACGAAGCCACCGACCCCGATGCCCTGCACATGGTCTACAGCGACGGCGTCTCGACCCTCAGCGTGTTCGAGCAGCGCGGCACTCTCGCTGGGCCTCCCGCCGGCTCGGTTCAGGACGACGACCTTCAGGCCTACGTCCGCGAGGGGACCCCGACCATGGTCACCTGGCGCTCCGGTGATCGGGTCTTCACGGTGGTCACCGACGGGTCGACGGAGCTGATGCACGCTGCTGTCGCCGCATTGCCCCATCAGGCCGTGGCGGCCCCGACTACCATGGAGCGCGTCCGGGCGGGTTGGGCTCGCATCCTCGAACGAGTGGTCAGGTAGGTCATGGCTGAAGACGATCGTCCCGGCAACGACCAGGACGACTATCACTACTTCGGCCCCTTCGGAGCGCCGGCTGAGCGCAGCGGCCCCGACGTCCCGGACCGGACCTCCCCACTGGGCATCGGCCGTTGGTCCTACGCCGACGAGGAGCTGACCAGCGAGCTCCCGCCCATGCAGGCGTCGGTTCCGGAGCAGACGCGGGTGCTGCCAACGCAGCCAGGGCCGTCGTACCCGGGATTCGCTGGTCCGGTGGGCTCGTCGGGAGGCGGGCCGCCCTATGTCCAGGGTTCAGCTGCATCGTGGGGGGAGTCCATGTTTCCTGCCCCGTCGGGTGTACCGCCGCTGCGGCCCCGCGCACCCGACACGGTCGCCCCGAGCTTCGCGCCGCCCCAGCGCCAGCGCCAACCGTTGCGGGCCCTGCCGTTGATCCTGCTGACCGCCCTGCTCGCCGTGGTCATCGGAGGAGCGGCCGGCTACGGCGGGTCGCGGCTGGCCGCGCGCACCGACGCCGTACCGCAGACCTCCAGTGGCCCGACCTCGGTTCCCCTCCCGTCGACGGCCCCCACGGTGCCGACGAGGCCCTTCTCACCGGCGCCGGGGGAAGCCAACACCGTCGGGGTGGCCAAAGCGGTGCTACCGAGCACGGTGATGATCCAGGTCGGTTCGGGCACCACCGGCGGTACCGGTTCGGGGTTCATCCTGGACACCCAGGGTCACATCATGACCAACAACCACGTGGTCGCCGCGGCCGACGGTGGCCGGGTCCAAGTCGTGTATGCCGACGGCACCAAGACCACCGCCGAGGTCGTCGGACGCAGCCCGAGCTATGACCTGGCCGTGGTGAAGGTCGACCCCTCCAAACGCGTGCAGCCCATCCGCATCGGAAACTCCGACGACAGCCAGATCGGCGAGTCGGTGATCGCCATCGGTTCGCCCCTGGGCCTGCCGGGCACCGTGACGGCCGGGATCGTCAGTGCGAAGAACCGGCCCGTCGTGGTGAGTGGCTCCGAGAATGCCGACGCGCCCTCGGCCTACATCAACGCGATCCAGACCGACGCCCCGATCAACCCCGGCAACTCCGGCGGTCCGTTGATCGACGCGAAGGCTCGTGTGATCGGGGTCAATTCGGCGATCCTGACGCTCGGCCAGAGCCAGGGCCAGTCGGGCAGCATCGGACTGGGCTTCGCGATCCCCATCAACCAGGCGATGGAGATCGGCAAACTACTGATCAGAGACGGCAAGGCGACCTACCCGGTCATCGGCGCCACGGTCAGCAACGAGGAGTCCGCCAAGGGCGTGAAGCTCACCACCGTGGAGGCTGGCGGCCCGGCCTCGTCAGCCGGCCTGCGAGCCGACGACATCGTGACCGCCATCGACGGCACCCCGGTGACGGAGTCCCAACAGCTCATCGTGACCATCCGGACCCACCGGCCGGCTGAACGGGTCCGACTACAGTACGAGAGGGGTAGCGCCACGGCCGAAGCCGTGGTCACTCTGGGCTCTAAGGAAGGTTGACGTGTCCACATGTTCGACATAGGAGCTCCGGAGTTCCTGCTGCTGATCGTGGCCGCAGTCATCCTGTTCGGTCCGGAGAAGCTGCCTGAGTTCGCTCGCAAGGCCGCGCGCGTCGTGAACTACGTCCGCAACATCGCCGGCAACGCCCAGCAGCAGCTCGGCAGGGAGCTCGGTCCCGGCTTCGAGAACCTCGACGTCCGCGACCTCAACCCCCGCACCTTCATCCAGAAGCACCTGCTCGACGACGTCGATCCCATCGTGGCCGACGTCAAGAGTGAGCTCGCCGAGGCGACGTCCATGGGCAAGTCGGTCTCACAAGACCTGACCGACGCCATCGAGGGAGCCAAGGACGTCTCACCCGGCGGCCCCGCCGACGTGATGGCGGCGGCAACGATCACCCGGGTGCTGACGCCCTTCGACTCAGACGCCACGTAAGTCCCGGCGTGGGGGCTGTCGACCCAGCGGTGAGCGAACCTCAGGGGCCGGTGCGGGCTTCCCGCTCGCTCGTCGGTCCTCGGCCCGTACCCTCGAACAGGCGGCCGGCTAGCCCGGCCAGGGCGATCACGGCTCGGTCCTGGTAACGCCTGGTCACCAGGGACAGGCCCACCGGCATGCCCGCAGGCCCGAGGAAACCGGGGACGTTGACCACCGGCACCTGGAGCAGCGTCCAGATCGAGTTGAAGGACGGGTCTCCGGTGGATTCGATACCCACCGGAGCCTCGCCCGTCGTGCTGGGTGTCAGGATGGCGTCGAAGTCGGCTGCGAGGTCGTCGAACGCGGATCGGCAGGCATCCGCCAATCGGTACGCCGCCCGGTAGTCAGACGGAGACAGCTGAAGACGATTCTCGACGATGGCACAGAATGGGTCCGCCAGATCGGGCGTGTTGCGGTACTCGTTCAGGAACGCCGAGTGCCCCTCCTTGGCGAGGATGGTGCGGTGGGCTCCGGGCAGGCCGTCGAACATCTTCGGTAACGGCAGCTCGACCACGATCGCACCGGCGTCACGCAGCCGGTCAGCCCCGGCGGCCAGGGCCGTCCGGGTGGCGGGCGAGGCCCGGAACCACACGGGAGATCGGACCACCGCGATCCGGGCCCCGTCCATGGTCGTCCGGACGGGCGTTTCAGGAGGGTCGAGGTCGAAGACGTCGGCGATGAGCGCCAGATCCTGCGCCGAACGAGCGTAGAGGCCGAGGGTGTCGCAGGTGGCCGAGTACATCTTCAGCCCCTCACGGCTGATGCTGTTCCAGGTCGGCTTCCAGCCGTAGACGCCGGTGAAGGACGCGGGGCGGATCGTGGAGCCGCCGGTCTGAGTACCCAGCCCGATCGTGGACTGGAAGTCCGCCACCGCGGCGGCCGAACCGCTGGACGATCCACCGGGGGTACGGGTCAGATCCAGCGGGTTCCGGGTCGGACCGCCGACGTCAGTGGTGGCGAACTCGGTGGTCACCGTCTTGCCGACCAGCAGGGCTCCCGCCGCCCGCAGGGTGTCGACACAAGCGGCGTCCAGGCCGGGTCGGCTGCCGGCGTAGCGCGGCGTGTGGTGGCTCGTTGGCATGTCTTTGGTGTTGATGACGTCCTTGCCCGCCACCGGCACGCCGTGCAGGGACCCCTTGGTCGTCGTCGCGTCGAGCATCGCGGCTCGGCCGAGGAGCTCGGCGGCGTCGAGGTAGGCGAACGCCCGCACGTCGTCGCCCCGGGCGTCGATGCGGGCGAGAACGGCCATGGCGACCTGGGTCGCGGTCAGCGTCCCCGCGCGAACCCGGTGTGCGACCTCGGTCGCCGTCAGCTCGATGGGAAGAGTCATCGGTCGACCGAGGCTAGCGACCGGCGGGCGCCAGTCCGAGCTGTTTACCGAGCAGACCACGGCCCTTCTTGGCCAGTCGAGCGGCCAGGGCGGTGAGCGCCACCGCGGCCGGGCGGTCGGGAGCACCGACCACGATCGGCGAGCCCTCGTCGCCCCCGGCCCTCAGCTCGGGATCGAGCGGGATCTGGGCCAGCAACGGCACCGAGTAGCCCAGGCGAGCGCTCAGCTTCTGGGCCGTACCCTCGCCGCCGCCGCTGCCGAACACGTCGTAGTGGTGCTCCTCGCCACAGTGCGGGCAGGTCACCGCGAGGTAGGACATGTTCTCGACCACGCCGATCACGCGTTGGTTCATCATCGAGGCCATGGTTCCGGCCCGTTCGGCGACCTCCGCGGCGGCCTCCTGGGGCGTGGTGACCACCAGCACCTCCGCATTCGGCAGCTTCTGCCCCAGCGAGATCGCCACGTCGCCGGTGCCCGGCGGCAGATCCAGTAGCAGGAAGTCGAGGTCACCCCAGTAGACGTCGGCCAGCATCTGAGTCAGGGCACGGTCGAGGATGGGGCCGCGCCAGGCCACGACCTGGTCACGCTTGGGCTTGAGCATGCCGATCGAGATGACCTTCAGCCCGTTGGTGGGGACCGGCATGATCATGTCCTCGACCGACGTGGGGCGGGAGTCGGCCACACCCAGCATGGCGGGGATGGAGTGGCCGTAGATGTCGGCGTCGAGCACGCCGACCGACCGGCCCTGCGCGGCGAGCGCCATGGCGAGGTTCACCGTGACCGACGACTTGCCGACGCCGCCCTTGCCGGACGCGATGGCGATGACCTGGGTGAGCGAGTCGGCCCGAGCAAACGGGATCTCCCGTTCGGCCTGGCCGCCCTTGAGCAGCTCGCGAAGCTGCCCGCGCTGCTCGTCGGTCATCACCCCCAGGTCGACCTGCACCTCCTTGACGCCCGGCACGGTGAAGGCGGCGGCGGTGACCTCACGACGCAGGGTGTCCTTCAGCGGGCAGCCAGAGACCGTCAGCAGGATCTCGACCCGGACCAGCCCCCTGTCGCCGATGTCGATGGCGTTGACCATGCCGAGGTCGGTGATGGGGCGCTTGATCTCCGGGTCGTTCACCGACTCCAGGGCGCGGCGCACCAGCGGCACCCAGGGGTGGTCGGGAGTGGTGGAGAGCGGCGGGCGTTCGAGCGTCTGTGGGTCTTGCATGCCACCCAGCGTAGTGAGCCGACAAGTGCCGATCGACCACGTTCACCGGCCGGCGGGGGTCCACCACCGAGCGTGACCTGTGCTCAGCCGGTACGTCGCGGCTGGTCCAGACCGACACTGTGGTCGTCGGACTCGAGGTCCGCCAGGATCGAGCGCAGCTCGGCGCGCAGCTCGGACCGGATGTACTCCCGGGTGGCCAGCTCGCCCACCGACATCCGGACCGAGGCGATCTCACGGGCCAGGAACTCCATGTCGGCACGGCTCTGCGCGGCCTGGTCGCGGTCCTGCTCCAGCCCGACGCGGTCGCGAGCCTCCTGGCGGTTCTGGGCGAGCAGGATGAGCGGCGCGGCATAGCTGGCTTGGGTGGAGAAGAACAGGTTCAGCAGGATGAAGGGGTACGGGTCCCACTGCAACCCGAACAGGCCGACCACGTTGATGATGATCCAGATGACGACGAAGACGGTCATGTAGCCGAGAAACTTCGCCGTGCCCATGAACCGGGCGAAGCCCTCGGCGAAGGCGCCGAAGGCGTCCCGGTCGAACTTCCGCCGAGGGAGCATCGAGCGCTTCCGCCGCCCCGGGGTGTTCAGCCGCTCGACGTCGCGCTCGGAGGCCTTAGCCATGGTTCGACAGCGCGTCCAGCTGGGTGCCCCGCCAGTCCGCCGGCAGCACGTGGTCGAGCACGTCGTCCACCGTCACGGCACCGATCAGCCGGTGCTCGGTGTCCACGACGGGCGCGTTGACCAGGTTGTACGTCGCGAAGTAGCGGCTGACGGCATGCAGGTTGGCCCTGTCGGTCAGCGGTTCCAGATCGCTGTCGATGAGCCCCGAGATGAGGGTTGACGGTGGTTCGCGGAGCAACCGCTGGATGTGGACGCCGCCGATGAAACGCCCGGTCGGGGTCTCCAGCGGGGAGCGGCAGACGAAGACCATGCAGGCCAGCGCGGGGGTGAGATCCGGGTCCCGGACACGAGCCAGCGCGTCGGCCACAGTCGCGTCCGGAGGCAAGATCACCGGCTCCGGGGTCATCATGCCGCCGGCGGTGAACTCCGCGTAGTTGAGCAGTCGGCGGACGTCCTTCGCTTCGTCGGGCTCCATCCGGGCCAGCAGCCGCTCCGCCATCTCAGGTGACAGCTCCGCGATCAGGTCCGCCGCGTCGTCGGGGTCCATCTCCTCCAGGATGTCGGCCGCCCGGTCAGTGGTCAGCCCCTGGATGAGCTGGACCTGCTCGTCTTCGGGCAGCTCCTCGAGCGCGTCGGCCAGCTTGCGGTCGTCCAGCGCCCCGGCCACCTCGGCCCGCCGCTCCGGAGTCATGTCGTGCAGCTCCCGGGCCACGTCGGCGGCCTTCATGTCTTCCATCTGGGCCACCAGGTGCTCGGTGCCCTGACTGCGGTCGACGTCCAGGCTGCGGATCGTCGACCAGTCGACGATGGTCACGTGTCCCCGGCGGCCGAACCGCTTCGCCGAGCCGCCCTCGCGCAGCGCCACCTCCGACAGCTCCCAGTCGCGGGACCGGATCGGACGCATCGCCACGTCGAAGATGACGTAGGGGGTGCGCTGGTCGCCGTGCTGGACCGCGAGGTCGAAGAGGTCGTCGATCACCTGGGTCTCGGAGTCACGCTTCTCGAAGCGCCGGGTGTTGACCACGCCGGTGATGACGACCTGGACGGCGTCGATGCTCTGCACCCGCACCATGGGCACGAAGATCCGGTGCCGCGCGAACAGCTCGACCACCAGACCCTTGACCCGCGGCGCGCGGCCGGCGGTCCGGCGTTGCGCCAGGACGTCGCGGACCCGGCCCACCTGGTCGCCGGCGCCGTCGAGGACGGGCAGGCCCCTGATCCGGGAGATGAAGACCGAAGTCACCGCAGAGGAAGCCACCACGTGAGGTTATCTCAGAGCTATCTGCTCGCTCCGCTCGCGCGGATTTTGCCTGTGCCCGCCGTTGTCGTCCTTGAGAGCAGACGGTGAAGCGTGTCCGCTCTCTTCTCCTCACTCCAGCGGCGCTGAATCCTTTCAGGCGCGCCAGACCGTCTTCACATTGCAGAACTCGTGCAGGCCGTGTGCGGACAGCTCGCGACCGTGACCCGAGGACTTGACGCCGCCGAAGGGGAGCTGCGGGAAGGAGACGGTCATGCCGTTGATGAACACGCCGCCGGCCTGGAGCTCGGCGGTGAGCTGGTCGATCTCGGCTTCGTCGTTGGTGAAGGCAGCCGAGCTGAGGCCGAACTCGGAGTTGTTGGCCGCGGCGATCGCCTCGGCCGCGGAGTCGACGCGGTACAGCGACGCGACCGGGCCGAAGCACTCCTCGCTGAAGAGCCGCATCTCCGGCGTCAGGTCGGCGACCACCGTGGCGGGGTAGAACCAGCCGGGACCGTCCGGCAGCTGGCCGCCGACCAGTACCGAAGCGCCCTTGGCCGCGGCGTCCTGGACCAGCTCGTGCACTGCGGCCCGACCCTTCTCGGTCGCCAGCGGCCCGAAGCTGGTGGCCGGGTCCAGCGGGTCGCCGGCCACCGTCTGGCCCATGGCCTCGACGAACCGGGCCGCGAACTCATCGTAGATGTCGTTGTGCACGAAGAAGCGCTTGGCCGCGATGCAGCTCTGCCCGCTGTTCTGGGTGCGGGAGGTGACCGCCACCTCCACCGCCGTGGCCAGATCGGCCGACGGAAGCACGATGAACGCATCGGAGCCGCCGAGCTCGAGCACCGTCTTCTTCAGGGCGCCGCCGGCCTGGGCGCCGACGGCGTGACCGGCCGGGACCGAACCGGTGAGGGTGACCGCAGCGATCCGCGGATCCTCGATCAGGTGGGCAGCGTCGACCCCGTCGATCAGGACCGTCTGGAAGGCGCCGACCGGAAAGCCGGCGCGGGCGAACAGGTCACCGAGATA
Source organism: Propionibacteriales bacterium (assembly GCA_038238065.1). Taxonomy (GTDB): domain Bacteria; phylum Actinomycetota; class Actinomycetes; order Propionibacteriales; family Propionibacteriaceae; genus Microlunatus. The sequence goes on along the minus strand of JBBRYD010000014.1, from coordinate 36,176 downwards.
GACAGCGGTCTGGGGCACGTTGAGCGCGTGCTTGAGGACACCCGTGTTCCCGGCCATCAGGCCCGGAGCGGCGAACCGGACGACCTGCCACAGCGGGTAGTTCCAGGGCATGATCGCGAGCACGGTGCCCAGTGGTTGGTAGACGACCCGCGCCGAGGAGGCGTTGACCGAGCTCGGGTCCACCGGTTCGTCGGTTAGGAACTGGGCGGCCTGCTCGGCGTAGTACCGCATCGCTGTCGCACACTTCTTCACCTCGGCTTCCGCGGACTTCCGGGTCTTGCCCATCTCGGTCACCAGCGTCACGGCCAGCTCGTCCAGGTCGGCCTCCAGCAGGTCGGCGGCGACGTTCATCCACCGGCCCCGCTGGGCGACGGAGGTCCGGGCCAGCTCCGTGTTGGCGGCGACCGCGCAGTCGAGGATCGCGTCGACCTCGGCCGGGGTGTGGGCCTCGAAGGACTTCACCAGCTCACCAGTCGCCGGATTGATGGTCACGTTGCTGCTCATGTCGCACTCCCTGGCTCGTCGGCTGGCCGACATCGGCGAGTCGGCGGTTCCGAGTCTAGGGGGCTGGGTCTGTCGCGTCCCGGCCCTCGCTGCCGCGACGTCGCTCTCGTAGGCTGACGCCCATGAGCACCTCCGGCGGCGGCGCGACCACCTTCAAGGACCTGTGTCTGGACACCGCGCGGGCCGCCCAGGCGGCCACCTTCTGGTCCCAAGCGCTGCACCTCACTCCCGAGGCGCGCGGGGACACCTTCCTGCTCACCGACGGCGTCGACGAGCACACCCTGTGGATCAACGCGGTCCCGGAGCAGAAGACGGTCAAGAACCGGGTGCACCTCGACGTGCACGTCGCCTCCATCGCGGAGATCACGGCGCTGGGCGCGGAGCTGGTGGCCGACGACGAGCCCTGGACGGTGATGGCCGATCCGGAGGGCGGCGAGTTCTGCGCCTTCGTCAGACCCCCCGAGAAGCTACCCGACTACCGCTTGTACGAGCTGGTGGTCGACTGCGTCGATCCGGAACGGCTGGCCACCTGGTGGGCCGGGGTGTACGGCATCGAGGCGCAACCTGACGGTGACAGCTTCTGCTGGTCCCTGGACCAGGCGCCGGGCATGCCGTGGGAGATGGTGTTCGTCGCGGTGCCCGAGCCGAAGACGGTGAAGAACCGGATCCACTGGGACGTGTGGGGCGACACCGAAGAGCTCCTGGCTGCCGGCGCGACTCTGCTCCGGACCAAGGACGACGACATCAGGTGGGACGTCCTGGCCGATCCCGAGGGCAACGAGTTCTGCGTGTTCGACCGTTCGGCCTCGGCCGACGGCTGACGGAGAACCTCCGGTCGGCAGCAGGATGCGATCCCGGGTAGATTTGGCCATGACGTCAGGAGGACATCATGGCTATTCCGTCACGACAGCCGAGCTCGATGTTCGAGCTCGACTTTCCCCAGTCCGTAGGGCTTTACAGCACCTATGCCGAGGCTCAGAAAGCCGTGGACTACCTCGCCGACGAGAAGTTCCAGGTCCAGAACCTCGCGATCGTCGGCACCGAGCTCAAGTCGGTCGAACGCGTGCTGGGCCGGCGCAGCTGGGGCACCGTTATCGCGCAGGGCGTCCAGTCCGGCATCTCGACGGGTCTGCTGGTGGGCATCGTGTTCCTGCTCTTCAGCCGACCGGCCAGCATCCTGCTCCTGCTGCTGGGGGCGCTGGTGATCGGCATCCTGCTCGGTGTCGCATTCGCCGCCATCGGCTACGCGATGTCGCACGGCCGTCGTGACTTCACGTCGGTGACCCAGACCGTGGCGACCAAGTACGAGGTGCTCTGCGAGCACAAGCTGGCCGCGCAGGCACGCGAGATGCTGCTCAAGCTGCCGGGAGCTCGGGCGTCCGCGTTCGAGTGACGCCTGCCCCCACCCCAGATCGCTAGGCCGACGGCAGGATCCGCGCCATCCAGGCTTCCACATCGGCGCTGGTGCGGGGCAGCATCGCCGACAGGTTCTCGTTGCCGTCGGCGGTGATCAGGATGTCGTCCTCGATCCGGACACCGATGCCGCGAAGCTCATCGGGCACCAGCTCGTCGTCGGCCTTGAAGTACAGCCCGGGCTCCACGGTGATGACCATCCCGGGGTGCAGGGTCCCCTCCTTGTAGTTCTCCACCCGAGCCTGGGTGCAGTCGTGCACGTCGATGCCCAGGTGGTGCGACGTGCCGTGCACCATCCAGCGGCGATGCAGCCCACCCTGCTCGCTCAGGGACTCCTCGGCGCTCATCGGCAGGATGCCCCACTCCTCGAGGAACCGTGCGATGACCGCGATGGCTGCGTTGTGCACGTCGGAGAACGTGGCTCCGGGCTGGGCGGCTGCGATTCCCGCCTCCTGGGCGGCGAGGACGGCCTCGTACACCTTCCGCTGCTGGTCGGTGAAGCGGCCGCTCACCGGTAGGGTCCGGGTGACGTCGGCGGTGTAGAGCGTCTCCAGCTCGACGCCGGCGTCGATCAGGATCAGGTCCTCGGCGCGCAGGTCGCCGTCGTTGCGGATCCAGTGCAGGGTGTTGGCGTGGTCACCCGCGGCCGCGATCGTGTCGTAGCCGATCGCGTTGGCCGCATGTCGGGCGTGCAGGCCGAAGACGCCCTCCACCCAGCGCTCGCCGCGACCCAGCCTGACAGCCTCGGGGAACGATGCCACCACGGCCTCGAACGCGGCAGCAGTACGGGCGCAGGCCTCGCGCATCTGGTCGGCCTCGAAGTCGTCCTTGGTCAGGCGCAGCTCGCTGAGCGCCACGACCAGCTCGTTGTCGGCGTCCAGCGCATCACTGGCGTCGGACTCGCGTGGGTGCAGCTGGCGGATCTGGTCGACCAGCCCGGCGACGGTGTCGTCGGCCCCGCGCAGAACCCGAATGGTGGTGTCGGCGGCGTTCTTGGCCAGCTCGGCCTCCAGCTCGTCGATCGCCGCACAGGTGATGCCACAGAGGTGGCTCATCTCGTCCAGCGACGGGCGTTGCCCCACCCACATCTCGCCGTAGCGCGCGTCGGAGTAGAACTCGGCCGAGTCCCGCGGCGCCCGCGGCTTGAAGAACAGCGTGGCCTCGTGGCCGCTGTCGGTGGGTTCCAGCACCAGGACGGCGTCCGGTTCGCGGTCGCTGCCCAGTCCGCTCAGGTGCGCGAACGCGGAGTGCGGGCGGTACCGGTAGTCGGTGTCGTTGGACCGGATCTTCAGCCCGCCCGCCGGGATCACCAGTCGGTCGCCGGGGAACAGGGCGCTCAGCCGGTCGCGTCGCGCCGGGGCGAACGCGGCAGCGGGCAGCAGCTCAGGCAGCTCCTGGCTGTACGGCGCCCAGCTCTCGCCGATGAACGCCTTGAAGGCATCCGAGAAGGGAGTGCCCCGGTTGGGTAGAGCAGGCTGACGTTCGTCCATACCAGCATTCTTGCACTCGGTTCCACCCCAGGCATCAGCGTCGGGCGGGCCCCCGATCATCGTTAGGGTGTCACCGTGATCGACGTACACGCCCGGCTGACGGCTCTTGACCTGCCCGCACTGGTGGACCGACTGAGTTTTCGTGGTGACGACGTCCCCGCGGCGCTGGACGCCGCTGAGATGACCTCCCGCTCCGAGGGCGACCTGGCTCGGGTCCAGTTCCTGGTCGACCGGGTGCTGCCGCGGGTCGGCGACTTCGTCGTCGACTGGGACGACAACCCGCTGCAGGAGACCGACGAGGACGCCGCCCACTTCGGGATCGGCGTGCTGCCCCTGCTGGCCCTGCTGGTCACCGCGCCGGAGGTGGCGGCCTTCCACCGCAGTCGGGGCGTCTCCTCCGACGTGTCCTGGCGGTCTCTGTCCGACCTCGGCCAGCAGGCGTGGGTGCACCGCCAGACGTACGGCGCGTTCGGTCTGCACACGTACCCCTGGATGCGCATCGGCTGGTCTGGCGCGCTCTACTGGCTGGGTCGGCTGCAGTTCAACGTGCAGCAGGTCGATGACGCCTGGGTGATCTCCACCCACATTCCGGCGACCGGACCGCTGACTCCCGCCAGCGTGGACGACTCGTTCCGCTGGGCGCGCGGTTTTTTCGCCGACCACTTCGCTGACTACCCGACCACTGACTTCCACTGCTCCAGCTGGCTGCTCGATCCGGAGCTGGCCGTGGTCCTGCCGCCGGAGTCCAATCTGGCCCGGTTCCAGCAGCGCTGGAGACTGTACGGTGAAGCCATGCGAGGGGATGACGACGTGTTGTTCTTCACCTTCTTCCGACGCGGAGACGTGGACGTCGCTACTCTGCCGCGCGATACGACGCTGCAACGAGCGATCGTCGACCGCATCCAAGCCGGCGGCCACTGGAGTGTGTGGCAGGGGCGGATCCCCCAGTCGAGCCTCACGGCGCTGTCGTGACCGACCTGTGGATCGTCCGGCACGGCGAGACCGAGTGGAGCAAGTCGGGACAGCACACCTCGGTCACCGACCTGCCGCTGACCGAGAAGGGCGAGCAGCAGGCCCGGGGGCTGCTGGGACACCTGGTGCCGACCGACTTCGCGCTGGTGCTGAGCAGCCCGCGGCGCCGTGCCCTGCACACCGCCGAGCTGGCCGGCTTCACCGGTGACCGCGAGCCGGTGGTCGAGGAGGATCTGGCCGAGTGGGCCTACGGCGAGTACGAAGGCCGGACCAGTGACCAGATCCAGGCCGACGTACCTGGTTGGACCATCTGGACGCACCCCACGCCCGGTGGGGAGACCGCCGACCAGGTTGCGGCCCGACTGGACCGGGTGATCACCAAGGTCCGCAGCTCCGGGGTCGAGCGGGCGATTGCTTTTGCCCACGGGCATGCCCTGCGCGCCCTCACCGTCCGCTGGCTGGACCTCGACCTGACCCTCGGCGCCCGCTTCCCGTTGGACACCGGAACCGTTTCGGTGCTCGGGGAGGCCAAGGGACTTCGAGCGCTGGAGCGCTGGAACGCCGAGTTCTGACTCGAGCAGTTACCGCTCAGTCGTAGCTGACGGCGTTCAGCCCACGACGGGCCCACAACATCAAGGCGACGGCCAGACCGGTGGTGCAGACCATGATGGCGGCCATCGGTACGGGCGTCCCGTCGGCGAGCGCGCCGACCAGCGGGGCCACGACCCCACCGATCATGAACTGGGCTGCACCCAGCACGGCCGCAGCCGTTCCGGCCGAATCGCCGTGCCGGTTGAGGGCGATGGCGGGTGCGTTGGGGAAGGAGAGCCCGGCCGAGGCCACCACGAAGAACAGCGGGATCATCAGTCCGAGCAGGCCACCGGTGCTGGTGACGGCGACGATCAGCAACGCCACCGAGGCCGCCACCGAGATCAGTACGGCGGTCATCAACACCTGGACCGGGCCGTAGCGCTTGACGAAGATCGGGTTGACCTGCGTCATCACGATCAGTCCGACCGCGTTGCCGCTGAACGCGAGGCCGAACTGCTGCGGGCTCAGCCGGTACAGCTCCTGCAGGATGAACGGCGAGCCCGAGATGTAGGCGAACAGCGTTGCGAACATCAAGCCGGCGACGACCACCATGGCCAGGAAGAGCTTGTCCGAGAACAGGGCTCGGTACGCCCGTAGCGATGGTCCGAGGCGGGCCGGCTGGCGGCGCTCCACCGGCAGCGTCTCCGGCAGGGCCACCAGGGCCAGCACGAACAGCAGCACGGCGATGACCGCCAGCACCACGAAGATGCCCTGCCACGACGTGAGCCGCAGCAGTGCGCTGCCCAAGGACGGAGCCAGGATCGGAGCGACCCCGAGCACCAGGATCAGCCGGGACAGCAGCTGCGCCGCACGGTAGCCGCTGAACAGGTCCCGCACGATGGCCATGGAGACCACCGCCACGGCAGCGCCGGCCAGCCCCTGCAGGGTGCGGGTCACCGCCAGCAAGGTGATGCTCGGGGCCAGCGCGCACAGCACCGACATCAGCCCGTGGCCGGCCAGACCGAGGAGCAGCGGCTTGCGCCGGCCCACCGCATCGGACAACGGACCGATGATCAGCTGTCCGAAGCCAAGGCCGATCAGGAGGCCGGTGATGGTCATCTGCGCCTGGGCGTCGGTCGCACCGAGCTCGGCCGAGAGCTGCGGCAACGCCGGCAGATACGTATCGATGGTCAGCGGACCGATGGCGCTGAGGGCGCCCAGCACCAGCACGAGCTGGACGTACTTGCGCCCCACGAACCGGCTGGCGATGGGGTTGAGTGTCGGAGCGATCGATGTCTCGACGACTGGATCAGCGACGGAAGTCATGGAGTGGTCCTTTGCACAGCGTTTCTTCAGGGGCCACACCGCTGTGACGTCGGGATCCCGCTCAAGATCACCTGCAGGTTGAAACCGGGGCGGGCAGTGAAACATTCCAACAACCGGCTATCTATTCTGTGCGCGTCCGAACAATCGCTCAGGAACCGCGCTGCCGGCTCGCGCGACCGGACACCGTCGGGCGTACCCGACTCGACTCAGTAGTCTGTAGGCGTCATCGCGAGCGCAGTGACCACACACGTGTCGGCGCAGAAGGAGAACCTCATCAAAGCAGAACCGGGTGCCCAGCTGCGTCTGCTCGACCTGCAGCAGCTCGACACGGCGTTGGCTCAACTCCACCACCGCCGCCAGACCCTGCCGGAGCACGCCGAGATCGCGCGGCTCACCACCGTTCGGGCCACCCTCGCCGCGGACCTGGTGGCTGCGGACACGGCAGTCGCCGACCTGGAGCTCGAGCAGTCGGAGGCCGAGTCAGAGCTCGAACCGGTACGGCAACGCCTGGTCCGCAACGAGCACCGCATCGCCGACGGCACCGTGGCCGACCCCAAGGCGCTCGGCGGACTCGTCGACGAGGTCCAGCACCTGCAGCGACGGATCTCCAACCTCGAGGACGCGGAGCTGGAGATCATGGAGCAGGTGGATACCGCACAGACCCACCGCGAGAAGCTGCGGAGGGAGGCGTCAGTGCTGGACGAGCAGCTGACCGCCCTGCTGGCCAAGCGCGACGTCCAGCTGCGCGAGCTGGAGAGCGACATGAACGAGCGTCGGGTCGAACGAGACGCTCTCGTGCCGGAGATCCCGGCGGACCTGATGACCCTTTACGTCAAGGTCGGCACGACTCGCGGTGGCGTCGGCGCCGCTGAGCTGCGCCAACGGCGCTGCACCGGATGCCAGCTCGAGGTCAACGCCGCCGAGCTGCGGGAGTTCTCCGTGGCGGCCGCCGACGAGGTGCTGCGCTGCGAAGAGTGCGGTCGCATCCTGGTCCGAACCCTCAACTCCGGGTTGCGCTCGTGACCCCGGCGAATAGCCGCGGCCAGGGATACCGAGGGCAGGCGCGACCCGCCGACCTGCAGGACGGGCCTGGCTTCTTCGACGCCGACGTCCCCGACGACCCGGAGACGGCCGAGGTCATCCCCCCGGTGTCCGGGCGGAGCGGTCGACGGCTGGTCGTGGAGGCCGACGGTGGCTCCCGGGGCAATCCGGGTCCCGCCGCCTACGGGGCCCTCGTCCGTGACGCCGACACCCGTCAGGTCCTGGCCAGCGAAGGGCTCACCCTGGGCGTGGCCACCAACAACGTGGCGGAGTACTCAGGGCTGATCGCGGGGCTGGAGATGGCACGGGCCATCGACCCCGCCGCGGAGGTCGACGTACGGATGGACTCCAAGCTCGTGGTCGAGCAGATGGCCGGGCGCTGGAAGATCAAGCACCCGTCGATGATCCCGCTGGCTCGCAAGGCGAACACGCTCCGGCCGGCCCAGGTCACCTGGACCTGGGTGCCGCGGGCGGAGAACAAGGCGGCTGATGCCCTGGTCAACTCGGCACTCGACGGAGAACCCGTCAGCCGCGAGATGTCTGAGTCCACGTCGAACTGACGCCGAGGACAGCAGAGCCGTCCTTGTAGGCTGCTGCACATGCCTGCTCGCAAGGTGGCCCTGCGCAACGATGCGCCGGCCCTGACCCAGCCGCCGACTCAGCCTTCCTCGAGCCGGGCGGCGCGGGAACGGTCCTCGGTCCAGCTCGGCCAGCTCGCGGACGGTCTGGCGGCGATCCGGACGACGATGGAGATCCCGGCGGAGTTCCCGCCCGACGTCGTGGCGCGGGCGGAGGAGCGGGCGCTGACGCCGCAGCTCCCCGAGGCCGACCGTACCGATCTCGAGCTGCTCACCATCGACCCGCCCGGCGCCCGGGACCTCGACCAGGCCCTGCACATCGGGCGCGCGGGCGACGGGTTCGTCATCTCCTACGCCATCGCTGACGTAGCCGCTTTCGTCACGGCCGGTGATGCGGTCGACCAGGAGGCGCACCGACGGGGGATGACCTTCTACGCCCCGGACCGCCGGACTCCGCTGCATCCGCCTGCCCTGAGCGAAGGGGCAGCCAGCCTGCTGCCGGACCAGGTCCGGCCCGCGCTCCTCTGGACCCTGACTCTGAACTCCCACGGCCAGATGACCGACGCCGACGTCAGCCGTGCGCTGGTCCGGAGTCGCGACCAGCTGACCTACGAGCAGGCCCAGGCCGAGATCGACGGGGCATCCCCCCGGCAGACGTTGGCGTTGCTGGCCCAGGTCGGAGAGCTCCGGCTGCAGCGCGAGCGGGACCGGGGCGGGGTCAGCCTGCAGATTCCGAGCCAGGAGGTGCGGGTCGGATCGGAGGGTTGGACCCTGGAGCTGCGCACCCCGCTGCCCGTCGACGGCTGGAATGCGCAGATCTCCTTGCTGACCGGCATGGCGGCCGCCCACATCATGCTGTACGGCCAGGTCGGCATCGTGCGGACGCTACCGCCGGCCGACAACGCGTCGTTGCGCCGGCTCAGACAGACCGCGAAGGCGCTGCACATCGGCTGGCCGGCCGAGCTCGACTACCCGGAGTTCGTCCGCGGACTCGACCCGTCGCGTCCCGACCACGCGGCCATGCTCAACGCGTGCACGACGTTGTTCCGCGGGGCGGGCTACAAGGCGTTCAGTGGCGGTATCCCCGAAGACGTGGAGCACGCCGCGTTGGCCATCGACTACGCCCATACCACCGCACCGTTGCGGCGGCTGGTCGACCGGTATGCCGGGGAGATCTGTCTGGCGCTGTGTGCCGGCCAGCCTGTCCCGACCTGGGTGCTGCGGGCGCTCGACGCACTGCCGGACGAGATGATGACGTCGCAACGGCGGTCCAAGGCGTACGAGCGGGCGATCATCGATTTGATGGAGGTGTTCCTGCTGGCCGAGCGGGTCGGCGAGGAATTCGTCGGCACGGTGATCGAGGTGGACCCGAAGCGGTCGCGCGGTGTGGCGATGATCAAGGAGCCGGCGGTCGAGGCGCGCGTGCGCGGGGCGAGCCTGCCGCTGGGTCAGGAGGTGGCGCTACGGCTGGTCTCGGCCGTCTACGCGAGCGGCGCTGTCGAGTTCGATCTGGCCTCGGCCGACCACGCGTCAGTCCCAACCGCTGAGGAAGCCTCGGTCAGCTAGTCGGCGGGGATCTGCCGGAGCAGCGACTCCGACTGGGCCTTGGTGATGCGGTGTCCCGGGTCGGTGAGGATGATCAGTGTCACCCGTGCGCCCGCGCGCTGTCCTACCTCGGTCCAGTCGCCATCGGGGTAGGTCCGCTGGTCGATCAGTCCGGCATCGGACTTCACGAGCCTGACCGACACCGGCCCATCACCGGCCGTGCACGCCGACACCTGATCGCGGTACACCCGCCAGTAGGCGCTCGCCTTCTCGACACTGTCGAACTGCAGCACGAGCCCGATCCCGGCGTCACCCTGCTTCTTGGTGTAGCTGCCCTCCAGGGCGGCGCGGGGGTCCGGGTAGTCGTCGCGGGTGACGTCGGCGCAGCCGAGCGTGATCACGTCGTGGGCGGCGTAGCGTGGGTCCCGTCCGTGAACCCAGGTCCCGTTGCCCTGATAGCCGTCCTCGGCGCCGCCCGGACGCGCGATGGTCTTCCAGCCGGCCGGTACGGGCAGCGACGTCGCGCTGAGCTCGCCGGCCGTGGACGGCGCCGGTCTGCTGGGACGGGGCGGTGGGGGGAGGGTGTTGGTCGTGGTCGGTTCGACGACGGTCGGAGCCGATTCCCTCGGGGTGGGGGTGGCTGCAGTCGACCGTACGGTCGGAGACGCGCCCGCCGTCGGCGTCGCGGGAACGGCCGGGGAGGACCCGGTCGACGCCGGCGCCGGCGTGGGGCTCGCCGTCGAACAGGCCGCCAGCACGAGCAGCCCGATGGTCTGGGCTCCCGCCTGGAGGCGGCGGCTCACTGGTCGTACTCGTAGTGCTGGTAGTCCTTCCCGGGACTCCAGAAGCCACCCCAGAAGTACCCGTCCTTGCGGAGGCTCTTGGTCAGGTGCGAGTTCTTGGTCAGCATGCCGAAGCGGCGGGGGGTCCGGTCGATGTAGGACTTGCCGTTCTTCGGCCACCACTTGCCCTTGCTGTCCCGGTACGGGTTCTGCACGGTGTTGACGTCGATCGCGATTCCGTACGAGTGCGGAGACTGGGCGTACGGGTTGCCGACGACCTTGCGGCAGTTGAAGCCGCTGGTGTTGTTGGCCTCCATCTGCTTGGGGTCGTTGCCGCCGTAGTCGTTCGGGTTCTTCATCTTGGCGACGGGATAGCCGGCGTTCATCGCGGCAGTGAACCCTCGGGTGATCCTGCTGGTGAGAGTGCTGCGCACGATGATCACCCCGCGGTGCATCAGCTTGTCGAAACCGAAGTAGTTGAGGTGGATGGTGCGTAGCTTGGACGGGCCGACGGGGCAGCCGGAACGGTACGTCTTGGCCACCTCGGCGGCTGTCGTCTTGGTGACGACGGCATCCAACGCCTTGGACCGCGTGATGGTGTTGACCGCGCTGATCTCCCACCGGTCACGGTTCGTCGCCTGGTAGGCGCTGCGGACGGAGTAGCTGGCCAGATGCCCGTTGCCGTAGCTCAGCGTCGCGCGGTAGGTGCCGGCGGCGTTGGTGGTCGCGCCCACGGCCGCACGATAGATCTTGTCAGCCCGCCGCACCTGGATGTGGATCTTGACCCCGGCCCGGGCGGGGTATACCGCGCCGGAGATCGTCGGGTTCTTCAACGCATCGATGCCGGCGACCGGCGTGGTCTGCTTGACGTAGGAGTTCTGGACGCTCACCTTGACCTCGTTGCTCGAGATCACGCCGGACTTACCCGGGGCGCCGCCCAGGGTGGCGCGGAAGGCGATGATCCCGGCATGGCCGACATACTGGTTCGCCGCATAGCCGCCGTGGGGCGCGGTCGTCGCGATCTTGGAGTTGCGCCAGACCTTCTTGGTGACGTCGTACCAGTAGATGCCGACCACGGTGCCGGCCGACCGGTCGGAGACCACGCCCCGGATCGCGTAGTAGCCGATGTCCTCGAAGAACCTGCCGGCCTGCGGGGTGCCGCCGGCGGTGATGGTCAGGCTGAGGGTGCGGGGGGCCTGCGACTGCGCCTCCACCTGAGGTTCAGCCTGAGCACCATGACGTTGAGGAGCTGCCGTAGTCGGTGTTGGGGTCGGCGTTGGTTCCGGGACCGAGCTGGCGGAGGTCACCGAGGAGGACGGGGCGGGGGTGGGATCAGGCGTGGTCGTCGGGTCCGGTGTCGGGCTGGCGGTGGGGACCGCGCTCTGCTCTGCCGGCGTGGGTGACGTCGCCGTGGTCGGGGTCCCTGCCGGAGGCGTGGGGGACGGCGTCTCCGCCAGTGCCGGAGCGGAGACCAGCAGCAGGGTCGTCGACAGCGCCGTGGCAGCCAGTCGGGAGCTCAGCCTGAGGGACACGACGTCGAGGCTACGCGACCGAGGCCCAGGTTGTCTCGGCCAGGACTTCCGTGGAGATGCACCACTGAGAGCCGTCCGAGGCGATCTGATCGCCGAAAAATCCTGTCCACCGCGCCGTGGCGCCGGAACTGAGTCGCTTGTACAGCGTGACTTGGGCGTCGACCAGCTCGAAGCGGTCGGCGGCCACCAGGTCGCAGATGTCGATCAGGGTGCCCTCATGGATGACGACCGGGGTCGAAGGAGTGAGGCGCAGACCAGACAGAGCAGAAATAGGGGACCTTCCTCGTCTCAGCCCGAGTGGACGATGCGTGTCGTGCCGAAATGCGTCCGCCGGCCCCCGCCGCAGATGAGCTCACACTATCCGAGCTTTCCTCAGGCAGCGCTATGGCGAACGGACGTGAGAGCAGAGCGACGTGAAGATGGACGAGTCGGTCGATAAGCCGGATTCTGTCTGCACCGTGAACGGTGCAGGGCGATCATCTATCTGCGACCGCTGTTACCAGCGACCTGATGCGACCTACCCGGAGACTCGGCGAGCAGCCTACGAACGTCTCCGCAGGTGCGCCGGAGCGCACCCTTGTGGTCTTGCTCCGGGTGGGGTTTACCGAGCCACCCCAGTCGCCTGGGGTGCTGGTGGTCTCTTACACCACCGTTTCACCCTTACCTTCCGCGCAACCCGAGCCGACCAGCAGCTCGAGCAGGCGAAAGGCGGTCTGTTTTCTGTGGCACTGTCCCGCGGGTCACCCCGGGTGGGCGTTACCCACCACCTTGCTCTGAGGAGTCCGGACTTTCCTCGATGTCTCCGGCACTTCGAAAAGCACCGAGGCCACCGCGACCGCCTGACCGACTCGTCCTGGTCCCAAGACTACCGGCACACCTCGATCAGAGGGTCACCCGTGGAGCGTCGTCGATTCTCCGAGCCGTCCGGTCCGAAGTCGGCGAGCCGGTGACAGCTACTCGGACACCGCACCTCCCCGTACCGTAGCTCCGGAGCCGTGACGCCCACGACGGTGAGCGGCGCCTCCAGGAAAGGACCCTGATGACCACCAGCCTGCCCAGGCCGACGCTCAGTGCGGAGCAGATCAGCAGCTACCGGGACAACGGCTTCCTGCATGTCCCCGGCGTCCTGAACCCGGACGAGGTCGCCCGCTACCGCGACGCCGCAGCCAAGGCCTACGACGAGCTCGACCCCCTGGATCCGGGAAACCAGATGTTTCGACAGATCGTCCAGGTCTGGAAGTCGGACCCCATCCTGCGTGAGCTGACCATGAGCTCGATGCTGGCCTCCTTGGCCACCGAACTGGCCGGCCTGCCGATCCGCCTGTGGCACGACCAGCTGCTGATCAAGAAGCCGCACAACCACACGCCCACCGAGTTCCACCAGGATGCGCCTTACTGGCCGCACGCCGGCTCGCGGCACCAGATCTCGGCCTGGGTCGCGCTGGTCGACGTACCGGTGGAACGCGGTTGCCTGACCTTCATCCCCGGCAGCCAGCTACGGCGAGACCTGCGGGCCATCGACCTGACCGACAGCACCGACCTCTTCGCGGCCGCGCCCGATCTGGTCTACGCGCCGCGGGTCACCGTCCCGCTGCGAGCCGGAGACTGCACGTTCCACAACGGCTACCTCGCGCACACCGCCAACGCGAACGACACCGACGAGTTCAGGTTCGCCATGGTCAACATCTACGTCGACGCGGAAGCCACCTTCAACGGCCAGCCGCACGTGTGTACCTCCGAGCTGGGCCTGCGGGTCGGTCAGCGTCTTCCGGACGGCGAGTTCCCGCCGCTGCCCTGAGCAACCCCGTCGACGGGGACGGCCGTCGAGCGCCGCACCACCAGCTCAGGGGTGAACCTGACCTGCTCGTGCGTGTGCTCGCGGCCGTCGTCGATGGCGGAGATCTCGTCGAACAACAGCTCGGCCGCCCGGCGCCCCAGGTCCTTGCGGGGCTGTCGGATCGACGACAAGGGCACGGCGGCCGCGCTCGCGAACGCGATGTCGTCGTAGCCGATGATCGCCACGTCGTCGGGCACCCGGAGCCCGAACGTGACGCAGCCCTGCAGCAGCCCCATGGCCAGCAGGTCGTTGGCCGCGAACACCGCTGTGGGGCGTTCGGCGTCGCTCAGGGCGGCGATGTCGCCCGCCGCCGCCACGCCGCTGGCCACGTCGAGCAGTGGTGTGCTGACCACCAGCAGCTGGACGGCTCCTGTGGTGCCGGAGGCCAGCTCCGCCCCGAGCTTGCGGTCGCGGACCTGACGCAGGTTGCTCGGCCCGCCGACGAACGCAATCCGCTGATGGCCCTGGTGGACCAGGTGCTGGACGGCCAACCGCCCGCCCTCCACGTCGTTGACCGAGACGGAGCAGTAGTCGAGGTCGTCACCGGCGCGGTCGACCACCACCACGGGCGTGCCGAGCCGCCGGAGACCCAGGAGTCGGTCACCCACCTCGGCGATCGGGGCGAACAGCACCCCGCGGACCCGCTGCTGCTCGAACAGCTCCAGGTGGGTGGTCTCGCGCAACGGCTCCTGGGCACTGTTGCCCAGCTGCACCGTGTATCCCACCGCGTAGACGTAGTCCTCGACGCCGGCGGTGATGTCGGTGAAGAACGGGTTGGCGATGTCCATCACGATCAGCCCGATCGCCCGGCTCTGGCCAGCGCCCAGCTGTCGAGCCGACTCGTTGCGGACCCACCCCAGCTTGAGGATGGCCTGCTGCACCTTCTCCCGGGTCCGGTCCGACACCAGCGCCGGTGAGTTGAGCACGTTGGACACGGTCCCGACCGAGACCCCGGCGAGTGCGGCCACGTCGCGGACGCTGGTCGTCGACCTGTGCACCGACATCGCGGCTCAGCTCCTGTCCTGGCGTCGTGGTGAGCGTCATCCGTTCAGCAGCCAACCTAGCGGGACAACGACCGCTGCGCTGGTGCTCGGCCGCGTTGAAGAGGTTCAAAATCTACCCAGCATTTCTTCGCGCACCCTCTTGACGAGCCCTAGTGGGAACTCTAGGTTAGGGCATCAGGTTGAATGAACCGGTTCAAGCAGCGGCGCCTGCGGTCGCCGCAGACAGCTCTGCAGATGACTACAAGGAGGTAGGTCGATGACCCCTGCACGTTCACGTCCGACTGTTCGGGCCCTGGCCGTTGCGGCCATCGCGGCTCTCGCCGTCTCGGGATGTTCGGTCGGCGCCGTCGGGGGCGACGCCGGACCCAGCGGCGACTCGGCGGCGCCCACCACCATCAGCGTCCTCTACGGGGTCGGCACGCCCAACGACGCTCTCTTCAAGGCGCTGTCGGCCGGCTTCACCAAGGCGAACCCCGACATCAAGCTCACCTTCGAGACTCAACCCACCGGCACCGAAGGCGACAACCTCACCAAGACCAAGCTGGCGACCGGGGAGATGTCCGACGTCTTCAACTACAACTCGGGCTCGCTGTTCCAGGCACTCAACCCCGACACCCAACTGGCTCCGCTCACCGACCAGCCGTGGGTGGCCGACCTGTCACCGGAGATGAAGTCGGTGGTCTCGACCGACAAGGGAACCTACGGAACCCCTCTGGGCACGACGTTCGGGGGCGGCGTGCTCTACAACAAGAAGGTGTACTCCCGGCTCGGGTTGAAGGTGCCGACCTCGTGGGCGGACTTCGAGGCCAACAACGCCAAGATCAAGGCCGACGGAAAGGTCACCCCGATCGAGCAGACGTTCGGCGACACCTGGACCTCCCAGCTCTTCGTGCTCGGGGACTTCGCCAACGTCGCCAAGCAGGACCCGAACTGGGCGGCCGACTACACCGCCAACAAGGCCAAGTACTCCGACCAGCCGGGCCTGCAGGCGTTCATGAACCAGCAAGAGACCCACGCCGCCGGGTACTACAACAAGGACTTCGCCTCGGCCAAGTACGACGACGGGGTGAAGGCCATCGCGACCGGCACCGCCGCCCACTACCCGATGCTGACCAACGCCCTGGCCGCGATCGTCCAGAACTACCCCGACAACGTCAACGACGTCGGCTTCTTCCCGCTGCCGGCCAAGGATGCCGCCAACACGCAGATGACGCTCTGGCTGCCCAACGCGTTGTACATCCCGAAGTCGACCGAGGGCGCCAAGCTCGAGGCAGCGAAGAAGTTCCTCACCTGGGTCAACTCACCCGAGGGTTGCGCCGTGCAGGACAAGGCGTCGTCGGTGAGCGGCCCTTATGCGATCAGCTCCTGCACGCTGCCCTCATCGGTGCCCACGGCCGTCAAGGACATGCAGGGTTACCTCGACAAGAAGCAGGTCAACCCCGCTCTGGAGTTCGTGTCCCCCATCAAGGGCCCGAACCTGGAGAACATCACCGTCGAGATCGGCTCCGGCATCTCCACGGCAGACAAGGGCGCCAAGGCCTACGACGAGGACGTCAAGAAGCAGGCCCAACAGCTCGGGCTCCCCGGCTGGTAGGTCGTCGCGTCACCGCTGGGGCGGTCGGCCTCTCGGCCGCCCCAAGCACCTCGGTACGAGCCCTGCAGTCCTTGCACCTGGAGATGACAGATGGTTTCAACACTGGCCCCCACCGCGGTCGCGACCAAGAGCGGCACCCGTCGACCCCGCAAGCGCCGTAGCCCGTATCCGCTGTGGTTCTATGCCGCCCCCGCCGTGCTCTTCATCGTCTTGTTCGCTATCCCGACGTTCGCGTCCTTCTACTTCAGCCTCACGCGCTGGACCCTGTTCACCACGCAGTTCATCGGGCTCGACAACTTCAAGCAGTTCTTCAGCGAACCCAACCTGCTGAGCGGCTTCACGCACACGTTCGTCTACGCCATCCTGACCTCAGGGGTGAAGGTCGTGCTCGGCATCCTGCTCGGGACGCTGCTGACTTCCAGGATCATCGCCCGCGGCTACCTGAGGTCGGTCATCTTCTTCCCGGTGCTGGTGTCCACCATCGGGGTCGGGCTGACGTTCAAGATCCTGCTCGACCCGTTCCACGGCATGGTCAACACGGCCCTGAGCCGAGTCGGGATCACCGGACCGGGCTGGCTCACCGACCCACAGCTCGCTCTCTACTCGATCATCGGGGTCGACGTCTGGAAGGGTGTCGGCATCGCCACCCTGATCTTCATCGCCGGGATGGTGGCGATCCCCCAGGAGTACTACGAAGCCGCCAAGGTCGACGGGTCGAGCGCCAGACAGCAGTTCTTCGCCATCACGCTGCCGTTGCTGTGGCCGGCCACCACCACGGTGATCCTGCTGTCGCTGATCGGCGGGCTGCGCTCTTTCGACCTGATCTGGGCCATGACCAAAGGTGGACCGGGGTTCACCAGCGACGTGATCGCCTCGGTGATCTACAAGCAGTACCAGGCTGGTTTCTACGGCCTGTCCACCGCCGGCAACGTGGTGCTCTTCGTCGTCGTCGCCGCCATCGTCGTGCCGATGCAGATCATCTTCAACCGCAGGGGAGCGACCAGATGAAGCGTGAGAGCCGTCGTGCCTGGATTGCCGGCGTCATCGCCATCGTCGCCTCGGTGGTGATATTCCTGGTGCCGTTCATCTTCATCGTGCTCACCGCGAGCAAGACTGCCAAAGACGCGGCCAACCTGGCGTTCTCGCTACCCACCCAGTGGGTGCTGTTCCAGAACATCGCCGCCGTGCTGCAGACGAACAACGCCGTCGTGCTCCGGGCCTTCATCAACAGCACCACTCTCACGGTGTGCAGCGTGGCGATCATGGTGGTGCTGGCTGCGATGGCCGGTTACGTCCTGGACCGGCGCACGTCGCGCTGGAACATGGTCGCGAACCTCTTCGTGCTAGCCGGTCTGATCGTGCCGCCCGCCGTGGTCCCGACCATCTGGGTCCTGCAGGCGTTGGGCCTGTTCAAGACCTTGCCCGGCCTGATCCTGATCGAGGCGACCTTCGGCCTGTCCTTCTGCATCCTGCTGTTCAAGTCCTTCATCGCCAGCATTCCCAAGGAGCTGGACGAGGCGGCGATCGTCGACGGTGCCGGTCCGCTGCGGCTCTTCTTCAGCGTGATCCTGCCGCTGCTGAAACCGGTCGTCATCACCGTGATCGTGGTCCAGGCCGTCGCCGTCTTCAACAGTTTCCAGAACCCGCTCTACTTCCTTCCCGGCAACGCCGGGGTGACAGTCCAGCTCACGCTCTACAACTTCCAGAGCCAGACGCTCAACCAGTGGAACCTGTTGTTCGCCGACATCCTGCTGATCACCATTCCGCCACTGGTCATGTACATGATCTTCAACCGCCAGATCGTGGCCGGAATGACCGCAGGAGCGGTCAAGGGCTGACGCTGTCTGCCGATCCCATCCCCGAGTCCCCGCCTGTTCACGCAAGACGTACGAGAGGAAGACATGACCCACACCTGGACAGCCGCCATGATCGGCTCCAGCGAACACCCTCAGGCCCCCCTGCTCCGAACCGAGTTCGAGGTGGACTCCGGCCACGGTGAGCTGGTGAGCGCCGAGTGGCGGGTCAGCGCGCACGGCGTCGTCGAGGCTTCGCTCAACGGGACCCCGGCCGGCACCGACGTGCTGACCCCCGGCTGGTCCAGCTATGAGTGGCGGCTGCGGTACCACAGGTATGACGTGACCGCGCTGGTCACCGCTGCCGGCCCGAGGGTGGTGCTGGGTCTGGCGCTGGGCAACGGCTGGTACCGAGGCCGGCTCGGCTGGTCCGGCCGCGGTAACTTCTACGGGACTCAGCTCGGGGCCATCGCGGAGCTCGAGCTCACCTTCGCCGACGGCCATCGACAGCTGGTGGTCACCGACGACAGCTGGACCGCCGGACCGTCGGCGGTGCTGTCCGACGACCTGTACGACGGGGAGAGCATCGACGCCCGGCTGATCACCGACGCCTGGCAGCAGCCGGGTTTCCGCGACCCGAGCTGGACCGGGGTGCAGACCCAACCGTTCGACCCGGCCATCCTGACCGCGTACGTCAGCCCGCCCGTGATCCGGCAGGAGGAGATCCGGCCGATCAAGGTCTGGAGCTCTCCCAGCGGCCAGACCCTGGTCGACTTCGGTCAGAACCTGGTGGGCTGGCTGAAGTTCACGGTCACCGGCGAGGCGGGGCAGACCATCACCCTGCGGCACGCCGAGGTGCTGGAGCACGGCGAGCTCGGCACCCGGCCGCTGCGCACCGCCAAGGCCACGGACACGTTCATCCTGTCCGGTGGTGAGGACACGTTCGAGCCGACGTTCACGTTCCACGGCTTCCGCTATGCCGAGGTCGCGGGCTGGCCCGGCGAGCTCACCAAGGACTCGTTGGTGGCCGTCGTGGTCTCCTCCGACCTCGAGCGGATCGGCACCTTCGAGTGCTCCGATCCGATGCTCAACCAGCTGCACCGCAACGTGGTCTGGGGTCAACGCGGCAACTTCCTCGACGTGCCCACCGACTGCCCGCAACGGGACGAGCGGCTCGGCTGGACCGGCGACCTGGCCGTCTTCTCGCCCAGTGCGGTCTACCTGCACGACTCCGGGGACTTCCTGCGCGACTGGCTGCGAGACCTCGACGCCGAGCAGGCCCACGCCGCCGGGATGGTGCCCCACGTGGTCCCCGACGTGCTCAAGCTCATGGACCATCCCACGGCCTTCGGCGAAGCGGACTCCACCTCCTTCTGGAGCGACGCCGCGGTCTGGGTGCCCTGGGCGACCTGGCAGGCCTACGGTGACGCCGACGCGCTCGCCGAGGCGTACGGCGCCATGACCGCACACGTGCGCCGGGTGCGCGGCAAGCTGTCCGACACGGGTCTGTGGGACCAGGGGTTCCAGTTCGCCGACTGGCTCGACCCCACCGCACCACCGGAGAACCCGGCGCTCGCCCAGGCCGATCCGGGGGTCGTCTCCACCGCCGCCATCTACCGCAGCAGCGTACTGACCGCTCGAGCTGCCCGATTGCTGGGCCACGACGCCGACGCCGCCGAGTTCGAGACCCTGGCCACCCGGCTGCGCGAGGCGTTCAACGAGCACTACGCCTCCGACGACGGGCGGGTGCGCAGTGACTGCCCGACCGTCTATGCCCTGGCGATCGACTTCGGGCTGCTGGACGAGCCACGCCGCCAGCTCGCCGGTGACCGGTTGGCCGAGCTGGTCGAACAGAACAAGTACCGGATCGCCACCGGTTTCGCGGGCACCCCGTACGTCACCGACGCGTTGACCGCGACCGGTCACCTGGACGACGCGTACCGGCTGCTGCTGGAGCAGGAGTGCCCGTCGTGGCTCTACCCGGTCAGCATGGGTGCCACCACGATCTGGGAGCGGTGGGACTCGATGCTGCCGGACGGGAGCATCAACCCCGGCCAGATGACCAGCTTCAACCACTACGCGCTCGGCGCGGTGGCCGACTGGATGCACCGGACGGTCGCCGGTCTTGCGCCGGCCGAGCCCGGCTACCAGCGCGTGCGGATCGCGCCACAACCCGGCGGTGGGCTGACCTGGGCGAAGGCCTCGCTGCGGACTCCGCACGGTGAGGTCAGGGTGAGCTGGGAGGTCGTGGACGGCAAGCTGCTGGTGGACGTGACGGTGCCCGACGGCGTGGAAGCCGACGTGCTGCTGCCCGGTGCGGCGCCGCAGACCACCGGCGGAGCGGGCACCAGCTCCTTCCGCGCCCCCATCCTGGCCGGAGCGCAGCCGTGATCCCCGCCGGGGTGCTCGACCAGCTGGCCCACCAGGTCATCGAGCTGCCGTCGTGGGCGTTCGGCAACTCCGGTACCCGGTTCAAGGTGTTCAGCACCTCGGGCACCCCGCGGACGATCCAGGAGAAGCTGGCCGATGCGGCGAAGGTGAACGAGCTGACCGGGTTGGCTCCCAAGGTGGCGCTGCACATCCCGTGGGACGAGGTGGACGACTACGCCGCGCTGGCCGATTACGCGTCCGGCCTGGGGGTGGCGTTGGGGACGATCAACTCCAACACTTTCCAGGCCGACATCTACAAGTTCGGCAGTCTGACCCACGTCGACGAGACGATCCGGCAGCAGGCGATCGATCACCACTACCAGTGCATCGAGGTGATGAACGCGACCGGTTCGCGGGATCTGAAGATCTGGCTGGCCGATGGCACCAACTACCCGGGTCAGGGCGACATGCGCGGCCGACAGGATCGGCTCGCCGACAGCCTGCACCAGATCTACGACCGGATCGGGCCGGACCAGCGGCTGGTGTTGGAGTACAAGTTCTTCGAGCCGGCTTTCTATCACACCGACGTGCCGGACTGGGGCACCTCGTACGCCCAGGTCTCCGCGCTCGGGGACCGGGCGCTGGTCTGCCTGGACACCGGACACCACGCGCCCGGGACCAACATCGAGTTCATCGTGGCGCAGCTGCTGCGGTTGGGGAAGCTGGGCTCGTTCGACTTCAACTCCCGCTTCTACGCCGACGACGACCTGATCGTGGGGGCAGCTGACCCGTTCCAGCTGTTCCGCATCCTCTACGAGGTGATCCGGGGCGGCGGGTACGGGCCTGACTCCGAGGTGGCGTTCATGCTGGACCAGTGCCACAACGTGGAGGACAAGGTGCCGGGGCAGATCCGGTCGGTGCTCAACGTGCAGGAGATGACCGCACGGGCGTTGCTGGTGGAGGGTGACGTCCTGGCCGAAGCGCAGCGGGCCGGTGACGTGCTGGGCGCCAACGCGATCATGATGGATGCGTTCTACACCGACGTCCGGCCGGATCTGGCGTCATGGCGGGAGACGCGCGGGCTGCCCGCCGATCCGGTCGCGGCGTACGCCGGCTCGGGGTATCAGAAGCACATCGAACAGAGCCGAACCGGCGGCAACCAAGCGGGATGGGGCGCATGACGAACGCAACGGTGGCCGAGCTGCTGGCTCGGTCGAACCGGCTGGGGGCCGACCCGAAGAACACGAACTACGCCGGCGGGAACACCTCGGCCAAGGGTACGGAGATCGACCCGGTGACGGGGGAGCCGGTGCAGCTGCTGTGGGTCAAGGGATCCGGCGGCGACCTCGGGACCCTGACGGAGCCCGGCCTGGCCGCGCTGCGGTTGGACCGGATGCGGGCGCTGTCCGACGTCTACCGCTCGTGGGGGTCGGCCGGCGTGGCGCGCGAGGACGAGATGGTGGCCGCGTTCGACTACTGCCTGCACGGCAAAGGCGGGGCGGCGCCATCGATCGACACGGCGATGCACGGCCTGGTCGATGCGGCGCACGTCGACCACCTGCACCCCGACTCCGGCATCGCCATCGCCACCGCTGCCGACGGGGAGGCGTTGACCCAGGACATCTTCGGCGACCGGGTGGTCTGGGTGCCGTGGCGCCGGCCCGGGTTCCAGCTCGGACTGGATATCGCAGCGATCAAGGCCGACCATCCCGAAGCGGTCGGCTGCATTCTGGGTGGTCACGGGATCACCGCCTGGGGTGACACATCCGAGGAAGCGGAACGCAGCTCGCTCTGGATCATCGACACGGCGGCCTCCTACATCGCCGAGCACGCCAGACCGGAGCCGTTCGGGCCGGCGCTGGACGGGTACGGAGCGTTGGGTCCGGATGCTCGCCGGGCCAAGGCGGCCGCCCTGGGCGCCACCGTTCGCTCGATCGCCTCCCACGACAAGCCGATGGTCGGCCACTTCACCGACGACCCGGTGGTGCTCGACTTCCTGGCCTCCACCGAGCACCCGCGGCTGGCTGAGCTGGGCACCAGCTGCCCCGACCACTTCCTGCGGACCAAGATCAAGCCGCTGGTGCTGGACCTGCCGGCCGACGCCTCCGTCGCCGACTCGATCGCCCGGCTGACCGAGCTGCACGCCAGCTACCGGGCCGACTACCAGGCGTACTACGACCGGCACGCCGACGCGGACTCACCGGCCATCCGCGGTGCCGACCCACTCGTCGTGCTGGTGCCGGGCGTGGGAATGTTCTCCTACGGGGCCAATAAGCAGACCGCCCGCGTGGCGGGCGAGTTCTACCTCAACGCCATCAACGTGATGCGCGGCGCCGAGGGCCTGTCCACGTATGCGCCGATCGACGAGAGCGAGAAGTTCCGGATCGAGTACTGGGCGCTGGAGGAGGCCAAACTGGCCCGGCTGCCGAAGCCGAAGCCGTTGGCCGGTCGGATCGCCCTGGTCACCGGCGCCGCCTCCGGGATCGGCAAGGCGATCGCGACCCGCCTCGCCGCCGAAGGGGCCTGTGTGGTCATCGCCGACCTGGATGCGGCCAGGGCCGAGGCTGCGGCTGCCGAGCTGGGCGGTCCCGACACGGCCATCGGGATCGTCGCGAACGTCACCGATGAGCAGGCGGTGCAGGAGGCGGTCGACTCGACGGTACTGGCGTTCGGTGGGCTCGACCTGGTGGTGAACAACGCCGGCCTGTCCCTGTCCAAGTCGCTGCTGGACACCACGGTCGCCGACTGGGACCTGCAGCACAACGTGATGGCCAAGGGCTCGTTCCTGGTCTCCCGGGCGGCGGCCAAGGTGCTGATCGAGCAGGGCCTGGGAGGCGACATCATCTACATCTCCTCCAAGAACAGCGTGTTCGCCGGCCCGAACAACATCGCCTACTCGGCGACGAAGGCTGACCAGGCGCACCAGGTCCGGCTGCTCGCCGCGGAGCTGGGGGAGCACGGGGTCAAGGTCAACGGCATCAACCCCGACGGCGTGGTCCGGGGCTCCGGCATCTTCGCCGGCGGCTGGGGTGCCAAGCGGGCCGCGGTGTACGGGGTGAAGGAGGAGGACCTCGGCACCTACTACGCCCAGCGGACCCTGCTCAAGCGGGAGGTGCTGCCCGAGCACGTCGCCAACGCGGTGTTCGTGCTCTGCACCGACGACCTCAGCCACACCACCGGCCTGCACATCCCCGTCGACGCCGGCGTCGCCGCCGCCTTCCTGCGATGAACCCCGGCTCCCGGAGCCTGTCGAGGGGCACCGCCGGATGAGCCCGAGCGGCTACGTCGCCGCGGTCGACCTGGGAGCGACCAGCGGACGGGTGATGCTGGGCCGGGTGGGGCCGGGTGAGCTGTCGGTCCACGAGGTCAGTCGCTTCCCGAACAACCCGGTCCGGGTGACCGACGGCCTGCACTGGAACGTCCTGGAGCTCTACCGGCACGTGCTGGCGGGGCTGCAGGACGTCGTACACCAGGAGCCGGGCCTGATGAGTGTGGCGGTGGACTCCTGGGCGGTGGACTACGCGCTGATCCACGGCCGGCGGATGCTCGGCAACCCGTACCACTATCGCGAAGCTCGCACCGAGAAGGCCGTGCTGAGCGTCCATGACCGGGCGACCCCGGCGGAGCTGTACGCCGCGAACGGGTTGCAGTTCCAACCCTTCAACACGCTCTACCAGCTGATGGCCGACCAGGACGCCGGGGCGCTGCAGGGCGCCGACACCTTCTTGCTGGTGCCCGACCTGATCGGATTCTGGCTCACCGGTCGGAAGGTGGCCGAGCGGACGAACGCGTCCACCACCGGGCTGCTCGGCGTCGAGACGCGATCCTGGGACGCCGCCCTGATCGACCGGTTACGACTGCCTCCCGCCCTGTTCGCCGAGCTGGTCGAGCCGGGAGAGAGCATTGCCGCCCTCCTGCCCGCCGTCGCTGACGAGATCGGCGCCCGGCCGTCGGTCCAGCTGACCGCCGCCGGGTCTCATGACACGGCGTCCGCGGTGGTGGCGGTGCCGATGCTCACCGACGACGCGGCCTACATCTCGTCCGGCACCTGGTCGCTGGTCGGAGTGGAGCTGGACCGGCCTGTGCTGAGTGATGCGAGCCGGCAGGCGAACTTCACCAACGAGGGCGGCGTGGACGGCCGGGTCCGCTACCTCCGCAACGTGATGGGCCTGTGGCTGCTCAGCGAGTCGGTACGCAGCTGGCGGCGGTCGGGCCTCGACGTGAACCAGCAGACCCTGCTCGACCGAGCGGCCGACCTGACCGGTGAGGTCGCGGTGTTCGACGCGAACGACCCCCGGTTCCTGGCTCCGGGAGACATTCCGAGCCGGATCGCCGACTACTGCGCCGAGCACGGTCTGCGGGCGCCGTCGTCCCCGGTCGAGTGCGTCCGGAGCATTGTGGAGAGCCTGGCGGCGGCGTACGCGGAGTCGCTCCATCAGGTCGAGTCGCTGACCGGGATCTCGATCCGCACGGTGCACGTGGTGGGCGGCGGCGTCCACAACGAGCTGCTGTGCCAGCTCACCGCCGACCGGACCGGGCTGCCCGTCCTCGCCGGACCGGTCGAGGCGACCGCGATCGGAAACGTCCTGGTGCAGGCGCGGGCAGCCGGACTCGTGCACGGCGACCTCAGGGCGTTACGCGCGTTGGTGGCGGCGACCTTTCCGCCCCGGGTGCACCGGCCGCGCGCCCGCTAGCCGACTGGGCACGTATCCGGGGCTGGGGGCGGCGTGTCGCGCGGTGAGCAGCAGCGCGAGCGGATGTCGTGGACGACCGAGCTCGTCCGGCCCGACGAGACACGCCGGGGAAGGTGCAGGTTTACTGCCTAGTGGGCGTTGAGGAGGACCATCCGTGAGCAGAGGGCACCACCGCGACGTGGTGATCATCGGCGGCGGGGTGATGGGCGCCAGCACGGCCTACCACCTGGCCCGGGCCGGCGTCACGGATGTGACGTTGCTCGAGACTCGCCGTCTGGCGAGCGGGTCGTCCGGCAAACCGCTGGGCGGCGTCCGGGCCCAGTTCTCCGACCGAGCCAACATCGCTCTCGGCCTGCGCAGCCTGCGGGCTTTCCAGCGGTTCGAGCAGGAGCTCGGCATCGACATCGGCCTGCAGCAGGTGGGCTACCTCTTCGCCGTCCGCGATCCGGCGGACCTGGCTCCGTTCCAGCGGAGTGTCGTGCTGCAGAACGAGCTCGGGGTGGCCAGCCGGATGATCAGCGCGGCCGAGGCGGTCAGCGCCTGCCCCTACCTCGACGCCTCCCAGCTGGTCGGTGCCGCCTGGTGCGCCGAAGCAGGCTTCGCTCGTCCCGTCGACGTGGTCACCGGCTATGCGACGGCCGCGGCGGCCCTGGGCGTCGAGGTCCGGACCGGGTCAGCGGTCACGGGTGTGGACGTCGGTCACGGCGGCAGGGCCGTGGTCAGCACGGCCGACGGTGAGCGGTTCGAGACCGAAGCGGTGGTCTGCACCGCAGGAGCCTGGTCGACCCGGATCGCGGCGCACGTCGGGGTGGACCTTCCCATCACCCCCGTACGCCGCGAAATCGGCTTCACCGCGCCCATGGAAGGCCGGCCCGCCCGGCTGCCGTTCACGATCGACTACTCCACCACCGCCTACTTCCACGGGTCCGAGGACGGTGGCCTGTTGCTGGGTTGGGCGGATCCGGAGCAGCCGGCCGGCTTCGACACCGAGGTCAGTACTGACTGGCACGACCCGCTGAGGGCAGCCCTGGCGGCCTTCGCCCCGACGCTCGCGCGGATCCCGATCGTGTCTGGCTGGGCCGGGCTGTACGAAGTGTCGCCCGACTTCAACGCCGTGATCGGTGAGGCCGTGCCCGGCGTCCGGTTCCTGTACGCCGCCGGCTTCTCCGGCCACGGTTTTCTGCAGGGTCCCGCCGTCGGCGAGTGCCTCGCCGACCTCTACCTGGGCCGCGAGCCCGCGGTCGACATCGCCTGTTTCGACGCGGCGCGCTTCGAGCGCCCCGCTCGCCGGACCGAGCTGGGCATCATCTGACCCCGCGCTCGGTCTCCCACCACGAGAGTGGTCTCGGTCGGCGTCACGGAGCGATCTGGTCGACCGGCCTCTAGCCTGACGCCCGTCTGCGGCGTACGGTGACGCAACAGGAGGCACCATGAGGCAACGACGCCGTCAGCACTGGATCTCGCGCTGTACTGCCCGTGCGGCGGGGGGCCTGGCCGCTGTCCTGACCCTCTCGCTGACCGTGATGGCCGGGCCGGCCGGGGCGGCACACCGGCCGGTGGCGTCGGACTTCAACGGTGACGGTTACGCCGACCTGGCCGTCGGTGTACCCGGTGAGTCGCTCGGCCGGGTGCCCCGTGCGGGTCTGGTCGAGGTGATCTACGGATCGCGCTCCGGGCTGACGGCGAGGAAGAGCCAGACGTGGACGCGCAGCTCGGCCGGGGTCAAGGGCGTCGCCGAGCGCGACGACGGGTTCGGCTCGTCGACGGCGTCGGCCGACTTCGACGGGGACGGTTACGCCGACCTGGCCGTGGGTGCACTCGGCGGGGCCGCTGGCTCGGTCACGGTGCTGTACGGCAGCCGCGCCGGGCTCACCGCCCGTGACCAGCTGCTGACCAGCGCCGACGTGGGTCAGTCCGACGTCTGGGGGGCATCCTTGGTGGCCGGCGACTTCAACGGTGATGGGCGGGGCGACCTCGCTCTCGGTGCCGACCGGGCCTACGGGAGTGGGCGGTCCGGCGCTCTGACCGTCTTGTACGGAGGCGCGAGGGGGCTCCGCACCCCGCGGGCCACGCGCATCACCGAGGACACCGCCGGGATCGCGGGCCAGAGCCACATCGGTGACGCCTTCGGCTCTCACCTGGCCTCCGGAGACGTGAACGGTGACGGCCGCGACGACCTGGCGGTGGGCTCCCGGGAGGCGTCCGGCGCGGGCGGTGCGGCCTACGTGTTGTTCGGCTCAACGGGCGGGATCACGGCTAGGGGCAGCCAGTCCTTCGACCAGAGCACGCCGGGCATCAAGCCGCCCGACACCGAGTTCTCCGAGCTGGCGAGCAACGTGGCGCTCGGGGACTTCAACGACGACGGGTACGCGGAACTGGTGCTGGCCGACTTCGACGCCGGCCCCCCGGGCTCCACCACGTGTGCCGACCGCGCTGCCTGCCCCGGGGCCGTCCTAGTGCTCCCCGGATCCGCTTCTGGCGCGACCACCGCCGGAAAGGAGCTGTGGTTTCAGGACAGGGCCGGAGTGCCGGGTGCCTCCGAGGGCGGCGACGGGTTCGGCTGGAGCCTGGCGACCGGCGATCTCGACCATGACGGCCACGCTGACCTGGCGGTGAGTGCGTTCGCCGAGGACCTCAGGGCCGGCTACGACGCCGGTGCGGTCAACATCTTCTACGGCAGCGCCTCAGGACTGACCAGCACTGGAGCGCAGATCTGGACGCAGGACTCGCCTGGCGTCAAAGGGATGGCCGAGCAGAGCGACGAGTGGGGGAACTACCTGACCATCGCCGACTTCGGCCACGGATCCAGCGCTGACCTCGCAGTCTCGGGGGACCTCGAGGACGCGGCCACCAAGGCCGACGCCGGCAAGGTCAACGTGCTCTACGGCTCGACGAGCGGAGTGACCGCGGCGGATCAGCTCTGGAGCCAGGACTCCGCCGGTATCGGCGGTCGATCGGAGGCTGGCGACCGCTTCGGCGTGCTCGGTTGATGCCGTCCCGCAGCTAGGGCAGGGTCAGGATGTCCGCACCGGTGTCGGTGACCACCAGGGTGTGCTCGAACTGGGCGGTCCGGCTGCCGTCCGCGGTCAGCACCGTCCAGTCGTCGTCCCACATCACCCATTCCTCGGTGCCGAGGGTGAGCATGGGCTCGATCGTGAAGGTCATGCCCGGCTCGATCACCGTGTCGTAGCGCGGCTCGTCGTAGTGCGGGATGACCAGCCCGGAATGGAACGCGGTGTGCACGCCGTGCCCGGTGTAGTCGCGGACCACGCCGTACCCGAACCGCTTCGCGTAGCTCTCGATCACCCGACCCAGCACGTTGACCTGGCGGCCCGGTCGGACCGCCTTGATCGCCCGCTTGAGCGCCTCCTGGGTGCGCTCGGCCAGCAGCCGGGAGTCCTCGTCCACGGCACCGCAGAGGTACGTGGCGCAGTTGTCGCCGTGCACCCCACCGACGAACGCGGTCAGGTCGATCTTCACGAGGTCGCCGTCCTCGAGCGGTCGGGCGTCGGGGATGCCGTGGCAGATCACCTCGTTGACCGAGGTGCAGAGGGATTTGGGAAACCCGCGGTAGCCCAACGTGGAGGGGTAGGCGCCATGGTCGAGCAGGAACTCGTGACCCACCCGGTCGATCTCGTCGGTGGTCACTCCCGGGGCGATGATGGTGGCGGCGGCCGCCATGGCCTGGGCGGCGATCCGTCCGGCCACCCGCATCTTCTCGATCGTCTCGGGAGTCTGCACCGCACTGCCGCGGTAGGGCGCCGGCGCCTTCTGCCCCACGTAGGGCGGCCGAGCGATGCTCGCAGGTACGTGACGTACCGGCGAGATCGCGGCGGGTTGAAGGGCGGTCACGCAGGCAACTCTACGAGAGTAAGGTCAGGTCGACATCTTCGAGGAGGAGCACATGGCAGACGGACAGTGGTGGTACAACACCGCGACCCAGAGGGTGGAATCCGACGAGATGGCCGGCAAGGCCGTCGACCGACTGGGTCCGTACGCATCCCGCGAAGAGGCTGAGCACGCGATGGAGAAGGTCGCCGAGCGCAACGAGGCGTGGGACCACGACGACAAGTGGAACGACGAGTAGGCGCTCATCCCGCACAGCCGCTCATCACGCGCAGCCGGCCATCACGCACAGCCGCTCCAGCTCGTACCAGCCGCACCGTGTGCAGGGGGTGCGGATGCGAGCAGATGGTGCGGATGCGAGCAGATGGTGCGGCTGTGAGGAGACGGCTGCGCCGGCCGCCAAAAGTCAGGCGGTGCCAGAGAGGCGCTCGTTGACCCGTTCGACCTTCGCGGTGATCTGACCGGTGTGGCCTGGCCGGATGTCGGCCTTGAGGACCAGGCTGACCCGGTCGGAGTGCACGAGCAGCGCGTCGACGGTCTGCTTGACCACCGCCATCACCTCGTCCCACTCGCCCTCGATGGTGGTGAACATCGAGTTGGTCTCGTTGGGCAGGCCGGAGTCACGGACGATCCTGATGGCCTCGGCGACGGCCAGGCTGACCGACCCGTCGGCGTCGGAGCTTCCGGGGGCGATGCTGAAGGCGACGAGCATGAGGCCATTGTGCCCTGGGTCGGTCAGGACGTGCGCTCGAGGCGGTCGAGATGGTCGGCGGCCAGCCGTCGTGCCTGGTCGAAACTCAGATGCCCAGCGAGGACCCGGACGCTGAGTCCGTCGATCAGGGCCAGATAGGTCTCGGCCTGCAGCTCGGCGTCGACCATGAGGTGGTCGCCCCGGGCTTCGGCGATCAGCGCGGCGGTGGCCCGCAGTCCGGAGGACCATGCGTCCCGCACGATGGTGGCGATGCCCGGGTCTGCTCCCGCCCCACCGACGAAGGCACTCCAGGCGGCGATGCCCACCCGTTGCAGGGGGTGGTCGGTCAGGCTGGTCGCGGCCATCGCGTCCAGCTTCTCGCGTGCGGTCGCCGTCCTCGACAGATCGTCCCACTGCTGGCCGGCCAGGTCGGCCATGTGCTGGCAGGCGAACAGCAGTAGAGCATCCTTGGAGGCGAAGTAGTGCTGAACGGCGCCCAGGCTCACCCCCGCCTCAGCGGCCACGGCTCTCAGCGTTGCAGCCTGGAGGCCCTGCCGGGCGATGACCGACCAGGTCGCGTACGCGACCTCGGTGCGCTTCTGCTCGACGTCCACCTGCCTGGGCATGCTTCCTCCCGATCAACCATTTTTACCATACAAGTGACTTGCAATGACCCGTCCGGCGCTTTAGAGTACAAGTGAATTGCGATGGGAGCCCCAATGATCAACGTACGAAACCTGACCAAGCGCTACGGCGCCGTCGTGGCCGTGGACAACCTGTCCATGACGGTCCGCCCCGGACTCGTGACCGGATTCCTGGGCTCCAACGGCGCCGGAAAGTCCACCACGATGCGGATGATGCTGGGCCTGACCCGCCCCACAGTCGGCACGGTGACCTTCGACGGGCAGCCCTATCGTCAGCTGACCCGGCCGACCCGCACAGTGGGCGCACTCCTCGATGCCGCCGCCGTACAACCCTTCCGGACCGCGACGGAGCATCTTCGCTGGGTGGCCCTTGCCGGTCGGACCGACCCGGCAGAGATCGGCGCCAACCTGGAGGTCGTCGGGCTGGCTGCGGCCACGAACCGACGGGTCGGCGAGTTCTCGCTGGGCATGCGGCAACGTCTGGGGCTGGCTGCTGCCCTGCTGGGCGACCCACAGGTGCTGATCCTGGACGAGCCCACCAACGGGCTGGACCCGGACGGGATCGCCTGGCTGCGTTCGCTGTTGCGCTCCTTCGCCGAGCAGGGGAGGACCGTGTTCCTGTCCAGCCATCTGATGGGTGAGATGGAGCTCACCGCCGACCGGGTCGTCATCATCGACGAGGGACATTTCGTCGCTGACCTCACCATCCCCGAGCTGATCGCGCGCACAGCGCCGGGTCGGGTTCACGTCGTATCCTCCGACGACGAACAGCTCTCCGTGGTTCTCGGCGAGTCCGGTGCCGGCGTCGAGCACCGGGCCGCTGCGCTCACCGTGAGCGGTACCGATGCCCGCGCCATCGGTGAGGCTGCCTTTGCCCACCACATCGTGCTCTACGAGCTGCAGCCCGAACGCGCGACCTTGGAGGAAGCGTTCATGGCTCTCACCCATCCTCAGCACCGGACGCCGGAGCACGCGTCGGTGGGTGCCGGAGCGGGGGAGCACAGATGAGTGCGGCTGCCGTAGCGGTGAACGAGGTGATGACGACCGAATCCTTGGCCCGCCCGCGTTTCCGCGATGCATGGATGAGCGAGTGGTCGAAGCTGATCAGCTGGCCGGCCGGTCGGCGGCTGGTCGCGGTCGCGGCCGTCCTGGCCATCGCAGGCTCGGCCGCGTTCGTACTGTCCTCGCGCATCACGACGGGTCGGAACGCGCGCGAGCTGGATCTGCACGACCGGTTGACAGTCTCACTGCTCGGAGCAGACCTGGCGAACGTCACCCTGATCGTGTTGACGGTGCTGGCGGTTTCGGGTGAGCTGTCCAGTGGCATGTCCGCCGTGACTCTGCAGACCACGCCCCGGCGCGGCCGGGTGTTCTGCGCCAAGGTGCTGGCCCTGCTCGCTCTCGGCAGTCTGGTGAGCATCGGGAGCACCCTGCTGGCTTTCCTTTCGGGCCAGCTCGCCCTGCGGGCCCAGGGGGTGCCGTGGCCGTCGCTGGCCGAGCCGGGTCTGGTCAGGCTGGTGGCCGGGACGATGCTAATGATCCCGTTCTACGTGCTGGTGGCCGCGTGCCTGGCCTTCTGCTGCCGGAGCGGGAGTGTGGCCTTCGTCGGGGTGTTCCTGGTGATGTGCCTGCCCTCTCTGGCCAAACTGCTGCCGACCGGTGCCGCCACCGCCGCCCTGTGGGTGCTGCCCACCTCCAGCCTGCACACTCTGGCCGGGATCTCGGTGCCCGGCGACCGGGATTACACCGCTCCCGGTATAGCGATACTGGTCTTGTTGGCCTGGGTCGCCCTGCTGGGGGCGGTCGCATTCCGCCGCTTCCGGCGCCGCGACCTATAGGCCGGAGCTCTCCACGGATGGCACCTGACGCCGCGCCGTCGGCGTCTTTGCACGGGAGGTGCTCGGTCAGCGACCCTCGCGCCACCCGTTGGTGATCGGCAGCCGTCGGTCCCGGCCGAACGCCTTGAACGAGATCTTCGTGCCGGGTGGGTACTGCCGACGCTTGTATTCGGCTCGGTCGACCATCCGCATCACCCGGTCGACCAGCTCGGGGTCGAAACCCTGGCTGACCAGGTCGTCGCGGCCCTTGTCGCCCTCCACGTAGTCGTCCAGGATGTCGTCGAGTACGTGGTAGTCGGGCAGCGAGTCGGAGTCGAGCTGCCCCGGCCGCAGCTCCGCGCTCGGCTCCTTGGTGATCACGGCCTCGGGGATCGGCGGCCGTTCGCCCCGGCCGACGGCGTACTCGTTGCGCCAGGTGGAGAGGCGCCAGACCCACGTCTTGTAGATGTCCTTGATCGGGGCGAAACCGCCGACCGCGTCGCCGTAGATGGTGCTGTACCCCACCGCCAGCTCACTCTTGTTGCCGCAGGCCAGCACGATCGACGGGCCGTGCTGGTTGGACTCCGCCATCCAGATGACGGCCCGGATCCGGGCCTGGATGTTCTCCGCCGCCAGCCCGTCGAGCTGCAGGACCTCGTCGAACGCGTTGACCATCGGCGCGATCGGGACCGTGGTGAGGTGCAGGCCGGTCCGTTCGGCCAGCTCGGCGGCGTCACTGCGCGAGTGCTCGGAGGAGTAGTCGCTGGGGTTGGAGATGCCGTAGACGTTGTCCGCGCCGATCGCGTCACAGGCCAAGGTGGCCACCAGCGTGGAGTCGATACCGCCCGACAGCCCGAGATAGACCCGCTGGATCCCGTTCTTCGCACAGTAGTCGCCGAGGCCCAGCACCAGAGCCCGATAGACCTCTTCCAGCGCACTCAGCCGCGCGGCGACGACCGGCACCACCAGCTCAGCCGGTGGGTCTCCCGCCTCGGTCAGTAGGTGCCGGCTGATGGTCATCCCGCTCAGCCCCGGCTCGGTCACGTCGACCGGTTCGGCGGTGGCTGCGCCCAGCTCGAGGTCGGCGACGATCAGCTCCTCGACGAACTGCGGGCCGCGGACCACGATGGTGCCGTCCGCGTCGCTGATCATCGAGTCGCCGTCGAAGACCAGCTCGTCCTGGGCGCCGACGAGGTTGACGTAGGCCAGCGGACAGTGGGCTTCGGCGGCCCGCCGGGCGACCAGGGCGCCGCGGGTGTCGTCCTTGTCCCGCTCGTACGGGCTGGCGTTGATCACCGCGAGCAGTCCCGCCCCGGCTTCCGCGGTGGCGGCCACCGGTCCGCCTTCCTGCCAGAGGTCCTCGCAGATCGCGATCGCCACGTCGACGCCGCGGACCCTGACCACCTGCAGCTCGTTGCCCGAGGTGAAGTACCGGTCCTCGTCGAAGACGCCGTAGTTGGGTAGGTGGTGCTTGGCGTACGGCGCGAGCACCCGCCCCTGGTACAGCACGGCGGCCTTGTTCTGCGGTCGGCCGCCCTTGGGCAGCTCCGGCTGGTCGGTGCGGTCGAGGTAGCCGACCAGGCAGACGAGGTCGCCCAGCCCCTGCTGCACCAAACGCTCGGCCAGGTGCTGGACCGAGATCCGCGATGCTTCAACGAAGCTCTGCCGCAGCGCGAGGTCCTCGACGGGATAGCCGGTCAGCACCATCTCCGGAAACAGGGCCAGGTGGGCTCCGGCGGCATCGGCCTTCTTGGCCCATTCCAGCACGAGACCGGAGTTCGCCGAGATATCCCCGACGGTGGCGTTCAGCTGAGCGAGCGCGATTCTCAAGTTCGGCACAACGAAAGGGTATCCGGGGGTCCACGTAACGCCACTGTTACACCGGTACCGGCAGACTGGGCGGGTGGACAAGCAGACCGAGTTCGTGCTCCGGGCGATCGAAGAGCGAGATGTCCGGTTCGTGCGGCTCTGGTTCACCGACGTGCTCGGCTTCTTGAAGTCCGTCGCCATCGCGCCGGCCGAACTCGAAGGGGCGTTCTCCGAAGGGATCGGCTTCGACGGCTCGGCGATCGAGGGTTTCGCCCGGGTCTACGAGTCCGACATGGTCGCCCACCCCGACGCCACCACGTTCCAGGTGCTGCCCTGGCGCGACTACAGCCCGGCCACCGCGCGGATGTTCTGCGACATCAGGATGCCCGACGGCTCCCCCTCGTACGCGGACCCGCGCTACGTCTTGAAGCGGGCGCTGAAGAGCGCCTCCGATCTCGGGTTCACTTTCTACACCCACCCCGAGGTCGAGTTCTACCTGTTCAAGGACCCGCTGGAGCCCGGCCTCTCGCCCATCCCGGTGGACCAGTCCGGCTACTTCGACCACACCCCGCAGAGTCTGGGCAGCGACTTCCGCCGCAAGGCGATCACCATGCTGGAGCAGATGGGCATCTCGGTGGAGTTCTCCCACCACGAGGGCGGCCCCGGCCAGCAGGAGATCGACCTCCGCTACGCCGACGCACTCTCCACCGCTGACAACCTGATGACGTTCCGGGTGGTGGTGAAGGAGGTGGCGCTGTCCCAGGGCATCCACGCCTCATTCATCCCCAAGCCGTTCACCAACCACCCCGGCTCGGGTATGCACACTCACATGTCGCTGTTCGAGGGCGACAACAACGCCTTCTACGATGCGAGCGCCGAGCACCACCTGTCCAAGGTCGGCCGACACTTCATCGCCGGGCTGCTGCGACACGCCGCCGAGATCACGGCGGTGACCAACCAGTTCGTCAACTCGTACAAGCGGCTGGCCGGTGGCGGTGAGGCCCCGAGCTATATCTGCTGGGGTCGCAACAACCGCTCGGCACTGGTCCGGGTGCCGATGTACAAGCCCAACAAGGGTGCCTCCGCCCGGGTGGAGCTCCGCTCGATCGATTCGGCGGCGAACCCGTACCTGGCGTACGCCCTGATGCTGGCCGCGGGGCTGGCCGGCATCAAAGGTGAGTACGACCTGCCGGAGGGGGCCGAGGACGACGTCTGGTCGCTGACCGAACGGGAGCGCCAGGCCCTCGGCATCTCGCCGTTGCCCCGCAACCTGGACGAGGCCATCCGGGTGATGGAGTCCTCCGAGCTGGTGGCCGAGACGCTCGGCGAGCACGTGTTCGACTTCTTCCTCCGTAACAAGCGTGCGGAGTTCGAGGACTACCGCCGGCAGGTGACTCCGTGGGAGCTGCGGAGCCTGCTATCGGTGCTGTGACGTCGCGGGCCGTCGCGTCGGGCTCGGTGGGGTCGCAGCCGAGCGAGGGACGTTCGATCTCGGTCCGCGCCTGGCGCAACGCCGTCTTCACCGTCTTCGCGCTGACCGGCATCGCCTTCGCGACCTGGGCCTCCCGCATCCCCGCGGTCAAGGCCGACCTCGCCATCAGCACCTCCGGCGTCGCCGTGCTGCTGTTCGCCATCGCGGCCGGTTCCATTCTCGGGCTCTTGTTCGCGCCGGCCACGTCGGCGAGGTTCGGCTCTCGTCGAGGGCTGTTGCTGTCGACCTGCGGCTTCGCCCTGGGTCTCGGTGCGGCCGGGGTCGGAGCGGGACTGCTGCACTCCGAGGTCGTCACGGTCCTCGCGCTGGCGTTTCTGGGGTTCTGCTACTCCACCACTGACGTCTTGATGAACGTCGAGGGTGCGGACGTGGAGAAGGCCATCGGCAAGACGGTGCTGCCCCTGATGCACGCGTTCTTCAGCATCGGCACCATCGTCGGCGCCGCTCTCGGCGCGGGTGCGTCCGCCATCGAGCTGCCGGTGTTCTGGAACTTCGCTCTGATGACGGGCGTCATCCTGGCCAGCATCTTCGTGGCGATCCGCTTCATCCCTGCCGTCGGGGCGGAAGCGGACGGTGTCGCCCCGACCGCGGCGGCGCCGGCGGCGGAGGGCACGCGCTGGGACCAGGTCCGGCAGAGCCTTGCCCTGTGGAAGGACGTCCGGCTGATCCTGATCGGCGTGATGATGCTGGGCATGGCCTTCACCGAGGGCTCCGCCAACGACTGGATCACCCTGGCCTCGGTCGACGGTCACGGGTTCACCCCGACCACCGGCGCGCTGGTCTACGGCACCTTCGTGGCGGCCATGACGGTGGGTCGGATCGTCGGCGGTCCGTTGATCGACCGCTTCGGTCGGGTCGTGCTGCTCGCGGT